>DATFNV010000143.1:0-4910 GCA_035266225.1 Gemmataceae bacterium
CCGGATGCGGGAAATCCGCCTGTCCGGTTCGATGAGCGGGAGGTGGAAACGGGGCATGGGGTGATACTCGGGCACCGGCAACCGAAAGGGCCGGCAACACGCAAGGCTCCCCTAAACTACCGCGCCACCTCTCGACTCTACATCCGGCCCCTTTGGGTGGCAGCGCTGATGCTCCGCCGATACACCTCGACCGTCAACACCCCGGCCGCGCCGGGGGTCACGCTTGTTCTGGGTCTGGTGGTCGGTCAATCTTCGATTGACGGGTTCCTACAGACGCAAGTAGCGGTAGCACAATGCATTACGGTTTCGACTACCCGTCAATCGAAGATTGATGACCCACTAGCTGGCGACCGGCTTCACTTGTCGGGCAAGCCGGCAGGGGTCGAACAAGTAATTGCTCAGAAGGTTAGTAGAAAATACAATCATGCCTGATGTTAGCGGTCGTAACTCATTTTCAATGAATGACTTGCGCCACGCGCTGTTGAGATTCACCCAGAGACTCTGAGCAATTACTCGAACAACACCTCCTTTGCCTCCGCCCTAGAATAAGCCCATGACCCCCGACCCCGCCGACGCCGACGCCCTGCAGCGCTACGAAGCTCTGCTCGGCGTGCTGGAGTCGATCACTCGTCACGGCGACCTCCCGGAACTGTTCCACGACCTGGCGCAGCGCCTGCGCCTCGTCGTCCCGTTCGACTTCATTACCGTCGTGCTGCACGTCCCGACCGAGAACGTCATGCGACTGCACATCATGGAGTCGGGGCAGACCGAGAGCGTTCGCCTCGGCCCCAACACCGCGCCGGCCGAGTCGCCGGGCGGCTGGGTGTGGCAGACACAGCAGCCGATGGTCATCGCCGACTACGAGCAGGAGACGCGCTTCCCGCGCGTCACGCCAGTGTGGCGCGGCTACGGCATGCGCTCGGGCTACTACCTGCCGCTGACGACGGCGCAGCGGCGGCTGGGGACGATCAACTTCGCCAGCCGCCAGCCGCGGACCTACGACGGGCCGGACATGCACCTGTTCCAGCAGGTGGCCCGGCGGCGGCCGTCGCCGTCGATAACGCCCTCAACTTCCAGGAGGCGCAGGGCTACCAGCAGAAGCTGGCCGAGGAGCGCGACCGACTGCGGCTGCTGCTGGAGGTCAACAACGCCGTCGTCTCGCACCTCGACTTGCGCGACCTGTTCCGCCCCATCGCCGCCTCGCTGCGGCGCGTCCTGCAGCAGGACTACGCCAGCCTGGCCATGTACGACGAGGCCCGGCACACCTGGCGCGTCCACGCCCTGGACTTCCCCGGGGGCAAGGGGTTGCTGCTGCAGGAGCGCGAGGCGCCCTTCGAGGGGGCCCCCGCCAGCCAATCGCTGGCGGCCCGCCGGCCGATCGTCCTGGACCGCGCCGCCCTGGAGCGCCTCGACTCAGAGATCGCTCGCGCCCACGTCGCTGAGGGGATGCGCTTCTTGTGCTGCGTGCCGCTGATTTCCGGCAGCCGGGTGCTGGCGACGCTGAACGTCGGCCGCATCAAGGAGGCCGCGTTCACCGGGACCGAGGTGGAATTGCTCGGCCAGGTCGGCGGGCAGATCGCCCTGGCGGTCGAAAACGCCCTGGCCTACCGGCAGATCGCCGACCTAAAGAACAAGCTCGCCGACGAAAAAAACTACCTCGAAGAGGAGATCCGCACCGAGCACAACCCCGCGGAGATCGTCGGCTACAGCCGTAGCCTCCGCGAGGTGCTCAAGCAGGTGCGCATCGTGGCGCCGAGCGATTCGACTGTGCTGATCCAGGGGGAGACGGGCACGGGCAAAGAGTTGATCGCCCGTGCCCTGCACGACCTGAGCCGCCGCCGCGAGCGCACCTTCGTGAAGCTGAACTGCGCCGCCATCCCCAGCGGCCTGCTGGAGAGCGAGCTATTCGGCCACGAGAAGGGGGCATTCACCGGGGCCGTCAGCCAGAAGGTCGGCCGCTTCGAGTTGGCCCATCAGGGGACTTTGTTCCTCGACGAAGTTGGCGATATCCCCCCGGAGCTGCAGCCGAAGCTGCTGCGCGTCTTGCAGGAGCAGGAGTTCGAGCGCCTCGGCGGCACGCGGACGCAGCGCGTCGATGTGCGGCTGGTGGCCGCGACCAACCGCGACCTGGCGCGCATGGTCGCCGAGGGGCGCTTCCGCAACGACCTGTACTACCGGCTGCACGTCTTCCCGCTGACGCTGCCGCCCTTGCGCGAGCGGCCCGAGGACATCCCGCTGCTGGTTCGCCACTTCGTGGAGCAGCACTCGCGGCGATTGAACAAGCGCATCGCGTCGATCCCGGCGGAGGCGATGGCGGCGCTGACGCGCTACCCGTGGCCGGGGAACGTGCGCGAGCTGTCGAACTTCATCGAGCGCAGCGTGCTGCTGTCGCCGGGGAACGAATTGCGCGTGGCGGCGGCGGACTTGAAGCCGATTGCGGCGCCGGAAACGGACGGGGCGGCGACCCTGGCCGAAGCGGAGCGAGAGCACATCCTGGCTGTGCTGCGCGAAACCCGGTGGCGGATCGGCGGCCCGTCGGGGGCGGCGGCGCGGCTGGGGCTGAAGCGGACGACGCTGCAGTCGAAGATGAGGAAACTGGGCATTGCGCGGCCGGGGTGACAGATGATCGCGCGGGCTACCGGAGCGCCGGACCAATCCGCCCCAGCAGCGCCGTCCCGCCCTGGGTCAGTTGCTCGGCCTCCGCCCGTGCCTCGGGGGTGAGCGTGCCCCGGCTGCCCTCCTGGAGTCCCTTTAGCAATTCCAGGCAGCGCCCCAGGTAGGCGTTGAGGTCGGTCAGCAGCCGGCGGCGCTCCGCGACCTGGTCGTGCTCCTCGCACGCCTCGCGCAGCACCAGCCGCAGCGCGTCCTGGTCCCACGGCTTGGTGATGTAGCGGAAGACGTGCCCCTCGTTAATGGCATCGATCACCGCCGGCAGGTCGGCGTAGCCGGTGAGGAGCAGCCGAGTGACGTCGGGATAGCGGGCCCGCACCTGCGCCAGGAAGTCCACCCCCGTCATCTCCGGCATACGCTGGTCGGCGACGACGACGTGGACCGGCGTCCGGTCCACAACCTGCAGCCCCTCGTAGCCGCTCTGGGCGGCGTGGAAGTCGTATTCCTTGCGGAGAAGTCCGCGCAGGGAATAAAGGATCTCCCCTTCGTCATCGACGACGAGGATCGCGGGTCGTTCGCTGCTGCTCATGGCTCCCGTCCTCGGTTGCGGCCGCGGCGCGACGGTCGCGGCATTGGTGCCGGTCCTTCCGCCTGACCCGCAGCAACCAGCCTACCCGCTCAGCCCGGCCGGGGCAACGATAACGCCAGAATCACACGTACCCCTTCAGCAGCCGAACGAGCCATTCGACGCCGAGCAAGGCGCACAGGGCCAGTGGGAGCGCGTAGCTGTTCCACAGGTCGAGCCGCCGGGCCTCCGGCGCCAGCGGGCGCTCGCCCGCGGGGCCGGCCACGTCTCGGGACGGGCGGGGTCGATGACCCGGTGGCGGACGACACCAAGCAGGCCGGCGGCGAACAGCGCGACCACCCAGGCGGCCAGCAGCGGCAGCCATTGGAGAAAAAAAGGTGTCAAGAACCTTTTTCAGATGAAGAGACACAAAAAGGTTCCTGACACCTTTTTCTTCGTCCGGCACCGGCGCCGCCGCCGGCCGGCACCCAGCGGTGCGGGGCGGCAAATCGAACTGCGTCCGGTTTTCTTTTCTGGTACAATGGCGTGGGTATTCAGGGCGGCGGGGGCACTGCGGTGAACAGGGCCGAGCTACAGAGGCTCGCGAAAGAGCGAATTAGCGATGCCAAGGTACTCCTTGTCGCTCATCACTGGTCAGCGGGCTACTACCTGGCTGGGTACGCCGTGGAATGTGCGTTGAAGGCCTGCATCGCCAAACTGATGAAGTCGGAGGAGTTTCCCGACAAGAAATTTGCCGAGAAGTGCTGGACGCACAATCTGCCGCAACTCCTCGACCTTGCGGGGCTCAAGGCTGACTTCGAGGCCTCCTTGAAGGCCGACCCTGACCTGCTGGATAACTGGGATGCCGTCAAGGAATGGACCGAGGAGAGCCGCTACGCCCGCACGACGAAGGCGAAGGCCGAGAACCTCTACGAGGCCATTACTGATAAGAAGCACGGGGTGCTCTCATGGCTCAAGCTGCACTGGTAGAGATGCAGATTAAAGAGGGGCAGACCCTCATCGAGCGGCTTGCTCACGAAGAGGTTGCCGTGACTGCCGCCGGCTGGGTGAAGGAAAGCGAAAGCGGCGACTGGTACCTTTACCTGGCAACTCCCCTCGTGGGTGAGGACGGGCCCACGAGGTCGGCGTACCGGCGAGTGAACGCCGTAATCCGCAAGATGCAGGAGGAAGGCTTCGGGATGGACCCGTTTGAAAAAAAGGTGATCGGGCCGCACGATCCTATTGCCAGGGACATGCTAGCTAACCGCGGCGGCCGCCCGGGCGGACCTCCGACGCCGTTCCGGGGGAGCCGGCTCGGGGACCTGGACGTCGAAGAAGCCTATATCTACCCGCCGCTGCCAAATCCAGAAGAGCAGGCGGGAATCGAACTTTGGGAGTGTGGTCGGACTGAGTTGAGGCCAGGCATCGGCCCAGCTGGTCTGTGCCGTGTGGTCGTGATCGACCTGGAAAACCAGGCCGTCTTGCAGAAGAGGACGTATCGCGGGACGATGGCCAATCCGCAGCCCTTGTCGCCCGGTCAGCTGGAGGTAACGTGGGCTGAAGGTGGCGCGGTGCGGATTATCGGGTCGGCAGCCCAGCAGCGCTGGAGTTGGTCGCAACCGCGTGCCACTTGGGAAGAGGGTGGCTGTCCTCCCGACAAGGTCCTGCACGCCATTCTCACCGCGATGGGGTAGCGGAGTGGGCAAGCGGACATCGGACATTTTCACAGGATAAA
>DATFNV010000144.1:0-10074 GCA_035266225.1 Gemmataceae bacterium
TTCGATTGCAGGCGGCATTTTCGCATAGGCCGTAACAGCGTCATCAATCAGAACTGCCGCCTGGACAACCGGGGCGGGATAACGATTGGCGACAACGTGTCGATTTCGTCCGACGTGATCATTCTCACGGCAGACCATGACCTCCGTTGTCCGGATTTCTCGGCGCGGGAAAAGCCGGTCGTCATCGAGGATTACGTCTTCATCGGGACCCGCGCGATGGTGCTGCCCGGCGTTACGCTGAGCGTAGGATCGGCAGTCGCCGCCGGTGCCGTCGTTACCAAAAATGTCCCTCCGTATACGATCGTGGCGGGCGTTCCCGCACGTCCTATCGGCGAACGCCCCCGGGACTTGCGCTACCATTGTTCCTACGCTCCGTATCTCACATAGATTTGCTTACCGGAAGGTTTTGGCATATGCGGGTCCTCCGTCGTGTTACAGCTGGATTCCCGTCTTGTCATCCCAGCTCTGCCCGATGTCGATGAAGTATCCGGCCAACTGGTATTGAATTCGCCTTGGCTAAAACCCGGCGATTATTGGCTGGACTTGTGGATTCGTGCAACCGGGGGGGGTGGTAGATATATGGGAAGGCGCTTGCCACTTCCGCGTTTCGGAAATCCTCCCGTATCCGCTTCCCGCCCATGATGAAGATCTGCACCATGGCGTAGTCCTGGGGGACTATGATTGGATTATTCAATGACAACAGGTTCTCTTTGTATTCTTGGTATGTAGGGGCGAGGATTCGCGCATCCAACACAGCGATGTGAGCATCACGCTCACGGCATCCAGGGCAGCCTCCCACCTCCATGCCGTCAACATAGCAAAGTCATGGCGTGTCAGCTGCGCCAGTTTCCGGGGGATGAACGGTTACGAACATGCTAGAGGAGCCATATGAACTTCCTTCGCATCGGTGACGTGCCGGATACCCGAACCGGAGGGATGGCCCGCTTCATGCATTACATCAGCGATGAGCTGCGGGCGGCGGGGCATACCGTCGATCTCCTGTTCCGCGAGGATATCGGTCTGCGAGTACCTGCCCGACTCCGCCGGTTTGCAGTGCCGGTGCGTGTCGTCCAACTCGTGCGGCGGTTGGTCCGGCAGGGGAAGCGCTACAACGCGGTCGAAATCCACGAACCGATCGCGGCCGCTTACGGGGTTGCTCGTAAGTTCGATCCGTCGCTGCCACCGATGGTGGTGGTGAGTTACGGGCTGGAACATCGGTGTCACCTCGCCATGCTTGCCTACTACCGGAAGAAGCAGATTCCGCTGTCCTTTCAGCGGCGCTGCGGCCATTACTCAGTCATCTGGCAGGCAAACGCTGGGTTACGGCTCGCAGATCAGGTTACCGTGGAGAACAGCGAGGACGAGGCATTCCTAAGCAGAACACTCGGTGTTCCGGCCGATCGTGTAACGATCGTCAATGGAGGCCTGACCCCCGTGTTCATGCATGCCCCCCCCCCCGATCCGACCGCTCGCGGCATCCTGTTCCTAGCCACATGGATCGAGCGGAAGGGGATCTTGGACCTGATACCGGCTCTCACGGGGGTGCTTAACCAACACCCGGACCTCCCCATCACCATCGCGGGGTTTGGCGCGCCGGCGGATGTCGTTGCTGGAGCCTTCCCGGCTCCTGTGCGGGAGCGGCTTCGGCTCATGCCAGTGCTGACTAACGAACAGAGTTTGCTCGACCTCTACCGATGCCACGCCGTGTTCCTGGCACCCTCCGTGTTTGAAGGCCAGTTGCTTACGATGCTGGAGGCGGCCGCCGCCGGGCTCGCGGTTGTCGCCACGAATACATGTGGGATGAGAGATTTCATCCGGCACGGCGAGAACGGGCTGCTATTCGAGACGGGCGACCCGGAGGCACTCGCCCGACACATTTCCCAGTTGATCGAAGATTCGTCCTTCGCCACTCGTCTGGGACTCGCGGCCCGGCAGGATGCGCAGAGGTTCACGTGGAAGCGGTCGGCGGGGCAGTTCCTAACGGCGGCCGAGTCTGCGGTCGCCCGGTCGCGGAGGAGGCGGACCGCAGCATGCGCAGTGTGATTGGGCACTTCGGTCTTTGGTGCCTCGGCTTGGCCAAACCATCCGCGATGCGGCCACCGGACAGTAAAGAGGGGACTTGTGATCCGCCCCCGCCGCCTTATTTCGATCGCGCACTCCTACGTAGTCGGGCTAAACCGCCACTTGGCCTGGGAGATCGCCCAGGCGGGAGCGCCGCGCTGGGAAGTTACGGTCGTTGCCCCACAGTTCTATACCCGCGCTGCGGAGAGCGCTAGCGAGCTATGCCGATCACGCCCGTTGCATGGTCGGCAAACGGGGTTGTAGCGATGGACGAAAGGCTGGTTGGGAGAGTGGATGTCACGGGCCAATGTCGTAAATACCTGGGCAATTCTCACCGGGCAATACCCGGCCGCGCCTGGCGGCGTCGCTGACTATAGTCGGCTTATCGCGAGGGGCCTAGCGGCGGCAGGCGATGACGTTCATGTATGCTGCCCGGGGGAGCGAGGGACTGTGCCGGCCGACCACGGCGTTTTCATACATTGCCTGCGCGATTGCTTTGGTCCTCGGAGCCTTGCTGGCCTAAGGGCGACTCTTGCCCACTTGCCGCGAGAAACACGCCTGCTGGTCCAGTATGTGCCACACGCCTTTGGCTACAAGGCGATGAACCTGCCGTTCTGTCTCTGGTTGACATCGTTGCGACGAATGCGTGTCTGGGTCATGTTTCACGAAGTCGCTTTTCCTCTCAGTTGGAGACAGCCGCTCAAGCACAACATCCTGGGCTGCGTGACCCGAGTCATGGCCTGGCTCGTCCGGCGGGCGGCCGAGCGCACCTTTGTATCCACACCGGCCTGGGGCGAACTCCTGCAACGACTGCAACGCAAGCCCGTCGAGTGGCTGCCGATTCCCAGCAATTTGCCCGACTGCGTCGCGCCGGAGCAGGTCGCCGAGGTCCGCGGACGACTAGAGCGGGGCCCTGGCTCGATTCTCCTCGGTCACTTTGGCACGTTCGGGTCACACATTGCGCCCCTGCTCGCCCGTGTGCTGCCCCCGTTGCTCCTGGCGGATGGCAGACGGCAGGCCGTGCTCGTCGGTCGGCGTTCCCTTGAGTTTGCTCGCCGATTCCAATCCGAGCATCCTACCGTCGCGGATCGGGTCGTTGCCACCGGAGAGGTTTCCTTGAGCGAGGCAGCGGCCTGCCTCGCGGCCTGCGACGTGCTGCTGCAACCTTACCCCGACGGTGTCACGAGTCGCTTCACTACTCTGATGGCTGGGCTAGCACTGGGCCGCCCGGTCGTAACCACCACCGGCCGCTTGAGTGAACCGTTCTGGCACGAGAGCGGTGCCGTGGCCCTCGCACCGGCCTCCGACCCTGGCCGGTTCGTAGAGCAGGTCGAACGACTCCTCGCCAGCGACGAACAACGATCTTCTCTGGCGGCTCGGGGGCGTTCCGTCTACCGGGAGCGATTCAGCGTCGAGCGAGTCATTGCGACCCTCCGGGGAGACATTCCCGCCGCGACGGTTCTCAGGTCATCCGAGGATCCCGACCGGACCCCGTTATGACCCATCCCCGCCGTTTGCTCTCCGTGGCCCACTCCTACGTTGTGGCCCTGAATCGGCGCCTGGCGCATGAGATGGCACTGGCGGGGCACTGCCAATGGGAAGTAACCGCCGCCGCACCGAGGTACTTCCACGGCAGCAGCGATCTCCGTCCGATCCCCCTGGAGAGGAACGGACGTGAGCCCTGTGCCCTCGTTCCCGTCCGGGCCCACCTCACAAGTAAGGTCCACTGCTTTGTTTACGGGCGCGACCTGCGCGCCCTGCTCCGAGAGCATTGGGATCTGGTTCACTGCTGGGAGGAGCCCTACATCCTGGCCGGCGGTCAGGTCGCCTGGTGGACCCCGCGGGCGACCCCGTTGGTATACGCCACCTTCCAAAATCTGCACAAGCGATACCCGCCGCCGTTCGCCTGGGTGGAGCGCTACTGCCTTAGCCGCGCCGCGGGGTGGATTGCCTTCGGCGAGACCGTGGCCAGCACGCTGTCTCACCTGCCCGGCTATTCCGATCGTCCGATGCGGGTAATCCCACCGGGGGTCGATGTGCAGCTGTTCCGGCCCGATCCCGAGGCCCGCGTTGCCGTGCGCCGCACCCTGGGTTGGGACGACGATGGCCCGCCGGTGGTCGGCTACCTGGGGCGGTTTGTCCCCGAGAAGGGCGTCGAATTCCTCACCCGCGTTCTCGACCGCCTCGATGTCCCCTGGCGGGCGCTTTTCGTGGGGGCCGGCCCGCTCGAAGGGACCTTGAGGGCGTGGGCCGCACGACACGCGGATCGCGTCCGCGTTTGTACGGGGGTGGTCCATGCGGACGTGCCGCCCCACGTCAGCGCGATGGACGTTCTCTGCGCCCCCAGCCAGACCATGCCGCGCTGGCGCGAGCAGTTCGGGCGCATGCTGATCGAGGCCTTCGCCTGCGGCGTGCCCGTAGTCGGCAGCGACAGCGGTGAGATCCCGCACGTCATCGACGACGCGGGGCTCGTCGTCGGCGAGGCCGACGAGGCGGGGTGGCGGGACGCCCTCGGTGGTCTCCTGGAAAGCCCCGGGCGGCGTGCGGAGCTTGGCCGGCTGGGGCGCGAGCACGCCCACGCACGCTACGCCTGGCCCGTCATCGCCCGCCAGTACCTGGACTTCTTCACACAACTCCTGGAGTCTGGCGCCGGCTCACGGCGCTAACGGGCCCATGACGCTGCCACGTCTCGCCCTGCTGTTGGACTATCCGGAAGAAGGTTGGGTCAGCATGGACCTGACCGCGGAGATGCTCTGGCGCGGCCTGGTGGAAGGCCACGCCGGTCAGCTCACCGCCGAGCGGGTCTGTCCGCCCTTCCGCCCGCGCCTCACGCGCCTGCCCGTCCTGGGACGCAGGCGCATTGCGTTCAACGCCGACCGCGCGCTCAACCGCCACTGGGACTACCTGCGCTACGCCCGGGGGCGGGTCGCCGACTTCGACCTCTTCCACGTCTGCGACCACAGTTATGCCCAACTCGTCCACGCGCTTCCCCCCAAGCGCACCGGGGTCTACTGCCACGACCTCGACGCCTTCCTGAGCGTGCTGGAGCCGCAGCGCGAGCCCCGGCCGCGCTGGTTCCGGGCGCTGGCGCGGCGCACCCTCCGCGGGATGCAGAAGGCCGCCCTTGTCTTCCACAACAGCCTCGACACCGGCAGGAGGATCCGGCAGTACGGACTTGTGGAACCGTCGCGCCTGGTTTATGCTCCGCTGGGCGTCGCCGCCGAGTTCGGCCCCGAGTCGAACGGCCAGGCGACGGGCATCGACGGTCCATACCTGCTGCACGTCGGCAGCTGCGTGCGGCGCAAGCGCATCGACGTGCTCTTCGACATATTCGCGGCCCTACGGCGGCGGTTCCCCGGGCTGCGGCTGGTCAAGGTGGGTTCGGCCTTCTCGGACGCCCAGAGGGCGCAGATCGACCGGCTTGGACTCGCGCCGGACCTGGTCGCCCTGCACGGGCTGAAGCGGGGCCACATTGCCGCCCTCTACCGGGGTGCCGCCGCCGTCCTGCTGCCCAGCGAGGCAGAAGGGTTCGGCCTCCCCCTGATCGAGTCGCTGGCCTGTGGGGCCCCGATAGTGGCCAGCGACATCCCGGTCTTGCGGGAAGTGGGCGGTGATGCGGCGACCTACTGTCCCATGGGCGACGTGCCTGCCTGGGTCGAGCAGGTCAGTCGCCTTTTGACCGACCCGGCCGTCGCCCCCCCGCTTGCCCAGCGCCTCTCCCGCGCTGCTCCTTACACCTGGGCGACTCACGCCCAGACGATCGCCGCAGCGTACCTGCGCCTCCTCGCCTGAGGCCGACTCGCATGTGTGGGATAGCCGGAATCCTGGGAGTGCCGCGAGAGCGGGCCGAAGCCGCCGCACGCCGCATGCTCGCCGCCCTTACTCACCGCGGCCCCGACGACAGCGGCCTGGCGGTCGTGCCGTCGCCGCACGGCCCCGGCGCGCCCGCCGTCCTCGCCCACACCCGCCTGGCCATCCTCGACCTGACGCCGGCCGGCCACCAGCCGATGGCCGACCACCCGCCCGACCCCGCCCGGCCGGCCAACTGGGTCGTCTTCAACGGCGAGGTTTTCAACTACCTCGAGCTGCAGCCGGACCTCGCCGCCGCCGGCTGGCCCTGCCGCACGCGCAGCGACACCGAGGCCATCCTCCACGCCTACCGCGCCTGGGGCGAGGGCTGCGTCGAACGGTTCCGCGGCATGTTCGCCTGGTGCCTGCTCGACCCCGGTCGCGGCGAGGCGTGGCTGTGCCGCGACCGGCTGGGCATCAAGCCGCTCTACCTGGCGCGGCCGGCCTCCGGCGGACTCCTGTTCGCCTCCGAGGTGCGGGCGCTGCTCGCCGCCGATTCGTCGCTGGTGCCGCCGCACCTCAACGAGTCGGCCCTGGAGAGCTTCCTGGCGCAGGGCGCGGTCTTCGGACCGGACACCATCGTGCGCGGCGTGGAGCTGCTGCCGGCGGGCGAGTCGCTGTGGGTGGACTGGTCGGGCCGGCCGGTGCGGCGGCGGCGCTACTGGCAGCTCGGTTTTCAGCCGGCCAACGGGCGCGTCGAGGAGCGGCCGGCGGCCGCGGCCCGGGTCGGCGAGATGCTGCGCGAGGCGGTGCGGCTGCGGCTGTTGTCCGACGTGCCGCTGGGGGTCTTCCTCTCCGGCGGCATCGACTCGACGGCGCTGGCGGTCGTGGCGACCGAGGTGGCCGGCACCGACGTGCAGACCATCAGCATCGGCTTCGACCAGCCGAAGTTCGACGAGACGGAGGTGGCGGCGGAGGTGGCGCGGCTGCTGGGGACCAAGCACCGCACCCTGCGCCTGTCGGGGCGGGACGTGCTCGACGACCTGCCGGAGGTGCTCGCGGCCGTGGACCAGCCCACGGTGGACGGCTTCAACACCTACTTCGTGGCGCGGACGGCGCGGCGGGCGGGGTTGACCGTGGCCCTCAGCGGCGTCGGCGGTGACGAGCTGTTCGGGGGATACGCCAGTTTCCGGGACGTGCCGCGTGCGCAGCGGTGGGCGACCCGTCTGCGCCCGGTGCGCTGGGCCGGGCACCTGGGTGCGCGGCTCGCCGGCCGGATTGTCGGCCGCGGCGGGGCCAAGGCGTTCGAGGTGGTGGCACGCGGAGGGGATGCCGCTGAGCTCTACTTGCTGCGCCGGGAGCTGTTCTTGCCGCACGACCGGCGCCGGTTGCTCGCCCGGCCCGCAGGCAGCGACCCGCCGTCCGGCATCCCGAGCCCGGTGCTGGAGGAGCTGCGCCACCAGGCCCGCGGCCTCGACCCGTTCAACCAGGTGTCGCTGTTCGAGCTGAGTGCCTACCTGCGTCAGATGCTGCTCCGCGACGCCGACGTGTTCAGCATGGCCCACGGCCTGGAGGTGCGCGTGCCGCTCCTCGACCACCGGCTGGTGGAGCTGGTCGCCTCGATGCCGGGCTCGTCCAAGCAGGCCGACTCGCGCCCCAAGCCGTTGCTGCTCGACGCCGTCGGCCCGCGGCTGCCGACCTTCGTGTACACCCGGGGAAAGCAGGGCTTCACCTTCCCCTGGGACGACTGGCTCAGGGGCCCCTTGCGCCAGCGCGCGACCCTCGCCATGCGCGAGGCCGACGTTTGGCGGGCGCTCGGGATCGATCCGCAAGGGCCGTCGTACCTGTGGCGGCGCTTCGAGGGAGGGGACCGCCGGGTGGCCGCGCTCCAGGTCCTCGCCCTGCTGGTGCTCGCCGATTACACCGCACGCCACGGGCTGAGGATGGCCCCTTGAGAATCCTCTTCCTCAACCCCGCCAGCGTCCTGGGCGGCGCGGAGCGGAGTCTCCTCGACCTCATGGCATCTCTGCGCCGGGCCGAGCCGTCGATCGAGCTGCACCTGGCCGGCCCCGTCGAAGGGCCGCTGGCAGGGGAGGCCGAGCGGCTCGGGGTGCGGGTGACGTCGCTGCCGATGACCCGCGTGCTCACCGGCCTGGGGGACAGCGGCCTGCGCGGCCGCGGGCGGTGGCGTGCGGCGCTGGCGCTGCTGCGGAGCGCGATGCCGGCCGCCTGGGCCGGTTGGGGGTACGTGCGACGTCTGCGGCGCCTGATCGAGTCGCTGCGCCCCGACGTGGTCCACTCCAACGGCATGAAGTTTCACCTGCTGGCGGCGCTCGCCACACCCCGGGATCGCCCTCCGGCGGTCGTCTGGCACTTGCGCGATTTTCTGGGCAACCGGCGGCTGATGTCTCGGTTGCTCGGGCGGGCCGCACGGAGGGTCGCCGGAGCCGTGGCCATCTCGCACGCCGTCGCCGAGGACGCCCAGCGAGTGTTGCCTCATCTGCCGATAGCGGTGGTTCACAACGCCATCGATGGGGAGGCATTCACGGCGGGTCCCGGGGACGGAGCCCGGCTCGACGACCTGGCCGCGCTGCCGCCAGCGCCCGACGGCGTCGTCCGGGTGGGCCTGGTCGCCGCCTTCGCGCGCTGGAAGGGACAGGACGTGTTCCTGGACGCGGCGTCGCGCTTGATGTCCACGTCGCCGGAGCGCCCTGTCCGCTTCTACGTGGTTGGCGGGCCGCTCTACGAAACCCGCGGGTCACAATGGTCGTTGGACGAGCTGCGAACCCGTGGCGCCGGGTTGCTGGCCGGGGGAGTTCTCGGCTTTGTCGGCTTTCGCCAGGACCCCGCGCCGGTCTACCGAGCGCTGGACGTCGTGGTGCATGCCAGCACACAGCCCGAGCCGTTCGGCCGAACCATCATCGAGGCCATGTCCTGCGGCCGGGCGGTGATCGTCGCCCGCGCCGGCGGGGCCGCCGAGCTGTTCACCCCGGACGACGACGCGGTCGGCGTCCCGCCCGGCGATGCGGACGCCCTGGCGCGGGCGGTCGCCGACCTCGTCAACGACCCGGCGAAGCGCGAGCGACTCGGCGACCGAGCCCGCCGGTCGGCCGTCGAGCGCTTCGGGCGGGAGCGCCTCGGGCCGCAGGTCCTCGACGCCTACCGCCGGTTCGCGACCCCGCACACCACCCACACTTCGGAGAGGAAACTTTCATGATTCCCCTGGCCCTCCTGCTGCTCATCCCGTCCGACATCGACGTGCTGGACTCGAAGGAATTCCCCAAGGAGGCGCAGGTGCGGGCGGTGACGGCCACCGTGCGCGTGGTCAACGCCACCCAGGGCTCGGAGGGGAGCGGCGTCCTGCTCAAGCGCGCCGGCCCGCTCGTCTACATCCTCACGGCCAACCACGTGGTGGACGGGGCCAAGCAGGTGGAGGTCGCGACCTTCACGTCCGAATCGCACCCCAAGGCGGCGGCCGTCTATCGCAAGGTCGAGGTGATCGCCCAATCGGCCTCGTCCGACCTGGCTGTGCTCCGGCTGACGACCCGGGACGAGATGCCGGGGTCGGTCGTCGTCTGCCCTGCGACCAAGGTGCCGAACGGAAAGGACTTCGCGGCGCTGTCGGTCGGTTGCGAGGGCGGCCGGGCGCCGACCTGCGCCGTGGAAACCGTGAAAGGAAAACGCGAGGTGCGCAAGCCGGGCGCCGACGCGACCTTGTCATGCTGGGAAACGGCCAACGCCCCGGACAAGGGCCGCTCCGGCGGGCCACTGCTCGACCGCAATGGCTACCTCATCGGGGTGGACAGCGGGACCGGCGACGGCAAGGGTTACTACGTACATGGCGATGTGCTTCATACCTTCCTGCGGCGGAACGGACTCAAGTGGCTGGCCGAGGAGAAGGCTGAGAAGTAACAGTAAGCCTGGCTACCGGCCGCGACGCGGTGTTCGAGCCTCGCCGGATTCGACGGGACACTCCTCACCCCGTCAACGGACTGTCACTCGCCCGGCGTAAGGCGTGTGTAAAGGATCGGAAGCGCTCCTTATAAATGTGTAAACAAGTATTAGCGCGGTTGAAATAAATCTGACGCGGTTCGGGACACGGCTTTTTCCGTGCAACATGACGGAACTGGTTGTCAGGCAAGGGAATGCGAAGCGACCGGCGAAAAAGCGCGCTAACCGGTTCCAATTGGAACGCGGATTGCAACCACTTATGGTTATGGCTGT
>DATFNV010000145.1:0-51511 GCA_035266225.1 Gemmataceae bacterium
GAAGCCGACGATGAACTCCAGCGTCGATGCCTTGACCTTGGGGTAGCGCACGACGCAGTGCGGCTCGTGCTCAGCGAGGGCCTTGACCGGCCGCCGCGCTGGCACGTCGCTGGCGAAGAACGGATGATTGCGGCAGAGAAAGGTGCCGTCGCGCGTCAGCCAGTAGAACTCCGGGTCGGTCGGCCGCGGCATCTGGGCGTCGGTCTTCAGGTAGAGCGGGATCGGCATGGCGGGGGCCTTTCGTGCTCATTTCTTCTGCAGCGCGTAGGTCATGAAACGGCTGGCAAGTCCGGGCGGCTTCTTGCGGCGCGTGCCGCGGATGGGCTGGCCGTGCTCCTCGAAGAGACAATCCATGATCTCGCCGACGCTCAGCGGCACCGGCTTCCACGGCACCCCCAGGGCGAAGGCGTCGTTGGCCGTGGTGGCCTTCTCCCAGCGCTCGACCGGGTGCAGGTGGCGGTGAACGCCGCGCGAGGCGCCGTACCACGACGCCCCTTCGTGGTGCTCGCTGGACAGGTTGAAGCCGCCGTTCCAGGTGTGCTCCAACAGCGCCTCCAGCTGCCCCGTCCAGTCCGCCGCGGGCGGCCAGCGCAGATACTGCGTACAGATCCACGCGCGCTCACGCTTGGGTGTTTCGATGCGAGACACGTTGAGCAGCGCCGGGTAGCCCAGGTGGTCGGAGCGGCAGCGCAGCGGGTCGTTGCGGAAGTACAGCTCGTTGTTGCCCGCCAGGAACAGCCGGCCGTTCTGCTGGGTGTAGAGGGCGAAGGTGACGGCGTAGGGGATGCTCAGCCGCACCTTGCGGTAGACGGTGCCGGGGCCGAACTCCTGCGGCGAGTCGGGGGCGATCCAGCGGAACTGGCGGACGTGCGGCGGCAGTTGGTGGACGACGAGCAGCAGCGGCGACCGCCACTCGTACAGCTTGACGCCGTCGGGCAGGGCCGTCTCGCCCAGCGGCGGCTGGAACTCGCCGCGCAGCATCTCCGCGAGGTCCGCCTCCGGGCGCTCGACGCTCTGCCCCTCCTCGGTGGTCAGCAGCACCTTGCCGTTGTGGACTGTCAGTTGGTCGGCCATGGCGTGGGCCAGGAAAGGCGGGCGGCGACGGGCCGGCCCGCCCGGGCCCACGACGCCCGGGCCGGGCCGGCGCGGCCGCCCGCGATGTGTCCGATCATCTTACCCCTTCTCGCCGGCGGGCGTGAGGAAGTTCAGCACCTGCCCCTCACGCAAGACGGTTTCCTCCTCGGCCTCCGAACCGTCCACCACCGCCACGGCCTCCGGGTCGATGTTCATGCGCTCCTCCAGTTCGGTCCGGGCTTGCCGGACGGTCATGCCAGCCAGTGGCAGGCTGTGAGCGTAAACACCGTGGATGACGTCCACCCGACCCGATCGCGTGACTGTCGCCGTGCCGCCGAAGTCGTCGCCGGCCGGCCCCGTTTGCAATCCTTCGGGAAGCAGCTTTTCCAGCCCCATGATTCCTCGTCCTTTCTGCAGGTAGATGTGGTGCCTCAGTTCTCGGACTCGTTCAACAGGAACGGCATGTGCCCCGCCATCCCGTGCGGGCGGCGGAGGGACACGACGCGCGTGTGCTCCGGCAGGTCCAGGTAGTCGGCGGCGTTCTCCGCCGTCAGGTTGTCGGCCAGGCCGTCGATGTGCCGGCGCAAGGCATCGATCACGGCGCGAGCCGTCAGGCCGACGTGCGGGGCCGCCGTCTCCTCGGCGCGGGCGACCGTCTCGTCGATGACGGCGGCGACGGCCTGCTCGACGATGCCGCCGGTCAGGAAGTCGCGGCGACGCTTGAGGATCTCGCGGCCGTCGTCCAGCGTCAGCTCCACGACGGCGGCGCCGCCCGGCCCCGGCCCGAACAGCCACGCCGTGACGCGGGCGAGGACTTCGGCCCGCGCCTGCGGCGCCGGTTGGCCGGCCTCACTATCATACGCATATTCCGGCTTCAATTTTTTGTCGAGGACGGCGGCGAAGCCCTCGCGGTCCAGTCGGGTGAAGCGCGCCCGCTGGCCGAGGCGGCGGGCCAGGGCCGAGTCGATCAGGTCGGGCCGGTTCGACGTGGAAAGCAGGATCAACGGCAGCCGGGCCAGGTCGTCGCAGGGGTCGTCCAGGCGCCGCAGCAGCGTCGCCAGGATCCGGTCGTAGGCCGCTGAGTCGGCACCGCCGCGCCGCCGGGCGATGCCTTCGATTTCTTCCAGGACCACGACCACCGGCAGGAGGAGGCTCTCGCCCTGGCTCGTTTGCACCGGCGTGCCGGCCACGGTCTGGACGTCGTCGAACAGCTCCTCGACGTTCTTGTCCGAGCGCCCCAGCCACTCCGACAGCAGGTCCGCCACGCGCACGCGGATGACGCGGCTTCCCAGGTCGTGCCGGCCGGTGCGCTCGGTCAGCATGCGGTCGAACTGGCGCAGGAAGGCGCGGATGGTCAGGGTCTTACCGCAGCCGGTCGGGCCGGTCAGCAGCGCCGCGCAGCGTGGCCGCAGGTCGAAGCGGGCCAGCAGGTCGGGCCGATACAGCAGCACGCGCAGCCGGCCGAGAAGGTGGCCCAGCACCGGGTGCGGCCGGCCGATGTCGCGGTCGGCCTCGACGTCGGGAACGTGGCTGCGGTCGAGGAAGCGGTGGCTGCACTCGCCGTCGGGCGGCACCAAGCCAAGGGCCAGGAGGCGCCGCGGGCAGACCAGCAGCCGGTCGCCGCCCTTGAGTGTTCCGGCGGCGGCCGCGTCCAGCACCGCCGCCGAGCCGTGCAGCAGCAGGCGCTCGTTCTGGACGGTGGCCTCGACCTGGGTGGTACCGGGGACCAGACGCAGGAAGAGGCCCTGCTGGCCGACGTGGGCCGGCACTCTGGACAGGCCGAGGACGACGGCGCCCTTGGGGTCGAGGTAGACCGTCATGCCGCGGCGGAAGTCTTCCAGCCGCAGGCGCGGGTGCAGTGTGGGGCAGCGCTCCTGGCCGTCGGGCGTGACGACGTGGGCGCGCGGGCCGGGCCCCGGCAGGTCGCCGTCGGCCACGGCCAGGAACGTCGCCGGACGGACGGCTCCTTCGGCCAGCTCCGCCAGGGCCAGCTCGTAACTTTCCTTGAGGTGGGCAAGCTCGGCCTCGGGGGTGCGGGCGCCGGTCCGGCGCAGCAGGTCGGTCAGCACCGCCTGCTGAACGGCCGGCTGCTCCTCGGCATTCTGGAGCACGTCGAGCAGGATTTTGGCCCGCACCTCCGGCGGCTTGCCCGGGTCGAGGCAGAGGCTGCTGAGGTCCTTCGGCGCCGGGCCGGAAGTCATCGACATGGGAGTGTCCTTCGCCTTCGCATTTCGCCTCGGCACGCGCTTGTTGGGCTGATTCATCCGCACCTCCTACGGGATAGGGCCACGTGCCGAAGACGGGAAGTCCAACCGTCATTCTACACAGAGGTGGCGGCCTGGGGAAAGGTTCGCCGGCCCGTCCGGCCGGGGGCGAAAAGGCCGGCCGGCGCGGAAGAGGGCTACCCCGACACGCGGTCAGGTGTTCTCCTGGGTGGGCGACGGCTGCTCGGCGGGGCGCGTGCGATAACACCACACGCCCAGCAATCGGAACAGGAACGTGGCCCCGAACAGGCCGCCGAACCAGGACGCGGCGAGCAGCAGCACGCCGACCGGCCAGGCGCGATGCAGTTCCAGCGCCGCGACGACCAGCAGCACCCCCTGCGCCAGCGCCAGGGCCGAGCCGGCCACGGTCACCAGCGCGGCGCGGAAGCCCAGGCGATGGGCCAGGTCGATGACCTGCAGCGGGTTGGCGTCGCGCAGCCGGCCGCGCTCGCCGACCGCCGCCAGTACGAGCAGCCCATAGCCGACCGTCAGTATCCCCAGTTCCCCCAGGATCAGCCAATCCACTGCCGCCGGGTCGCCGCATTGCAACCAGTAGGCGACGGCGAGCGCCGCCGGGACGACCGGGCCAGCCAGGATACAGGCCAACCAGACCACGGCGGCGCCCGAGGCGGCCAGCAACGTGTGCCCCGCCCAGCGGACGGGGGAGGTGTCGCCGCGCGCCGCCGAGCGCAGCACACAACCCAGAAAGTTGTACGTGAAGCCGACGCCGAGGAACAGTCCCAGCACGGCGGACAGCCGTAGGGTCCACCGCGGCACGGCGTCCCCCGGCTCTTCCAGGAGAAGCCGCGGCGCGAGCAGCACGCCGGCGATGCTCAGCGCGGTCAGCAAGAGGGCCGGGCCGACCCACAGCCGCCAGTCGTGGAAGGGGTAAAGCAGGCACTGATACCAGCGAGTTTCGGGGGGCCGGTGGCGCTGCTTGCCCGGGGCCCGCCGGCCGGTCAGCAGGGCGAGGACCAATGTGCCGACGCGGTCACGGGCGACCTCCGCGGTTGGGGAAGGCGAAGGGCGCCGCGGGTGTGGTAGCGTGACGGTTGCCGAATCGGCGGCGGGCGTCCCCTCGCGCCGGCGGCCGAGGCGCAGCCGTTCGGCGGGGGTCAGCGGCGCCGCGGCCGTGCCGGGGTGGGTCGGCTCGCCGGACGGGATGCCCACCGGTTGGCCGCAGCGGGGGCAGAACGAGCGGCGGCGGGCCATCTCGTCGCGGGCCCGCAGGCGCTTGCCGCAGCTGCACACGAACTTGATGGTCATGAGCCGCCCCGCCGTGCCGTCACGGCGCCCGCAGGGTCTTCAGGAAGGTGACGAGCTGCGCCTGCTCGCTGGTCGAAAGTTTCTCGAAGCGCTCCGCGGCGCGTTGGCCCTGGCCGCCGTGCAGGCGGATCGCCTCTTCGAGAGTTGCCGCGCGGCCGTCGTGCAGGTAAGGCGCGGAGTCGGCCACGCCCCACAAGGGCGGCGTGCGCCACTCGCTCGGCGTCGGGCCCTCCCCCGGGCTGCCGTCCGGCCCCGGCAACGGCGGCTCGCCGTACGAGCCGCCGCCCACCAACTCCTGTCCCATGCGGTGCAGCAGCAGGTCGCTGTAAATCCCCTCCACCGAGCCGAGGTCCGGCGTGTGGCAGTCGGCGCAACCGAGGGAGCCGAAAAGCCGTTTGCCGGCGGCGGCCGTCACCTGCGCCGCCGCGCTGTCCGGCAGCCGTTCCTCCGGCCGCGGCAGCGCGGCGACGAAGGCGGTCAGCTGGTCGCACTGCTGCTGCGTGAGGTCGAGGCCGGTCGCCTGAATGGTGGATTTGCCGAGGGGACGAGGTTGGGAGTGGCCTGGGTTGCCCAGTCCCAGCTCATTGGCGCAGGCGGCCTGCACGAAGTCGGACAGGCTCGCCGTCTGCGCCTTCCAGCCGAAGCGGCCGATGCGCCCGTCCGCCAGGCGCGGCGCCCGGCCGACCGACAGGTCCTCGTCGTCCGCCGGAGCCATCCCCGCCTTCAACCGCTGAGCCTTGGCGCCGGCCAGGATGACCCGTTCGGGTAGCGCGTCGATCAGGTTGGCGCCGAACAGCGCCGGTGTGTTCCGTTGCGAGAGGTGAACGCCGCGCGGGAACTTCAGGCAATGGTTGCCCCTCCCCTGCAGGACGACGAGCTGATCCAGCGACGGCCGCGACACGGCCGGCAGGTCAGGGTGAATGTCCTTCAGCGTTTCCTGGCACCCCAGGCCGTAGCCGTGGACGACGCCCTCGCGCGGGGCCGCACCCAGCCCGTCCCGGACGGTGAAGGTGGTGACGTTGTGCTCCAGCCCGCCGCCGCCGCCGGGGCCGGCCTGATGATGACAGGCGACACAGGAGGTCGCGTTGAAGACCGGCCCGAGCCCATCGCCCCCAGGGGACAGCGGGTCCTGTTCCTGCCAAACGTGCTTGAAGAGCGTCTCGCCCGCCTGGGCCATGTCCCTGTCCACGACCTGGGGACGGGCCCTCTGCCAGAGCAGCATGCGTGCCCCGGCGGGGACCAGAGCCAGCAGCGCGGCCAGGACGTACCAGGCTCGGTAGGACTTATTCATGAGGCCGGACCTCGCACGACGGAATCCCGAGTTGAGTCCACCAGCGCAACATTATGCCCAAGGGCGGGGCTGAGAACAAATGATTTCCGCGGACGAATCGCAATTTCGCGATTCACCGGTGCATGATCAGTTTTTCCGCCCACCAGCAGAGCGCCTGCACCGCCTCGTGGTCCATGCCGGCCTCCTCCATGATCGGGATGATCTCCCCGCGGACGTGGTAGAAGATGACGTCGATGTCCTTGTCGGATCGCCAGCCCGCGCCGCCGTGGTGGGCGCAGAGCCGCCGGTAGGTCTGCATGAACTGTTCTTGCGACACCTTCAAGGACTTGACCTCGGCCCGTACCTGGTCCGCCAACTCCGTAGGAATCATGGCTCACCTCGGGGCTAAGAGTCTGTTGCGGCAGCCGCTTGCGGCTTCGCAGCACAGATTGCGAAGCCGCAAGCGGCTTGCGGAACCGACCCTCAGACGTTGTAGGTCGTCGAGGCGGTGGTGCCGCCGCGGCCGGTCCAGTTGGTGTGGAAGAACTGGCCGCGCGGCCGGTCCACGCGCTCGTAAGTGTGGGCGCCGAAGTAGTCGCGCTGGGCCTGAAGCAGGTTGGCCGGCAGCCGGCCGCAGCGGTAGCCGTCGAAGTACGCCAGGGCGGCGCCCATCGCCGGCAGCGGCACGCCGTTGGCCACGCCCGCGCCGACCGCCCGCCGCCAGCCCGGCTGACAGCGCTCGACCTCCCCGGCGAAGTAGGGATCGACCAGCAGGTTCGTCAGGGCCGCGTCGCGGTCGAACGCCTCCTTGATCTTGCCCAGGAAGGCGCTGCGGATAATGCAGCCCCCGCGCCACATCAGGGCCACCGCCCCGTTGTTGATCGTCCAGCCCGACTCCAGGGCCATCGCCCGCATCAGGGCGAAGCCCTGGGCGTAAGAGATGATCTTGCTGGCGTAAAGCGCCATCTCGACGTCCCGCACCAGCGCCTCGCGGTCCCCCGTGGGGCGGGGCTCGGGGGCCTTGAGTACCTTGGCGGCGGCGACGCGCTCGTCCTTCTGGGCCGACAGGCAGCGGGCGAAGACCGCCTCGGTGATTAGCGTCAGGGGAATACCCAGGTCGGTCGCCGACGCGACCATCCACTTGCCGGTCCCCTTCTGGCCGGCGGCGTCGAGGATCAGGTCCACCAGCGGCTTGCCGGTCTCCGGGTCGCGATAGCCGAAGATGTCGCGCGTGATCTCGATCAGGTAGCTGTCGAGGTGCCCCTTGTTCCAGCGGGCGAAGACGTCGTGCAGGGCGTCGGCGTCCAGGCCGCCCAACCGATGAAGGAGGTCGTACGACTCGCAGATGAGCTGCATGTCGCCGTACTCGATGCCGTTGTGGACCATTTTGACGTAGTGGCCGGCCCCCTCGTTGCCGACCCAGTCGCAGCAGGGCGAGCCGTCGGGCGCCTTGGCCGCGATGGCCTGGAAGATCGGCTTGACGTGCGGCCAGGCCGCCGGGTCGCCGCCGGGCATGATGGAGGGGCCCTTCAGCGCCCCCTCCTCGCCGCCCGAGACCCCGGTGCCGACGTACAGCAGGCCGCGCGCCTTGAGCGCCTTCGTTCGCCGGGTGGTGTCGGGGTAGTGGGTGTTGCCGCCGTCGATGAGGACGTCGCCGGGCTCCAGGAGTGGGGCGACCTCCTCGATGACCTGATCGACGGCCGGGCCGGCCTTGACCATCATCATCACCTTGCGGGGCCGCTTCAGGGCGGCCACCAGCTCCTTGACGGAGTGACAACCGATGATGTGCTTCCCCCTGGCGCGGCCGGCCACGAATTCATCGACGCGGGCCGCGGTGCGGTTGTAGACGGCCACCGTGTAGCCGTGGCTCTCCATGTTCAGCACGAGGTTTTCGCCCATGACGGCCAGGCCGATCAGGCCGATGTCCGCGGTGGCAGCAGGCATGACAGGAGTCCTCGAGAGGGATGGCAGTGGAGCTTGTCGGCATTGTAGACGGGGGCGAGGCAAGGTGCCACAGAAGCCGTTTAGCCGCGAGCGCTGCTTTATCGGTTCGCGAACCGATAAAGCAGCGCTCGCGGCTAAACGAGGTGAGGGAGTCGCGGACTCTCCCGGAGAAACTCTCAATTATTTATCGGGCGGCGGGGGATTCCCGTCGTTACGGATGAAAAAGTTCTTCAGATCCTTCGGATCGATCGAGCGGCTGATCATGCGCACTGACCCGTCACAGAAGGCGGCCTGGAACCCCTGCGACCACAGTCCCACCAGGCCGGCGATCGGGTCCTTCTCGTTGAGCTCGAAGTCGTCCGGCTTGGTCCAGATGACCGCCTTCTTGTCCGACGCCTCGACGACCATGATCGTATTCGAGGTGCCGTCAGTAATCTCCGAGATCTTGACACCCTTGTCGCCGGGGAACACCGTGTCCTTCCCGCGGACGGTCAGGTAATTGGTCCTCCCCGGGGGAGCGGCGGAGGCCGGGCTGCGGTAGGTCTTCGGCATCTTGTCGATGAGCTTCTTGTTGTGCGCGCTGTCCCACGGCTCGTCGAGGTGGAACTGCTTGTAGAGGTTGTCCTGCGCGATATACGGCAGGATGTGGACCCGCCAGCTCAGGAGCGGTTTGCCGTCCTTGTTGACGCTGTAAGCCGCCGGGAAGTTGCCGTTGGCGTCGTTGGAGTTGAGCACCGCCAAGGCGATCTGTTTGAGGTTGTTCGATGACTCCATCCGCGCGGCGGCCTCGCGGACTTTCTGCACCGCCAGGATGAGCAACCCCGCGGCGACCGGGTGCGTGCTCATCCCCATGTTGCCGGGGAGCGTCTGCCGCGAATCGACCTCGATGCCGGCGGGGGTTCGCCGCAGGGCGGCGACACTCGGACGCAGATGGCGGCGGATCGATCCCGCGGAGGGCAGCAGCTCGGCCGGGACGTCGATGCCCTCGTGCCGCATTTCGCTGCCGAGCATCTGGAAGAACACCGGCAGCAGCGGGTAAGCCAGGTCGAAGAGGCGCCTTGTGTCCGTGTAGCTCAGGGCGATGGTCGGCCGCTCCAGCTGGGCCGCGACTTCGGGAACTTTGGTCAGGCCCTGGAACCCCTTGCCTCGCGACAGGAACCCCTTGATCGCCCCGGGGTACGCCGCCAGGATCAGGTGCTTGTCGGTCAGGCACCACGACGGGGCCAGCGGGAAGTTCTTCTCGCGCGAGGCGAAGACGTGGACCGTCTGGCCGCCGAAGGTGAACTTTTCCACCTGCGCCCGGCGGTCGCCGCCGCCGTCCGCCAGGCTCAGCAGTTTCTTCTGCACGGCCGCCGCGGCGTCGGCGTCCTTGATCGACACCACTGCCGTCACGCCCGTGAACAACCCACCCTCGCCGGGCGAGTCGAACACGCACCAGGTGTCACCCAACGCCTTGAAGACCTCGTCGAGCAGCTCCCGTTGCGATTCGCCCAGCTGCCCGAGCATCTTTTCCTTCTCTTTTGGATCGATTTTCTCGATCGTGGCGAGGATCGTGGACCACGCCTTGCCCGTGTCGAGCTTCAGCGCCAGGGCGAAGGTCGCGTCGCGGGGGATGAGGTCCACCTCGGCCGGGGTGAGCGGCTTCTGATCGAAGAGCTGGAACAGTCCCTTCCGCTCGCCGCCGAGCGACACCAGCGAGCGACTGACGAAGCCTTCCTTGTCGAGGCCCGACACGCCGGCCAGCCGTTCGACCCCAGCGAGGCCGGTCGCCTCGAGGACCTTGGGGACCTCCGGCCCACCCAGCGGGGCGAGCAGCCCCGTGAGCCCCTTGACGTTGATCATGCCGACGGTCGAGACGCGCTCGACGGGCAGGTCCTTGTGCAGCGCCGTCAGCCACTTCGGGGCGGAGCGGCCGCTCCTCTTCAGGAGCGCCTCGAGTTCCCCTTCCCCGGCCGCGACGTAGAGGTACTGCCCCTTGACGCCCCAGGTGAGGTCGGCGCCGCCCGGCAGGGGGACCCGGCGGAAGGTCGTGCCCTCGACAGTAACATCCTTGGCCTTGTCCGCGACCAGGACGGACAGGCAGCGCTCCAGGGCCGCCTTGAGCTTGTCGGCGTCCTCCCCGAGGCTGACCACCGCCCCGGCGCGGACTTCTGGAGGCGCCTTGGGGACCAGCTTGACCTCCGCGACGTAAACCGCCAGCGGGCGCGTCAGAAGGGCCTTGAGCAGCGTGGGGCCGTCCGCGGCCAGTGTTTTCGCCTCCGGCTTATCATCCTTTGCGGCTTCCTTCAGCCTGCTCCGGATCAGCTTCTCGACCTCGGCCGCCAGCTGCTGGAGTTCGGGCTCGGCGAACAGCTTCTCGGTCTGGTTGCTGCTCTTGGCGTCCGGCTTCGCCATGCCGGCCGAAGAGAAGTAAAGCAGGCATTCCTCCGGGGCGATCTTCGCCAGCACGGGGTCCTCGGGCAGGGGCGGGACCCCCAGGGGGAGGCCGACTCCCCCGCCCGAGGCCAGCATCATCAGCCACACGACAATCAGAGACATAGGGGCTCCTGCTGCCATGGTTCACCTCCACGGATCGATAGGACACAGGATGGGTCAGCGCCGAATGGGACATCCGAAGTCCCCGGGCTCATTGTATTCGGAAATCGGCCGACACGACGGCCGAGGTGTACTGCTCTAGTAGTACACCAGGCGCCGGCGAGATGCAAGAGGAGTGTCGCGATTTTTTCGGCCGTCCGTTTAGCCGCGAGCGGTCAGGTCGCGGGGCGCCCGACGGTGTCGAGCGGGCCGGTGAGTCCGGGTCCGCCGGCCGCGACGTAGCCGTGACTGGCGCCCGACTTGTCGGGGCTGACCCAGAAGGCGAACAGCCGGCCGTCCTTGAGGTGGAAGCGGAACTTGACCGTCTTGCCGGCCACCTTCGCCAGGTCGCCGTCCTTCCAGGTCACGGCCTGCAGCGTCTTGTCGGCCCGAGCCGGGACGCAATCAGCCCGCGCGAGGCCGGCGACGACCTGGCCGCGCTCGTCGAGGACTTCCGCCGTCAGTTCGCCGTCCGGCACGTCGGCGTTGACGAAGAGGTGCTTGCCGGCGAAGCGGACCGGCCGGGTGGTCAGTGTGCCGCCGTCCTTGCCGGCGTCGAGCGAGGCGAAACCGTCGCGGCGAAGGACGGCCAGGCCGGTGCTGCCGCCGGTGTCGCGGGTTGCCCCCTTCTCCGGCGAGCCGGCGCGGCCGCTGTGGTAGAACCAAAGCTGATCGCCGACCACCAGGCAGCAGCCGCCGGCCGACTGCACGTTGCCCCAGTTCCAGTCGCCCGGCTTCTCGGACACGGCGAGGAACGGCTTGCGCTCCGGCCGGTGCCAGTGCCAGCTGTCGCGGCTGAAGCCGACGCACACCTCGTTCGGCTTCGGCCGGCCCGGCGGGAGGTTTTTGTCGCCGCGCCAGATGCTGAACAGGCCCAGCAGAAGGCTCTCGTAGGCCACGCAGTCGAGGTTGTAGAGTTCGCAGACCGTCTTCAGGTCGTCGCGCTGCGGGTCGAAACGGTCGGAGCCGCACCACAGCGGTGGCTCGTCGATGCGCTCCCACTGCGCCCCCTTCAGGATATCCTTCACCTCCCAGTAGCGGCGCTTGCGCGGCTGGCCCCAGCCGTGCCGCAGGCTGTAGACCCACACCTTGCGGAAGGGGTTCCAGAAGACGGTGGTGCGGTCGCCGCAGGAGCCGGTGCGCAGGACGCGCTCGCCCCAGTGAACGCCGTCCTCGGAGAAGTAGACCGACAGGCCGAAGCGACCCGCCTCGCCGTGGGAGCGGAACAATTTATAGCGGCGTTTGGGATCCTTCTCCTCCAGGTCGAACCAGACGGTACACGAGTCGCGCGTGTCGGACTGGACGATGTTGGTCCCCTTGCGGACGTCCAGCTCCGGCTTCTCCCACTTGAGGCCGTCCTGGGAGGTAGCGTAGCAGGTGCCGGCGCCGTAGCCACCGAGATACCACATCTTATAAAGGCGGTCCTTCGGGTCGTACCAGACGCCGTCGCTGAAGACCATCGCCATGCCGCCCTTGCCCTTCTTCTCCCAGTCCTTGTCGGGGCGGACGAGCGGGTTGTCCGCGTGCTCTTTTGGGGTGTGAAAGGTGCGCTGGAGCGTCGTTTCCTCGACGAGGAAATCGTCCACGAGGAGCTGCCGGCCGACGTCGATGGGGATGACCGCGGGCCACGACTTGAGGTAGGGCGGCGTCACCGGGTCGCGGGGAAGCTCGGCAAACTTCGGCGGCCAGGGGGACGGTAGCTCGATGCCGTTGTACAGCGTCTCGCTGCCGGCCGGGTCGGCACCCAGAACCGCGGCTCCCGCAACGGCGCCGGCGGCGGCGAGGAATTCGCGGCGGTGCATCGTTGGCATTCTCCTCAATCGGCGACGGCGCTTGTAGTGACCGCATTTATGCGGTCATGATTGACGCGGTCATGGCCAGAGCCGACCCGATAAATCGGGTCACTACGAGCGCGTCGAGCGCCACCCCGAGGGCGACGGCTAAACGGTAAGCTCGGTGATCGGCTGACCGCCCTCGGTGACGATGGGGATCGGCCGGCCCTGCGGGTTGACCCACTGCGCATCGAGTGGGATGTCCAGGTGGCGGAACACCGTGGCGGCCAAGTCGGACGGCGACACCCGGCGGCTCTTGATGGCGCCGCCGCGAGCGTCGCTGCTGCCGATCACCTGTCCGTGCCGCCCCCCACCGCCGGCCGTCAGCATCGACATGACCGGCGTCCAGTGCTCGCGGCCGCCGTCCTTGGTCAGCACCGGCGACCGGCCGAACTCGCCCATCATGAGGACCAATGTCGAGTCGAGCAGTCCGCGGGCGCCGAGATCCTCGACAAGCGCGGTGAGTGCCCGATCGATGGTAGGCAGGATCGGCGTCAGTCCCTTGAGGATGCCGCCCCACGGCGGCACGTTGTCGCCGTGATGATCGAAGTAGCCCCAGCGGCCGCTGACCAGCACGAAGGTCGTGCCGGCCTCGACCAGCCGCCGCGCCAGCAGGGCCTTCTCGCCGACGCTGCAGCGCCCGTAGGCGTCGCGCAGCCGGTCCGGCTCCTGCCCCACGTCGAAGGCCCGCCGCACCGCGGGCGAGACGACCATGTCGTAAGCCATGTCGGCGTAGCGGTCCATCTGCCCCATGTTCGAGCCGGCGTCGCGCGCCCGCTCCAGAAGGTCGAACCGCCGGCGCAGCTCGGCCCGCTCTTGCAGCCGAGGAACGGCCAGTCCCGCAGGCAGCGTGAGCCGTCCCGGCAGTTCGTTCCCCTTGACCGGCTCGTAAGCGCTGCCCATGTGGCCGCTACCCCAGACGTCCGCCCGCCAGGAATCGGCCAGGCCGACGAAGGCCGGCATCGACGCGACGTTGGGGCCGCGGAAGCGGGCGGTCAGCGAGCCCATCGAGGGGTAGCCGCCGCCGTCCTTGCCGTCGTCGGTGCGCCGGGCCAGGGGGTTGCCGGCCTGCATCGTGATCGGCGTGTGATTGCTGGCGGAACAATCGACGGCGCGCAGGATCGCCAATTGATGCATCAGTCGCGCTTGCAACGGCAGGTGTTCGCTCACCCGGATGCCCGGCACGCTGGTCGGGATGGTGCGGTAGGGGCCGCGAATCTCGGCCGGGGCGTCCGGCTTGGGGTCCCAGGTGTCGATGTGAGAGGGACCGCCGGAGAGCCAGAAGAGAATCACCGACCGGGGGTCGCGATGGCGGCTGAGGTTGCCGGAAGCCGACGCCTGCAACCGCAAGGTGTCGGCCAGGGTGAGGCCGGCGAGCCCAGCCAGGCCGGTTTGCAGGAACCAGCGCCGCGAGCCGACACGGAACAGATCCGCCGGCGGCGGCAGCAGCGGATTACGGGCGGCGCCGGTGCGGTGCTGCATGGCGTGGCCGTTGGACGGGAGGAGAGGCGGCATGGAAAAGTCCCTGACGATGGCGGGCGACACGGGTGGGCGGGAACAGGTAGGCTCACGAAGAACAAGTATACCGTGTTCGGCCGTTTCACGATTTGCCCAAAATCAAGTCCAGTCGCCCGACGGCCAAGCGAATTGGCGCTTGCAACGGCCACCCCGGCATGGCTTACTGAGAAGGCACCCGGAGGAACACGACATGGACCCGCTGGAAGGACTGCGGGCCGCGATGGCGGCCGTGGACGCCTATTACAAGCAGCGCGGCATCTTCCAGGGCCGTTTCGGCTTCGGCCAGCGCCCCGCGCTCGTCGTCATCGACATGGCCTACGGCTGGACCGATCCCGCCTACGCGGGCGGGTCGGCGCGCCTCGACGGCGCCGTCACCGCGATCCGCCAGCTCCTGCCGCCCCTCCGCTCCAAGGGCCTGCCGATCGTCTACACCACGTCGCCGTATTCCGACAACCCTCAGCTGAAGTCGGCGGCCGACTTCTCACCGAACTTTCGCAAGTGGGACCGGCGGGCCTGCGAGATCGACGAGCGCCTCCGCCCGAACCCCGGCGAGTACATCATCCACAAGGAGCACGCCAGTGCCTTCGCCGGGACGGCGCTCATCGGCCACCTGGTCGAGCGCCGGGTCGATACGCTGCTCATCACCGGCTGCTCGACCAGCGCCTGCGTCCGGGCGACGGCGACCGACGCCAAGAGCCTCGGACTCCGCCCGATCATCGTGCGCGAGGGTGTGGAGGATCGCTCGGACATCGCCCACGAGTGGACGCTGTTCGACATCCAGGCGCGCTTCGCCGACGTCGTGAGTCTGGAGGAGACGCTGGCGTACCTGAAGTCGTTACCCGCGGGAACGCCTTCTGTTTAGCGGCGGGTCGCAGACCCGCGCGGGTCTGCGACCCGCCGCTAAACAAGGGATTCCTCGAAGGAGAAATCATGCTATCGCGAAGAACTTTCCTGGGCACCATCGGCGCCGGCGTCGTCGCCGCGTCGCTGGAGGCGCGCGCCGAGGAGCGGCCGGCCCGCAAGAAAATGGCCATTGTCACCACGGAATGGCGGCACATGTCGCACGCCTGGCACATGGGCGAGCGCTTCCTGGTCGGCTACCCCATCAACGGCCGGTGGCACCGCCCGCCGCTGGACGTCGTTGCCGCCTACGTGGACCAGACCCCGGCCAACGACCTCAGCAAGGACCGCGCCAAGGAATTCGGCTTCAAGATCTACCCGACGATCGCCGAGGCACTGCGCTGCGGCGGCGACAAGTTGGCCGTGGACGCCGTCCTCATCATCGGTGAGCACGGCGATTACCCCGTCAACAAGCTCGGGCAGAAGGAATACCCGCGCTACCGCTTCTTCAAGGAAGTGGTCGAGGTCTTCAAGAAGGATGGCCGAACAACGCCCGTCTTCAACGACAAACACCTCTCCTGGAAGTGGGAATGGGCGAAGGAGATGGCGGAGACGTCGCGGTCGATGGGCTTCCCGTTCCTGGCGGGCTCGTCGCTGCCGGTGACGTGGCGCCTGCCGGCCGTCGATATGCCGTACGGGGCCGAGGTCGAGGAGGTCATGTGCGTGGCGATGGGCGGCGTGGACAGTTACGACTTCCACGCCCTGGAAGCGATCCAGTGCATGGCCGAGCGGCGCAAGGGCGGCGAGAGCGGGGTCAGGGCGGTGCAGGCGCTGCGCGGCGACGCGGTCTGGAAGGCGATGGCGGCCGGCTCGTGGAAGGCGGGCGGCTGGAGCCCCGAGCTGTTCGAGGCGTGCCTCTGCCGCAGCCAGACCCTCGCCCAGCCGCCGACCTTCAGCGACCGCCACCCGACCGACAAGCAGATGCGTGAGTGGGTGAAGGACCCCGTCGCCCACCGCGTCGAGTACGCCGACGGGCTGAAGGCGACGATGTTTCTGCTGAACGGGCTGGTGGGCGACTTCACGTTCGCCGCCCGGGTCAAGGGCCGCGACGAGCCGCTGTCCACGCTCTTCTACCTGCCGCCCAACCCCAACGTCACCTACTCGGCGGCGCTGATGTCCAAGGCCGAGGAGACGTTCGTCACCGGCAAGGCCCCCTACCCGGTCGAGCGGACGCTGCTAACGTCGGGAATCCTCGCCGCCGCCATGCAGTCGCTGTCGTCCGACCAGAAGCGCATCGAGACACCGCATTTGGCGATCCGCTACACGGCGCCGCGGGAATCACTCTTCGCGCAACATTGACGGAGTCTGAGCGATGACGACCAAGCATGGCCTTCTGCTTCTGGCCGGGCTGCTGGCCATCTCCGCTGCTCTCCCAGCTGCCGAGCCGCTCCTTTCCGCCGAGGAGCGCGGCAAGATCGAGCGCGGCCTGAAGGACCTGAACGAGCGGCTGGACAAGCTGCGGGCGAAAACCCCGGCCGAGAAGGCGGATCACCTCGCGGACGCAGCCATTTTCGCCAAGGGCATCGCCTGGGCCCTGCGCTATGACGAGGCGCTGACGCCGGCCGACGCGGCGCTGATCCGGAAGGCGCTGGAGCGCGGCAACGAGCGCGCCGCGGCGCTGGAATCCGGCAAGCACTCCTGGGCGGGGAGGAAGGGCAAGGTAGCCCGCGCCTTCGTGTCGGCCGTGGACGGCTCGGTGCAACCTTACGGGATGATCGTGCCGGCGAAGTACGACGGCGGCAAGCCGACGCGGCTGGACGTGGTGCTGCACGGCAGCAGCCGGCCGGTCGGCATGAGCGAGCTGCGCTTCCTGGGTCGCTTCGAGGAGGACGAAAAGGCCGCCCCAGAAGTGGACTACATCGAGCTGCACCCGCTCGGCCGGGTCGAGAACTGTTACCGCTGGGCGGGGGAAACCGATGTCTTCGAGGCGATCGAGGCGGTTTGTCGCAATTACAACATCGACCGCGACCGGGTGGTATTGCGCGGCATGTCGATGGGCGCCTCGGGAACCTGGCACCTGGGGCTGAAGCACCCCGACCGCTTCGTCGCCCTCGGCCCCTACTGCGGCTACGTCGATACACACCAGTTCTCGCAGACGCCGCTGGCGACTTTCGTGAAGGTCGGCGAACTGCCGCCGCACCAGGAGAAAGTGCTGCACATGCTCGACTCCATCGACTACGCCGCGAACGCCGGGGTGGTGCCGGCCGTCGCCTGCATGGGCGACAAGGACGTCTTTTTCCAGGCCCACGTCCTCATGGGCAAGGCGATGGAGCGCGAGGGGCTGAAGATGGTCAACCTCATCTCCCCCGGCACCGGGCACGTCATCGACCCCGTCACCCATAAGGAACAGATGCGGCGAATCGGCGAGCAGGCGACGAAAGGACTCGATCATGCGCCGCGGCACCTCCGCTTCGTCACCTGGACGCTGAAATACGGCCGCTGTCACTGGCTGCAGATGCTGGGGCTCGACGAGCACTACGCCCGCGCCGAGCTGGAGGCCGACGTGGCCGATGACGGCTCGATCGCCTTCCAGGAGCCGAAGAACGTCACGCTCTTCTCCTTCCGCCCTCCGATACAGGTGAAGGAAGGTGCCCACCTCCGCGTCGGAGGTCGGGATGTGGGTCCGCTGCCGACCGGCAACAAGGAGCAGCGGGAGCTGTTCGTCCGCCGTCGCGGCGACAGGTGGGAGCTGTCCGTCGATCCCATCCGGCCTGCGGGCAAGCGTCCCGGCTTGCAGGGGCCGATCGACGACGCCTTCGCCGCCCCGTTCCTGTGCGTCCGCGGCACGGGCAAGCCGTGGAACCCGGCCGTCCAGGCCTGGTCCGAGGCGAGCCTGAAGCGCTTCGCCTACGAGTGGCACCGCTACCTGCGCTGCGACTTGCCGGTCAAGGACGACACGGCCGTCACCGAGGACGACGTTCGCCGCGGCAACCTGATCCTGTTCGGCGACCCCGGCAGCAATCCCTGGATCGCGAAGGTGCTGCCGAAGTTGCCGATCCGCTGGACGCACGACGAGCTGCAGATCGGCAAGGAGCGCTACGCCGCGGCCGATCACGCCCCGGTGCTGATCCAGCCGAACCCGCTCGCCGATGGGCGCTATGTCGTGCTGAACAGCGGCCACACCTTCCATGAGAAGGAGTTCGCCTCGCTCAATTACCTGCTCTTCCCGCGCCTGGGCGATTGGGCCGTGCTGAAGGTCGGCGACGAGGAGAGCGTCGTCCGCGCCGGCTTCTTCGGGGAAGACTGGAACTTCGCCGAACAACCAGCCGCGAACGGCGACGCCGGCAAGAAGTTGGCGCCGTTCTTCAAGCCGCCCGCCGAATTGGCTGGCGACCTGGGCAACTACAAGTCGCCGCTGGAATTCGCGGACGGCCGCCGGGTGAAGAGCGCCGACGAGTGGCCCAGGCGGCGACAGGAGATCCTGAAGACCTGGCACGAATTCCTGGGCCCGTGGCCGGCGCTGATCGAGAAGCCGAAAGTCGCATACCTGGAGAAGGAGCGGCGCGACAACCTGACCCAGCATCACGTCCGCGTCGAAGTCGCCCCAGGCCTGACGACGGACGACGCTTACCTCCTCGTCCCGGACGGCAAGGGACCGTTCCCCGCCGTGCTGGTGGTCTTCTACGACGCCAAGACCGGCATCGGGCAGGGCAAGACGGAGCGGTGCGACTTCGCCTACCAGCTCGCGAAGCGGGGGTTCGTCACGCTGTCGCTGGGCAGCCCGCCGGACTCCTTCTACCCGAACAAGGAGAAGGCCCAGTTGCAGCCGCTCTCCTTCCACGCCTGCGTCGCGGCCAACTGCCACACCGTCCTGGCCAACTTGCCGCAGGTCGATCCGAAGCGGATCGGCGTTGTCGGTCACTCCTACGGCGGCAAGTGGGCAATGTTCGCCGCCTGCCTCTGCGAGAAGTTCGCCTGCGGCGTCTGGTCGGACCCCGGCATCGTGTTCGACGAGAAGCGCAGTAATGTGAACTACTGGGAGCCGTGGTATCTCGGTTACGAACCCGGGCGCGAGCGCAAGCCGGGCATCCCCACGGAGGCGAACCCGCGCACCGGCCCGTACAAACGGCTGATCGAGGCCGGGCACGACCTCCACGAGTTGCAAGCCCTGATGGCCCCGCGGCCGTTCCTGGTCTCGGGCGGCTCGGAAGACCCGCCGGAGCGCTGGAAGGCGCTCAACCACGCCGTCGCCGTGAACGACCTGCTGGGCGTCAAGCAGCGGGTCGCCATGACCAACCGCAAGGGACACTCGCCGACCGAGGAGTCGAATGAGGTGATTTACCTCTTTTTCGAGTCGGTGCTGAAAGACGGGCAGCCGGCCGGGCCGAAGCGGGAGAAGTAGATTGCTCGCCGGCCCGAAGAGCGCGCGCGGAAGCCCGAGCCCTGCCCGGAGGCCCTGGGGGGTGGCGAGATGACAATCCTATTGCGGGTCTTTCCCGTCGCGTACTAGGAGGAGCAGTTATGGACACTTTCGCAAACTACCGCGAGATGAAGAATCAGTGTGCGACCCCCCGGCAAGTCTACCTGACCCCCAAGGCGGATGGGCATCGGGCGGAATGTACACGTATATTGTAGTCATATAATTGCTACATTATTAAGTCAGCAGTTGACAACACCGGAAAAACTTGACTACAATACGCGCATGCCAAGGCCAAGGAAAGACGGCCGCTTGCGCATGGACACGGACTTGCGGATTCCCGTGACCAGCGAGCAAAAGGCCCTGATCCTAGAAGCAACCAGCGACGAGCCGGAGGGAATGGCTGCTTGGGTGCGCAGTGTAGTGCTTCAGGCGGCGCGCGAGAAGATTGCGAGGAAGGAATCGAAAGGAGAACAGAGTGGTATAGGGGTGGTGAACACGGCCGTAAACCAGTAGACGCTGGAGCCGCCCGGTAGAATTCAGTATAGGCGGCACGGCAAGGAGAGCAAGGAAGGTCATCGGCCCTGACGTAACTTCCCTTGCGGGTGGGACGACAATGGATACGGCATTTGAAACAGAGGGCGATGTCGGAGCGCACCTGCTCACGCCACTCTTCCGAGAGGTGTTGGGCTACCCTGCGTCTGGCCTGCACTGGTCAAAACCTGTCCGGATCACCCTCGGGCGAGAGACCAAGACAAAGCAAGCCGACCTTGTCGTCTACCACGACCGGAGCCCCGTGATAACGGTTGAGGCAAAGAGGCCGACCGAACCTATCCAGACCGGCCTCGGCCAAGTGGATTCCTACGCCTTCGCGCTACAGACCCCGTACAGCGTTATTACGAACGGTAAGCATTTTGTACTTCGAGGTTACTACTCGTTCAACAGTAGGATCAACGTCATTGACGACACCGTCCAGGCGCTAGCTCATGCCAATTGGGACAAACTGAAGAGCCTTGTCTCATTTGAAAACGTCCTCTCCTCCATCAGGGAGCCCGCGAATTCCCTGCCCGCACCGGACGAAGAGAAGATTCGGGATTATCGACGTTTCTTCCGAAGAATCCACAACGCCATCCGTGACCGGGACCGCCTTGACCCCGCAGCAGCCTTCGATGAACTGAGCAAGCTCCTTTTCCTTAAGGCCGCGGAGGACGAATGGCAGCAACAGAAGGGAAGGACAAAGCCAGTCCTGACCCCCGAAATGATCGAGGAGTGGGAGGCCGTTGGGCAGGCCAGTGAGTTTGTTAATCAATGGTTCCAGTCCGCCACCGCCGAACTCTTCCCGGGCGTGTTCGGGGATCACCCCAGAATCGAGCTTTCCGCAGAAGCCCTTAAGGAAGTCCTCGCAATGATGCGGCTGTTTCACGTCAAGAACGGAGACGTGGACGTGAAAGGCCGGGCATTCGAGGAATTCCTGCCCTCCCAACTCCGTGGCAAGGGCCTTGGCCAATACTTCACCCCACGTCCAATCGTCAACTTCATGGCCGAAATGGCCGGGGTGTCAATCCGAGATACGGTGGTTGACTTTAGCTGCGGCTCAGGCGGTTTCCTCATCAAAGCTTTTGAGTTGATGAAGGGCAAGGTCGAGCAACTGCCTGATGGGACCCTGCGCAGGATGGCCTTGAGCAGGGGGAGAATGTTGGAAGATATTAAATCGCACCAGATTTATGGAATTGACGCCGAGCCGCGTGCCGCCCGTACCGCGAAGATGAACATGCTCATGTGGGGTGACGGCAAACGAGTGGTACGGGGGAATGCCCTTGACACCGCCGACTTCGGCGGTAACCCCTACGGGCCGAAGGAATACCAAGAGGACGAGATCGACTCAGGCTGCACCCTCATCTTGGCGAACCCTCCGTTTGGTAGCAAGGAGAAAGATCAGCGCATCCTGAAAAACTACCTTCTTGGCAGCAAGCTTCGCTCCAAGGCGTCCGAGAAAACGGAAATCCTATTCTTGGAGAAGGGGGTAAAACTTCTCCGCCCCGAAGGGAAGATGCTCATCGTACTCCCCCAAAGCATCTTGAGTGGCGTGAGCCATGCGCCGGTCCGAGATTTCTTGCACTCAGAAGCAGAGATCAGGGCAATTGTAACCTGGCCCACCCACGCTTTCGTCCAGTCGGGAGTGCCCACCGTCAACACCTGTGTTCTTTACCTCCAGAAATTCACCAAAGAAAAGAAATTACTCTACGACAAGAAGGCGGCTTCGCTGTCGGTGGATAACATCAGGAGCTTACTGCGGAGAGACCCTGATTTTGATTACCCCATTTTCATGGGAACGGCAGAGTTTATCGGGTACGAACCAAGCGGACGGATGATTATTGAAGTCGGGGAAGAAACCGATCTCGACCTCCTGCTCAAGGATTTTGCCGACCAGTCGGAGATGGCCCACCCGGATGTTGACCTGTTCGAGTTTGCCAGCAGGCATTATGGCGAAAAATCATTCCGAAGAAAGGAACAAACGGTCCGCGGTACTGTCAGGGGGTTGAAAACGTCTTTCGTCTTGCCCTTCCACGAGACGGCGGAACGGCTAGACCCGCCTTACTACATTTTCGGCTACCAAGCCGGGAAAATTCTTGAGTCTTTGACGCCGCTAGCCGACGCCGTTCAGGCGTCGGGTGAACGGTTCTTCCCAGAGACGGAGGATCAGCTTGACGCCGAATACCCGATCCTTTCTGTGTCAAGCGACGGAAATGTACGCTTTAGCCATTATCTGCGAGGCGAGCAGTTCACGCAGGACTACAAGCGGGTTCGGCACAAGGACATTGTTTACAACCCTAGCCGAATCAACATTGGCAGTATCGGCGTCGTGCCGAAGGAACTTCATGGCAGTTATGTAAGCGCTGAATATGTCACTTTTCGGTCCAGCGGACTGGAGCCGGAGTTCCTGGTTGACCTCCTCCGATCACCGTTTTACAAGATGTACATTGACGTTGTGTCCACGGGGACTATCCGTGACCGATTGTATTACCGCGACCTTCAGACGATCCGGGTGCCCCATGTGGACCCTGACAGGCAACGAGCAATCCGTCAGAAGGCAAGCGATATCGACGGAGAGTTACACCGATCGGCAAACGAAATCGCAGCCAAGAAGGTGGAACTGGCGAATGAGTTGCGTGAAGTTATCGACCCGCCGGGCCGCAATGATCCGGAACGTGAAGCGACATTCCGATTGCTGGTCGAGGAGTGGCGACGAGAAACCGGTATGCACTCTTCCATTACGAAGAAAGTGCAACACCCCGCGTACCAGAAGATCATCCGGATGGGGGGGAAGGTTGTTCCCCTGATCCTCCGTGAGCTTCGGGACAGGCCGGGATATTGGTTCGAGGCGCTGAAAGCAATCACGGGCCAGACGCCGGTGCAAGCCGCCGACCGGGCCGATCCGAAGCGAGCAAGGGAAGCTTGGCTAAAATGGGGCAAAGAAAAAGGGCTCGTTGACTAAATGTCCTCAAGATACTTGAGCCCGGAGAGGGAGGCGAAGTTCCCGAACCTCAATAGGCAAGACTATGAAGTGTCAAGCAACGAGGATTGGGCATACAACTGCATCGCCTACGCGGCAGGCGAAACGGACGTTCCGTGGTGGCCGGTGGAGAGCGGCACGGAAGGAGTTTTCTGGCCAGATGAGGCGCCGCGAGAGGAAACCGTAGAGGCTTTTGTCGCGGCCTTCGGGACACGGAAGTACGTTCCTTGCGACAGCCCTGAGCTGGAAGAGGGTTTTGAGAAGATCGCGCTCTATGTGGACGATGCCGGCACGCCCACCCATGCTGCCCGCCAGCTACCCGCCTCCGGAATCTGGACTAGCAAGCTGGGAGACTGGGAAGACATCGAACACAAGACGCTAAACTCTCTGGAGTCCGAAGCCAAAGACAACCCGGCCTATGGGAAAGCCGTGAAGTTCCTGAAGCGTCCTATCCGAACGCCGATCGCTCCAGTCGCTGATCTGCCACCCGGCTAATTCTTGTGCAGCCCCCTTGCATGTTTGTGCAGGGGGCCAACAATGTACAAAGCCATGTGGTGCCGACTGGCGGGACCATTCCGTAACGGACCGCCCGCGTTTCGTAACAGCCAGCCAGTTTGAAGCAAAGCCGGTGAAAGAGGTCAGTGTGGCACGAACGATATGAATCGGTTCCGGCGACGCAAGATCTTGGGAGATAATCGCTTGCGTCGCCGGCTTTCATATCACCACCCGTGAAATGAAACGGGACCGGGCGTGGCGGCTCATTTCAAATGCTCCCGGATGAACGCCGCCGCCTTCTCGTTGGCCTCGTCCACCAGTTTCTTGTCGCCGCCGCTCAACCCGTGCCCCGCCCCTTTCACCGTGACCAGTTCGTGCGGCACCTTTTGGCGGGCCAGTTCCTTGGCCATGCTGGCGGACAGCTCGTAGGGCACATCGGTATCTTCGGTGCCGTGGATCAGCAGCGTCGGCGGGAAGTCGGCCGATACGTTGCGGACGGGGCAGTACCGGTCGAGCTTCTTGCGGTCCTTGGCCGGGTCGAAGCCGGTCACTTCCTTGGTCCACAGGCCGTTCTGGCGCAGGTAGAGGTAGAACCGGCCGCGCGCCTTCTGCTCGTCGCCGCTGAGGCCGTCGGTGCCGGGCAGCACCTTGGCGCCCACCCCCTTGTGTGCCTCCTCCTTGCTCACCAGCAGCTGCTTGCGGTAGTGGTCCGAGGGCTTGGTGTACCAGTCGCCGTCCACGTCGCCGTATCCCCAGTAGGCGACCAGGGCCCGCGGCCGCGGCTTGACCGAGAAGCCGGTCATCAGCGTCAGGTATCCGCCCGCCGACCCGCCCGCGACGACCACGCGCTCCGGGTCGATGTGCAGGAGCTTCGGCCCCTGCTCGTTCAGCCAGCGAAAGGCATCCTGAATGTCTTCGATGATCGCCGGCAGCTTGACCTCCGGCGCCAGGCGGTAGTCGAAGGAAACCAGCGCGTAGCCCTCGGCCTGGCACAGGTCGCGCAGTTGCCGCGGCACGGAATTGCGGCCGCCCATGATGAGCGCCCCGCCGTGGATCCAGACCAGCACCGGCCGTACCTTCTCGTCGTCGGCCCGATAGACGTCGGCCTGAATCTTCACCTCGTCAACGGTCTTGTACGTGTACGTTTTCCTGGGAAGGGGCGCGGCCGCGGCCGCAGCGGGTGTCGGGCCGAGCAGCAGGAGCAATCCGATCGTCAGGCAGGCGAGCCATCCGGCGTGTGTCGTGGTCATGGTCATCCCTCAGTTATGCGTGGCCGACGTCCTCGTCGTCCACCTCCTCGATAATCAGCAGTTCGTCGGGCGCAACTCCGATGGCCCGCAGGCGCCGGGCGGCCTCCTCCTGCGTCTCGACGCCCGGCTGCGACAGGATCGCGTCATACATCGCCACGCGGGCGGTCCAGCCGTTGGCGGTGAGCCGGTCCAGGGTGTCCGCCGCCCGTTGCAGCCGCTCGCCCAGCTCCGCGGCCAGTTGGCGCAGCTGCCGGCCCTGGATGAGGTCCCCTTCCTCCAGCTCGCGGCCCGGCGGGCCGAAGAGCGGCAGGCAAATCACCACAGTCATTTTGACGCTCCTTTCCCCGGGGCCTCAGCCCGCTGCCGGCGCGTAGTATTGCTGCCGCTTCCGCTTCAGGAACTCCACGGAGCGCCGCAGCTCGTCCAGGCCATTCATGCCGTCCTCCACCGAGATCCAACCGGCGAAGCCGACGCCGGACAAGATACGGAAGATGGCGTCGTAGTCGTTCAGGCCGCGGCCGGTCTCGCCGTGGCGCAGCTTGTCGGAGTAGCCGATCGTCCCGTCGGACTGGCGCAGGTCGTCCAGGCTCGCCCCGGGCGCCAGGTAGCGGTCAGAGGCGTGCATCGTCACCACGCGACCCTTGACCTTCTCCAGGAACTGGACCGGATCGAAGCCGCCGACGGTGGCGTTAGACGGGTCGTACTGGACGCCGAAGAACGGCGACTCGATCCGGCCGATGATCTCCAGGAAGACGTCCTCCGGCTGGGCGAACTCGGGATATTGCCAATTGCCGTCCTTGTAGTGGTTCTCCAGGCACAGCACCACGCCGCGCCGCTCCGCGTAGTCCAGTGAGCGCCGGACGCCCTCGACCGTCCGCTCGATCCCCTGGCGGCGCGTCATCCCCGGGTAGCGCTGCCCGCTGAGCGTCCGGCAGTGGCCCATGCCCAGCGAAACACAGAGGTCGATGGCCGTCTTCTGGCGCTCGACCTGGCGGGCGCGCTCGGCGGCGTCGGAGTGCGTGAAGTCGGGCGAGAAGCAAAGCATCGAGGAAATTTGGCCGGTTTCTTCCAGGACGCGGCGCACGGGATCGATGCCCGCGTGGAAGAAGCCGTCGTAATGTTCGACGCCCTCCGCGCCGAGGGTCGCCGCCTGGCGCAGCCAGCCGAGGTAATCCATCGTGCCGCGGTACAGCTCGTCGAAGTAACACTTGGGGAAGACGCTGATGCGGGGGCCGTTCATCGTCGGGGCTCCTGGAGTTCGCCGTGTGCCGTAGCCGCAAGCTGGCAGCTTGCGGCTACGGCACACGGGGGCGGCCGCCAGGAATGTTGTACGAGTTGGCGCCGCGCATTTCGTTTGCCGCGCCGCCGCGCCGGCGTCACAATGAGCGCTGGACATCGCCGCGACCCTTGCCCCGGTGCCACCGTGACGCGCGTTTTCTCCTGCCTGCTGCTGTTCGTCCTGACCGCTCCCCTCGCGGCCGCGGATCAGGACCATTGGGCCTGGCGGAAGTCGGTGCGCCCCGCGCTGCCGGCCGTGAAGTACCGCGCCTGGCCGCGCAACGCCATCGATCACTTCATCCTCGCCAGGCTCGAAGCCGCCGGCCTGCACCCCGCCCCGCCGGCGTCCCGCGCGGCGCTCATCCGCCGCGTCACCTTCGATCTCATCGGACTGCCGCCGGCGCCGCCGGAAATCGACGCCTTCGTCAACGACCCGGCGCCCGACGCCTACGAGCGCCTCGTCGATCAGCTGCTCGCCTCACCCCACTACGGGGAACGCTGGGGCCGGCACTGGCTCGACGTGGCCCGCTTCGCCGAGAGTAATGGCTACGAGTTCGACGAGGTCCGTCCCGACGCCTGGCGCTACCGCGACTACGTGATCCGCGCGTTCAACGAGGACCGGCCCTATGACCGCTTCGTCCTCGAACAACTGGCTGGCGACGAGCTGTTCCCCGACGACCCGGAGGCGCTGATCGCCACGGGCTTCAACTTGCTCGGACCCGACATGACCGACGCCTTCGAGCAGGCGCAGCGGCGGCAGAACTCGCTCAACGACATGACCGATACCGCGGGCCTCGCCTTCCTCGGCCTGACGCTGGCCTGCGCCCGCTGTCACGACCACAAGTTCGAGCCGATCCCGCAGAGCGATTACTACCGCTTCCAGGCGTTTTTCACCCCCGCGACCTTCCGCCGCGACCTGCCCATCGCCGGCCGCAGCCAGCGCGAGGCCCTCGCCAAGGCGCAGCGGGACTACACGGCCCTCGTCAAGCCGACTCGGGACGCGCTGGACCGCCTGGAGGAGCCGTACCGCCGGCGCCTCTACGAGGCCCAGTTCGCGAAGCTCGCCGACGAGGCCCGCGCCGCTCACGAGACGGCGCCGGAGCGGCGCACGGCCCAGCAGACAGAACTCGTCGAAAAGACCGCCCGCCTGCTCGTCGTTTCGCCGCAGGCCGTCGTCGCGGCCCTGGGCCCCGCCGACCGGGTCCGGCATGAGGAGCTGTCCGAACAGGTGAAGAAGTTCGACGACCACAAGCCGCCGCCGCTGCCGGTGGCGATGGCCTTGCAGGATGCCACCGGAGCCGCGCCGAAGACGTTCCTGCTGGAGCGCGGCGAACTGAGCCAGCGCGGCGAGGAAGTGCAGCCGGGTTTCCCCGTCATCCTGGGGAGCGAGGCCGGGCCGCACGACGGGGCCGCTCGGCGTGCCGCCCTCGCCCGCTGGGTCGCGCGCCCCAACAACCCGCTGACGGCGCGTGTGCTGGTCAATCGGCTGTGGCAGCACCACTTCGGCCGCGGCCTGGTAGCGACGCCCAATGACTTCGGCGTGCGCGGCGAGCGGCCGACTCACCCCGAATTGCTCGACTTCTTGGCGTGCGAGTTCGTCGCCCGCGGCTGGTCGCTGAAGCAGATGCACCGGCTGATGCTCCTCTCCGCGACGTATCAGCAAGGGACGGCTCTCTCCGCGGAAGGGCGCCGGGTCGATCCGGACAATCGCCTGTTCTCACGCAGGAACCGGCTGCGGCTGGAAGGTGAGATCATCCGCGACAGCCTGTTGGCGGTGAGCGGCCGCCTGAACCGGGCGATGGGCGGGCCGGGCGTCTTTCCGGCGGTGGCGCCCGAGGCCGCTCCGGTGTGGAAGGCGAGTCCTGACCCGCGCGACCATGTCCGCCGCAGTGTCTACGTCTTCGCCCGCCGCAACCTGCGCTTCCCGTTCCTGGAAGCGTTCGACCTGCCCGACAGCAGCCTGAGCTGCCCGAAGCGCGAGCGCAGCACCACGGCGACGCAGGCGCTGGCGCTGCTCAACGCGGCCGACGTCAGCGCGGCGGCGAAGGCGCTGGCGGCGCGAGTGATGGCCGAAGCCATGACCGAAGAAGAACGGGTCGCACTGGCGTACCGGCTGGTGCTGGGGCGGCGGCCAACAGCGCAGGAGAGGGAGCTATCACGGCAATTCCTGGGTAAATCGCCGTTGAGCGAGCTGTGCCGGGCGCTGTTCAACGTGAATGAGTTTGTTTACCTGGACTGATGCCCTGCGATACCATATACGAGGGGATGTTACAATGGAGGAATGTAGCCATGCAAGCCGCTGAGTTTACTGCCAATATCCCGGCAATGCGAATCCTGGAGATCCCCGCTGCTGTGTGGCAAGAATTGCAGCTGCGGCCGGGTCTTGAGGTCAAGATCGTTCTACTTCGTAAGGAGGACACTCCGGAGGATCTCGAGCGACTGGCCCGTATGCGGGAAGAAGCGTGGCGGCAGATGGATGAAATTCGCGAGCATCTCTCGGGCATGAATTTTAATGCGACCGAGGCCGTCCTGCGGGCGCGACATGGAGAGGAATGAAACGCCGTGATTGTCCTCGACAGCGCGGTCGTGATGAAATGGTACAAGCACGGCGAAAGGCACGAGGCAGAGGCGCTCGACTTGCGCCAGCGCATCGAGCGCCGGGAAGTTGAGGCCGCCGTGAGTGAACTTGTCCCTCTCGAAGTGGTGCGCGGGTTGAAGGTAGCTCAGCGGCGTGATCCATCCCTTGGCCTGACCGATGCGGCTATCGAGAGCGCTTTCGCCAACCTGCTAACGATGTCCCAATCAGGCGTGCTGAGCCACTTCCCTGTCACTTTGGCCAGCGCCAAGGCCAAGGACATCATCCTCGCGCTGGGACTGTTTATGGCGGACGCGGTGCAACTGGCGACGGCGGTCGTCCTGGGCGCGCAGTATTTCGCCACGGAGAATCACCATTTCACGGCGCCCTTCGTCTGTAACGGCGCCGCCGCGATGGGTGTTTCGGTCGTGGACGTGCCTCAGATGATCGCGATACTGAATGCCTCCGGCGGAGGTCCAGTCACGACCGGTTCATGACCGATCGAAGGGGGTCCGATGATGATGTTGCCCTCCCCGACCCGCCGAGACTTCCTCCGCAGTACCGGCGCCGGTTTCGGCCTGCTCGCCCTGACCGCGCTGCTTGCGGAGGATGGCCTTCTCGCCGCCGACCGCCCAGGCGAGCCTGACGGCTCGCCATTATCACCCAAGCAACCGCACCACGAACCGCGCGCCCGCCGCGTGATCTTCCTCTTCATGTCCGGCGGACCGAGTCATCTGGAGACCTTCGACCCCAAGCCCGCGCTGCAGCGCCTGCACGGCCAGCGCCTGCCCGACTCCTTCGGCATGGTCAAGACGCGGCGCGGGGTCGAGAAGAACCGCCTCCTCGCCACGAAGCGCACCTTCCAGAAGTACGGCCAGTGCGGCATCGAGGTGTCGGACCTGCTGCCGCACACCGCCGCCTGTGTCGATGACCTGTGCGTGCTGCGCGGCTGCCACGGCGACAGCGTGACGCATCCCGAGTCGGTCTACCTGATGAACACCGGCGCCATCCTCATGGGCCGGCCGAGCCTCGGCGCCTGGACGGCCTACGGCCTGGGCACTGAGAACCGCAACATGCCGGCGTTCGTCGTCCTGCCCGACCCCGGCGGTTGGGTCAAGGGCGGGGCGCCGGCGTGGGGCAACGGCTTCCTGCCCGCCGCCTACCAGGGGACGATCCTGCGCGGCGGTTCGTCGCCGGGCCTTCACCTCCGCCCCCCGCCGGACGTCTCCGACGCCCAGCAGCGCTGCACCCTCGACCTCGTCAACCGCCTCAACCAGGAGCACCTGCGCCAGCGCGACGGCGACGGCGAGCTGGCCGCGCGCATCGCCGCCTACGAGCTGGCCTACCGGATGCAGGCGTCGGCCCCCGAAGTGGTGGACGTCAGCGGCGAGACCGAGGCGACGCGGCGGCTGTACGGCCTCGACCGCAAGGAGACGGCGGAGTTCGGCCTGCGCTGTCTGCTGGCCCGGCGCATGGTCGAGCGTGGCATCCGCTTCGTCCAGGTCTATTGCGGCGACACCAATGGCTGGGACGCCCACTCCGACATCGAGGGCAACCACGGCCGGCTTTGTCTGCAAAGCGACCTGCCGACTGCGGGGCTCTTGAAGGACCTGAAGCGGCGCGGGCTGCTGGAGGACACGCTGGTCATCTGGGGCGGCGAGTTCGGCCGCACGCCGATGACCGAGGGAACGACCGGCCGCGACCACAACCCGCACGGCTTCACGATGTGGCTGGCCGGTGGCGGCGTCAAGGGCGGCCAGGTCATCGGCGCCACCGACGAGGTGGGGCTGCGCGCCGCCGAGGACAAGGTCCACGTCCACGACCTGCACGCGACCGTGCTGCACCTGCTCGGCTTCAACCACCGGCGACTGACGTACCGCCACAACGGCCGCAACGAGCGCCTCACGGACAACGCCGGCGAAGTGGTTTCCCGGGCGCTGGCGTGAGCCCTGTGCCGCGACAGTCCTGGGCGTTACTATAGTGCCGTTGGGCTGAGCGATCTCCTCTGGGGGGAACGTGCGATGTTGACGATCCTTGGTGGGCGGCAACGCTTCTGCGACGGCCTGTCGCGGCGGGCCTTTCTGCGCATCGGCGGGTTGACCCTCGGCGGCCTGTCGCTGCCGCAGGTCCTCCGCGCCGAGGAGCAAGCCGGAATCACGCGCTCGCACAAGGCCCTCATCATGATCTTCCTGTCCGGCGGCCCGCCACACCAGGACATGGTGGACCTCAAGCCCGACGCCCCGGCCGAGGTGCGCGGCGAGTTCAAGCCGATCCGCACGAAGGTCCCCGGCATCGACATTTGCGAGCACCTGCCGCGCCTCGCGGCCATGATGGACCGGTTCGCCGTCATCCGCTCCCTCGTCGGCTCCGAGGGACACCACGCCGCCTTCCAGTGCGTGACGGGGCGGACGCACGCGCGGCAACCCGAGGGCGGCTGGCCGTCGCTCGGCTCGACCGTCTCGAAGCTCCAGGGGCCGACCTCGACGGACGTGCCGCCCTTCGTCGGCCTGTCGCCGAAGATGAAGACGTCCACCTGGGCCGACCCCGGCCGCCCCGGTTTCCTCGGCCTGACGCACGCCCCCTTCCAGCCCAACGCCGACGGCCGGGCCGACATGGTCCTCAAGGGCGTCGCCCTGGAGCAACTCGGCGACCGCAAGCGCCTCCTCGCCAGCTTCGACCGCCTGCGCCGCGACGTGGACGCCTCCGGCTCGATGGCCGGCCTCGACCGCTTCACGGAGCAGGCGATGGGCATCCTCACGTCGAGCAAGTTGGCCGAGGCGCTCGACCTGGATCGCGAGTCGACGGTGGTGCGCGACCGCTACGGCCGAGGCTCGCCGCAGCCGGCCGGCTACGGCGACGCCGGCCCGCTGCTCAACGACTACTTCCTGACGGCACGCCGGTTGGTGGAGGCGGGCGCCCGTTGCGTGACGCTGGCCTACGGCCGCTGGGACTGGCACGGCAAGCCCTACGGCACCACGTTCGAGAACGCGAAAGATCACTTCCCAATGCTCGACAAGGGACTGACGGCCCTGGTGGACGACCTGCACCAACGCGGACTCGATAAGGACGTGTCGGTGGTCTGCTGGGGCGAGTTCGGGCGGACGCCGAAGATCAACAAGGAGGTCGGCCGCGACCACTGGCCGCCGGTCGCCTGTGCCCTGCTGGCCGGCGGCGGCCTGCGCACCGGGCAGGTGATCGGCTCGACCGACCGCCAGGCCGGCTACGCCAAGGACCGGCCGGTGACCTTCCAGGAGGTGTTCGCGACGCTGTATCACGGCATGGGCATCAACCCGCAGACGGCGACGGTTACCGACTTGTCGGGCCGACCGCAGCACGTCGTGGACGGGGCGGAGGCGATCCAGGAGCTGGTTTAGGAGTTTAGCGGCCGCCCTCGGGGCGGCGCGCAGGGAACGCCGCCCCGAGGGCGGCCGCTAAACGAGGAGTGGGCCACCCATGAAACTGCACGCGGCCTTGTACTTCGTAGCGTTGTCGTTGGCGGCGGCGCTCCTCCTGGTGCCAACGCACCGCGCCGCTGGCTGCGCCGTGGCGCCGCGCCCCGGCGAGTCGGTTCAGATGGCCGACGAGAGCGCCATAATCCTCTGGGACGCGGCGTCGAAGACGGAGCACTTCATCCGGCGGGCCTCGTTCCTGTCCAGCGCCCGGAACTTCGGCTTCCTCGTGCCGACGCCGACGAAGCCAGAGCTCGCCGAGGCCGGTGACGAAGCCTTTGCAACGCTGGCGGATTTGACCAAGCCCAAGATCGTCACGCAACCACGGCCCTCGGGAGGCGCGGGCGGCGGCTGCGGCTGCGGGGGGGGCTCCGCGCCCAAGAGCGCCGCCGGACTCGCAGAGCAGGGCCTGCCGTCCGTTGCGGTGCTCGACTCGAAGCGCGTGGCCGGCTACGACGCCGTGGTTCTGGAGGCCGACGACGCCGACGCCCTCGGCAAGTGGCTGAAGGAGCACGGCTACGAATCCTCGCCTGCGATCACCGAGTGGGTGGCCCCCTACGTCAAGGCGAAGTGGAAGATCTCGGCGTTCAAGGTCGCCCGAGACGATGTCAAGGAACACGGCGGAGTCGCCGGCACGGCGCGCTCGGGAGCGGCTGATACCGCGCGGGCCACCGACAAGGCCGACGTCGCGCCACCTGCGGTCGGGCAACTGGCCACGGCCGCGGTGCGGATGACCTTCCACACGGAGCGCCCTTTCTTCCCGTACCGGGAGCCGCCGAACCAGGCCAAGGGCGGGCCGGCCGGGGCGGGCCCCGGCGTGCCGCGGGAGGACGGGAAGATCATGCCCCCCCTGGGGTACGCCGGCACCCCGGGGCCGTCTCGGCGACTGCTGCGGGTCTACTTCCTGGCCGAGGGCCGCGTGAAGGCAGCACTCGGCGAGGGGGGCAAGGATTGGTCAAGCACCACCAACGCCCGCGTCGTCTGGGCCAACCAGGTGGCGCCCTCCGACCGGGAGAAGACCCTGGACCAGCTGAAGCTGCCCAAGGACACGCCGCCCGGGTCGTGGTGGCTGACGGAGTTCGAGGACTTCTCGTCCGCGCGGCCCGGCGCCGAGGATCTGTACTTCTCCCACGACGATAACCAGGCTCCCGTCGAGCGCCCGCCGGAAATCCAGTACGTGTCCGCCGACCTGCCGGGCTGCGTGATGTGCTACGCGCTGGCCCTGTACCTGTTCCTGCCGCGCCTCGCCCGGCGCTCCCGCCGCCGGGCGCGCGCCTGATACCTGCCCGTTTAGCGGCGGCTCGCAGAGCCGCGCGTTGGCCAACGCGCGGCTCTGCGAGCCGCCGCTAAACGACCTTCACCCCACCGACCCGCCATGAAGCGATTCTCCCGACTCGCCGTCCTGCTATTGCCGCTGTGTGCCCCCGCCGCACCGGCCGCCGACGCGCTCACCTTCGAGAAGCAGGTCCGGCCGATCCTCAAGGCGTACTGCTTCGAGTGCCACGGCGACGGCGACAAGCTGCGCGGCAAGCTCGACCTGCGCCTGCGGCGCCTCATCGTCCTGGGCGGCACCTCCGGCCGCGCCGTCGTGCCCGGCAAACCCGACGACAGCCTCCTCGTCCAGAAGGTCCGGGCTGCCGAGATGCCCCCGGGCAAGAAGAAACTCAGCGCGGAGGAGACTGCCCTCCTCGCGCGCTGGGTCGCCGAGGGGGCGAAGGCCGCCGCCGAGGCGAAGGAGGTCGCGGCGGGTTACCACATCAACCCCGAGGAGCGCGCCTTCTGGGCGTTCCAACCGGTGCATCGCCCCGCCATCCCGAAGGTCAAGCATCCCGAGTTGGTGTACTCGCCCATCGACGCCTTCCTGCTGGCGAAACTCGAGGAGAAGGGTCTCTCCTTCTCGCCGCCGGCCGACAAGTACACGCTGATCCGGCGGGCAACCCTCGACCTGCTCGGCCTGCCGCCGGCGCCGGAAGAGGTCGATGCCTTCCTGGCCGACGACCGGCTCGACGCCTACGAGCGGCTCATCGAGAGGGTGCTGGCGTCGCCGCAGTACGGGGAGCGCTGGGGCCGCCACTGGCTGGACGCGGCGGGCTACGCCGACTCCGACGGCTACACCGGCGAGGATCCGGTGCGCCCCTACGCCTACAAGTATCGCGATTACGTCATCCGCTCGCTCAACGCCGACAAGCCATTCGACCGATTCCTCCAGGAGCAGCTCGCCGGCGACGAGATGGTCCGGGCCCCCTATCGCAACCTGACTCCCGACGACGTGGAGAAGCTGACCGCCACCGGCTTCCTGCGCACCGCCCCCGACGGCACCGCCTCCCACGGCGTCGATCAGTCGGCGGCGCGCAACCAGGTGATCGCCGACACGCTCAAGATCGTCTCGACATCCCTGATGGGGCTGACGGTCGGCTGCGCCCAGTGCCACAACCATCGCTATGACCCCATCCCGCAGTCCGACTACTACCGCCTGCGCGCGCTCTTCGAGCCGGCCTACGATCCGACGGCCTGGCGCGGCCCGGCCCAGCGGCTGGTGTCCCTGTACACCGACGCCGACCGGGCGGCCGCGGCTCGCGTCGAGGCCGAGGCGGGCAAGATCGACGCGGAAATGCGGACGAAGCAGCAGGAGTACATCGAGCGCACCTTCGACAAGGAGGTGGCCAAGCTCCCCGAAAGTGTGCGCGAGGCCGCCCGCGCCGCCCGCAAGACGCCGGAGGCGAAGCGGACGCCGGAGCAGCAGCGGTTGATGAAGGAGCACCCGAGCCTCAACGTCAGCGCCGGCTCGCTGTACCTGTACGACCACAAGGCCGCCGAGGACCTCAAGGGCTATGCGGAGCGCGCCGGCGCGGTGCGGGCCGCCAAGCCGGTCGAGGACTTCGTCCCGGTCCTGTGCGAGGTTCCCGGCCAGGTGCCGGCGACGTACCTCTTCGGTCGCGGCGACCCGGCCCAGCGGAAAGGGACCGTCGAGCCGGGCGGGCTGACGATCCTCGACTCCGCGGATCCGCTGAAGCTCACGAAGGACCCATCGCTGCCGACGACGGGCCGGCGGCTGGCCTTCGCCCGCTGGCTGAGCGACGGCCGGCATCCGCTGACCGCGCGCGTCCTGGTCAACCGCACCTGGATGCACCACTTCGGCCGCGGCATCGTCGGTACCCCGGGGGACTTCGGCTTCCTCGGCGAGCGGCCCAGCCACCCCGAATTGCTCGAATGGCTCGCCTCGAAGTTTGTGGCCGGCGGCTGGAGCCTGAAACACCTGCACCGAGTCCTGATGACCTCGACGGCCTACCGCCAGTCGTCGCGCCGCGGCGCGGCCGGGGAAGCGCTCGACCCCGACAACCGACTCCTGGGCCGAATGCCGGTGCGCCGCCTGGAGGCGGAGGCCATTCGCGACGCGATGCTGGCGATCAGCGGCCGGCTCAACGCGAAGGCGTTCGGCAAGCCGGTGCCGGTCAAGACCGACGGCGTCGGCCAGATCGTCGTCGGCGTCGATAACCTCGACTCGGCGGGCTACGAGACCGGCAAGGGGGTGCTGCCGCCGGGCGAGGAGCACCGCCGCAGCGTCTACGTGCAGGTGCGCCGCAGCCGACCGCTGGCCGTGCTGGAGGCGTTCGACGCGCCGGTCGTGGAGCCGAACTGCGAGATGCGCACCGCTTCGACCGTCGCCCCCCAGGCGCTGCTGCTGATGAACAACGCCTTCGTGGTCGGCACGGCCGAGGCGTTCGCTGGGCGCGTCCGCCGCGAGGCCGGCACCGACGGCCGCGCCCGGGTCGTGCGCGCCTGGCGGTTGGCGTTCGGCGCGGACCCGGCCGAGAAGGATGTCCGCGAGGCGCTGGCGTTCCTGGCGGAGCAGGAGGCGAACTTCCGCGCCCGGGACGCCAAGGCCGACGCGCCGGCGCAGGCGCTGGCGAGCTTCTGCCACGCATTGCTCAGCAGCAACCGCTTCCTTTACACTGAGTAGCGGGGGCAACACTCTGGAGGGCGTAACGATGAGTTTCACAATTCACGCTGACGCGGCACCCTTGCGGGTCGATGCGCACGGCGACGTGCGCGTCGGCGCGTCGCGTGTTCTGCTGGACATGGTCGTGCATTCCTTCAACGATGGCGCCACGCCGGAGACGATCGTCCAGGATTTCTCGACGTTGACGCTCGCCGACACGTACGGGGCAATCGCCTACTACCTGCGCCACCGGCAGGAAGTCGATGAGTACCTCCGGCAGCGCGAGGCGGTGGGCCAGCGACTGCTCCGGGAAATCGAAGCGACGCAGCCTGACAGAACGGGCCTCCGCGAGCGGCTCATGGCTCGCCTGAAAGCGGCGGAGGGTCGGAATGCTGCGCCTGCTCAGTGACGAGAATTTCCGCGGTGATATCGTCCGCGGGGTGCTGCGCCGGCAGTCGGATTTGGATATCGTCCGGGTGCAGGACGTCGGCCTCTCGGGCGTGGTCGATCCCGACATCCTGGAGTGGGCCGCGACACAAGGGCGAATCCTCCTCACTCACGACGTCAAGACCGTGCCGGGCTTCGCCTACGACCGCGTTCGCGCCGGCCAACCGATGCCCGGCGTTTTCGTCGTGGACGATTACATGCCCACAGGCCCGGCGATTGATGAGGTTCTCCTGCTGGCGCTGGGCAGCGATGAGGGCGAGTGGGAGGGACAGGTGATTTACCTCCGGTAGCGAGGCGCCGCAACCCTCCTTCGGTTCGGAAAACGAGGACCCTGCAATGCCCGATGACGTGTTCCGCCCTGTCTCCCGCCGCCGTTTCCTCACGTCGTGTACGTCCGGCGTCGGCTCGCTGGCGCTGGCCTGGCTGCTCCGCGAGGACCGTCTCCTGGCCGAGCCGACCCGCCCCGAGTTGGAGCCGCACAAGTTCGACCTGGCGCCGAAGCCGCCGCACTTCGTCCCGCGCGCCCGCGCCATGATCTCGCTCTTCATGCAGGGCGGCCCCAGTCACATCGACTTGCTCGATCCCAAACCGCTGCTCGCCAAGCACGACGGCAAGCCCTTCCCCGGCGAGGTCCAGTACGACAACGCCGCCGAGGCCAGCGCCCGCGTCATGGCCAGCCCGTGGTCCTTCCGCAAGCACGGCCGCTGCGGCACCGAGGTCTCCGAGCTGCTGCCGCACCTGGCCGGGGTGGTGGACGACGTCTGCGTCATCCGCTCGATGCATACCAGCGTCAATAACCACGGCCAATCGATCCACGCCCTGAACACCGGGTCGATCTTCGCCGGGCGGCCGGTGCTGGGGAGTTGGCTGGCCTACGGCCTGGGGTCGGAGAGCCGCGAGCTGCCGGCCTACGTCGCCTTGACCGACCCCGTCTCGCTGCCGGTGATCGGCGTCGGCAACTGGTCCAACGGCTGGCTGCCGTCGCTCTACCAGGGCACCGTCGTCCGGCCGCAGGAGCCGCGCGTTCAGGACCTCGACCCGCCCCCGCACCTCCAGGGCAAGCCGCAGGAGCGCTACCTGTCGTACCTGGATCGGCTCAACCGCGACCACCGCGACGCCCACCCCGGCGAGCTGGACCTCGACGCCCGCATCGCCAGTTACGAGCTGGCCGCGCGGATGCAGACCGCGGCCAAGGAGGCGCTCGACCTGTCGCGCGAGAGCGCGGCGACGAGGAAGCTGTACGGCCTCGACGACCCGCTGACGCGCGACTACGGCAGCCGCTGCCTGCTGGCCCGGCGGCTGGTGGAGCGCGGCGTCCGCTTCGTGCAGGTGTTCACCAGCAACCAGTTCTGGGACCACCACGGGGCCATCCGCCAGGCGCTGCCGGCCGCCTGCCGCAAGACCGACCGGCCGGCGGCGGCGCTGGTGGCGGACCTGAAGGCGCGCGGCCTGCTCGACACGACGCTGGTTCACTGGGGCGGCGAGATGGGCCGGCTGCCGGTCATCCAGAACGACACCGGCCCGGAGCGCGTGGGGCGTGACCACAACACCTTCGGCTTCTCGGTGTGGCTGGCCGGCGGCGGCATCAAGGGCGGCATGGTCCACGGCGCCACCGACGACTTCGGCCACAAGGCGGCGGTCGATCCGGTGAGCCATCACGATTATCACGCGACGCTGCTGCACCTGTTCGGACTCGACCCGAAGCGGCTGGTCTACCGTCACGCCGGCCGCGAACAGTCGCTCCTCGACGGCCAACCGGGGCGGGTGATTTCGCAGGTCCTTCAGGGAGCGTGAGGGGCGTCGAGTGAGGTGAGGTCGCGCAAGCGCTTCAGCCCGGCGGCGAGGCCGTTCGCCGCCTCCGGCCACGTCAGGTAATAGGCGTGCGCCAGCCATCGGCCGGTCATGGCCTGGAACAGGAGGGCCGGCAGCCGGGCGTGCGGGCAGCGGGCGACGTCTGTGCGGTCGTCCAGGTCGGCCTCGTACTCGGCGCTCTTCTCGTGCCACCACGCCCAGGGCTTGCGCAACCGCGGCCGGCGGCGCTCCCCCGGGCGGTAACCGCGATAGCCCATCCAGCGGCAGGCGAAGGCCAGGTCCGAGCGCCCCCGTTCCTCCAGCCAGTCGGCGAAGATCAAGAGCGGCGCGGCGTCCTCCGGATTCGCGAGGATCGCTTCGAGGAACGGCCTGTCCGGCGCGGTGGTACTCATGCCGCCCCCGCCGCAGGTGGTGCGTCCATGGTCCGGGGCGTCTCCGGGAGAAGGGGTGTCGTGATTACGTCGCATGGTAAGGGAACGCGGCCGCGGCGTCAAAGGCGCAGCCGGTGCTCGACCGAGTCGCGCGGTCTCCGAGCGGCTTCATCTCACCGACCGTGAGAAGAAACGGGTTGCCGTAAGACCTTGTTGGACAAGGACTTTGCGCTCGGGAAATCGATTCGTCTCCTTCTTTCCACAGTCACCCCTCGACCCGGCTTTGCTACGTTTCGCTGATACGATTGCCGAAAGCGTATCAGGACGGGGCGAATCGTATCAGGCGGGTGGCGAGTTCTCGTTCGTTTCGTCGGCGGAATTGCTCGTATCCTTGCCGAAGGGCAGCACTCCCTGATCCGCTTGTTCACCCTTCGCCCGTGGTGCCTTCTTGAACGTCACGTTCGTGTGTCGGATCGGCGGCATGTCGATGGTCTTGCCCGACAGAAGTTCTTCGATGGTCAGGAGTTGAAGGCGGGGATGGCTTGTGTGCCAACCGGGCGACTGGTAAAAGTCGGCAGAAGCGGCTTCCGCACGCATCGGTTGCGTCGGAGGTTCTAGCGGCTTGCCTCGCGAGGTGATCCGCTGGAAGCTGCCTCCGAACAAATAAGTCATTTCCTGTCGGAAATTAGTCAATGCGGCCGCAGACCTCAATGACGATGGGGCGAGCCCGAGACACTGATCCTGGCTGGAGGCTTCGAGGCCCCTGCTGAGCCGGTCTTGGGCCCGCCCCGTGAGGGAGGTCCCTCAATTGACGATGTCGCTTGCTGTCAGGTCCAAAATGGTGTCGTGCCCGGAGGCCAGGTTGGCGAAGAACCAGTCCCGCGCGCCTTCCTTCCCCGCGGGGTTGCCTCGCAAGATGTTGCTGGCTCCGTCGTCCAGGACTGTCGTCCCCCAGACGAGCTGGTAGGCATGTTTCGGGCCCACTCCCGCGCGGATGTTGGCGACGCGCTGGGCGAAGGTCTCGTCTGTCCGCTGCCACTCCGCCAGGATGCCCATCAGCGTCGCGCCTTGATTGCCGACGAAAGTGACCGAGCCGCCGATCACGATATCCTGGTCGGGTCCCCCGGTGATGGTATCGTTCCCCCCGCTGCCGATGAGAAGGCTCCGGCCGCTGCCGCCGGTGATCGTATCGGCCCCGGCCCCGCCGACGAGGATGTTGCCCTGCGCGTTGCCCGTCAGTTTGTTGCCGACGGAGCTGCCGAGCACATCCTGGATGTGGCTGATGGCACCGTTGGCCGCGCCATCGACTCCCGTGGCGGAGCCAGTTGCCAGGTTGACCGTGACCGCGGCGTTGTAGGCCGAGTAGTCGAGCCAGTCGCCGCCGCCGCCGCCATCAATGCTGCCCGAGACGCTGCCGCCGGCTTGGAACGCGAAGGTGTCCGTGGCGCTGCCGCCCACCAGGTTGGCCATCTTCGAGAAGGCAATTCCGTCCACGGTGCCGGCATTGGCCCCCGTGAGGGTCCAGGTATTGTTGGCATTTGAGCCGACGAGGGTATTGTTGCCGGTGCCGCCCTGGACCGAGTCGGCGATGGTGACACCGGGGGCCAGGATGACCTTGCCATTGCCATTGCCGGTGAACAGGGTGCCGTCCAGGCTGGCGTTGGCGCTGAAGGTGAAGGTCGAAGCCTTGGCCGTTCCTTCGAGGTTCTGGAACCCGTGGAAGGTATCGGTCTTGTAAATCGTCCCGGCGTCGGCGGCAGTGATCTGCCAGGCCCCGTCGGCACGCAGGTCGTTGGAGCCTGCGCTGCCGATGACATTTTGGATGTCAGAAAAGCCGGCGCCGATGCCGGTCGCATCGTGTGCGGGGGCGGTGACGGTGGCGAAATCGACCAGGACCCCCGGGTTGTCCGGCAGCGGGGTCGATAGAAGCCTGTTGAACTGCCAGTTGAGGACGTCGATGTCTTCCCAGCCCTCACCGGTCGCGGCCGTGAATCCGGCGAAGGCGAACGGACTGCCGATGATCTGGGCAAGGTTGAGCTTTTCCGACAGGGTGGGCTTGCTCGGCTGGGTGCCCGTGTCGCTGGCGTAGATGGCCAGGGTCGTGCCGTCGTAGGTGACCCAGACCTGCCACAGCTTGCCGTTGTCGAAATTCGGGCTCACGTCCTTGGTCGCTCCGTTGTTGCTGTCGTGGTCCACCGAGCCATTCAGATCGATCCCCAGCTCGTTGGAACTGCTGTCGGCGTTGCCGGTGTTCTGCCAGGTGTCGAAGGCGATGCCGACGCTGTCGGGGAAGCGGCCATCGAGGCCGAGGCTGCCGCCGGTCCCGCCGGTTCCCGAATTGGCCGGGCTGCCATTCTGGAGGACAAAGACGAGGCCGTCGGCTCCGACATGCCCGGTCGGATCCGCGATCCCTCCGGGGTTCGTCATGCGGAACTGGAAGGTCGTGCTGAAGCTCGTCGCGCTCACCATCTGGGTTGAGAAGGCACTGTTGCTCTCATCTTCGTTTGTGTTGACCATGCGCAGCACAGTGCCATCGGCTGTTTTCGTGCGCGACGCGCCGTTCAGGGCGAGTCCGGTGGTGGCAGCAAAGTTGCTATAGGCGAGGGCGCTCGTCGTGGGATAGTTGGCGGCCGAGTAGTCGAGTGTGTTGTTGCTCCCGGACCCGGCGTCGATCCAGCCGGTGACGAGGGCGTCGCCGATGAACTTGAAGGAATTCTGGCCGCTGCCGCCTGCCAGGTTCGCGAAGCCCTGGAAGTCCAGCGTGTAATTCAGCGTCTTGCCGCTGGCCGTGAGACTGCCCCGGTTGGTCCCGGTAAGGCTCCAGACGGTGGCGAGGTTGGACCCGGTCAGCGTGTTCACGGCATCGCTGCCGACCAGGTTGTCGATCTCGGAGAATCCAGCGGTCGCGGTGGCCGTGCCGCTGAATCCGTCGGGGGCCGTGGCCGACTGTTTCCGCAGGTCCACCTTGACGACGGTCGAGTAGGCCGAGTAGTTCAGCGTGTCTGTGCCTCCCCCGCCGATGATGGTGCCGGAGACGCTGCCGGCGGGTTGGAATACGAAGGTGTCATTCGCGGTGCCTCCCACGAGGTTGGTGAAGTCCGTGAAAAGCATCCCGTCCACGCTGCCGGCGTTGGCGCCCGTCAGGGTCCAGGTGCTGTCCGTGTTGAGACCGGTCAGCGAGTTCCCGGCACCGCTGCCGACCAGCTTCTCGACGTCCCGGAACCTGATGAGGCTACCGATGGTTCCGGCGTCGGCGCCGGTAATGGCCCACGCGGCGCCCCCGGCGGGGCCGATCAGCGTGTTGGTGCCCGCCCCCTCGTCGATCGAGATGCCGTTCGTCGGCAATGCGACGTTTCCCAGATCGACCGTGGCGTTGCCGGGGCCCAGGGTCACGGTGATCTGGGAGAAGGTGGAGTCGTTGAAGGTGCCGACTTTCTTGGCGAAATCCAGGACGTCCGTCTGGGTGGTCGGGTGGGCGGCGTTCTGCTGGAGCCGTACGCTGTGTGTTGCCGTGTCTCCCTTGGACAGGGAAACCACCAGGGTCGTCCCGCTGACCTGGGCCAACACGCTGGGTACCGTGCGGTCCTCCAGGGCCTCCAGGAACAGCCGCTTTGGGGGGGTGATGCGGGCCCCGGCGGACCGGCGGGAGGGGGGAGGAAGCTGACGCGCAAACAACCGGGTCATGAGGGCCTCGCTGTTAAAGGGGAACGTTCGTTGTTACCCTGCCCATCGAGTTATGGGGATGCTCACTCCGCCCATCGGGACGGCGCTGGCGAGCGGACAAAAACGGTGACCGGATGTTTCGGACCGCTCCGGAACGAACTCATCCACTAACTGCCTCAGCGCTGCCGTCGGTTTTGCCGCCGCCCTCGGGGCGGCGGCTACGCACAGCGGACGCCACCCGCCACGAGCACCGGGCGGAGGTACACGGAGCTATCGGTTTCAACATCGTCGGCAGTCCTCTCGGGTTCGTAAGGGACCTGACCGACGACAGAACCCGCGCCGCCGGCGCATTTCGTCGCGCCGGGCGGTTGCCCCTCGCTCTCCTTCCAGAACCCGGCGGGCCCGAACCGGACGGCCATTCCGCAGGAATTCTGCAAAAGGACGAAAGTGCAACCACTCGGAAGTCACTTAGCCGATCTTTCCCGGATGGACGGCCTCTGGAGCCTTGGCTGCGACTCAAGAGGGTGACGTTACCACACGAAAAGAACGATTGCAACGATTTTCCCCCAAAAACGCCGCCGGTAGCCGCCCCGTCGCAACCTGAGCCCGGCGCACCTGACGCTTCGCCTTCGCTCGGCCCCCCGAAATCCACCCCAGCGGCGCAGCGCGGAGGCACGGGGACGACGTCCGGACCGTTGTTGTCAAGCGCGGCGAACCTCAACCCGAGGCACACGCCAGCCGCAGCCGCCCGATCCGCTCCAGAATCGCCGCGAACAACTGGCGGGGGACCGCCACCTCCGCCAGTTGGAAGATCACGTACTTGGAGTGCGTCACCACCTTCGCCCCGATCATGACCAGCTTCTGGCGCAAGGTGGTCAGGTTCCAGCTGCGGATCGACCGCGGCAGCGCCAACTGCCGCAGGGAGTTCGCCAGGTTGTACGCCAGGGCGAACAACTGCAGCCGCGCCGCGTTGTCCTTGAACCGCCGGCACGACAGCTTCGTCCACTTCACGGCATTCTTGCCCTCTTTTATCCACTGCTCCGCGGTGCCGCGCCGGTTGTAGAAGTGGACGACCTTCTTCGAGTGCCATTTCAGGTTGGTGACGACAAAGCCGACGCGCGGGAAGAGTTCGCCCGCGTGCCAGGCCAGCCGGACCACGACGCGGTGGGCGCACTCCCACGACCCAGCCTGATAGCGGAAGCTGCGATAGAAGACCTTCGGCTTGTGGGAAGGCCGACCCACAGGACGCTTGAGCAAGGGAGCCATCTTGCGTTCCAGCACCGGATTGGTCTTGAGGCGGATGGTGTAGCGGTAGCCTTCCTTTTCCAGCAAGCGCAGCAGCTTCGGGCCCGCAAACGCGGAGTCGCCGCGGAAGAACTTGGGGATGTCGAGGCCCCGGTAGCGTGCGATCACCGGCAGCAGCACCCGCCGCCAGTACTTGGCACTGCCACGGTTGCCCCGGCGGAGCAGGACCCGCTCCAGGTCGCCGAACTGGTTGAAGAGGAACAGCGGGTGCTAGCAGGTACAGGCGAAGTGGCCGTTGTAGGCGCTGCCCTCCTGATGGCCGTAGGTCTCGCTCACCGAGCTGTCCATGTCCAGGATGAGCTTGGTGAGCTTGCGGTGGCGGTGGGCCAGGTCGATCCATTACCCGGAGAGATCCATCAGGTGCGTGAGGTTCTCCTTGGTGCTCAGTGCCTCCGTCTCGAAGCGGGCCATCTCGCTGGTGGAAGCGGCCTTGTTGTCCTTGGCGCGGCCACCGACCGGCCTGGTTCAGAAACGGGTCGTTTCAGGTGGCGTGGGTCCGTGCCCGTGCCCGATTCCAGACCGGGCACGGGCACGGGCACGGGCACGGGCACGGGCAGAGCGCGACCCGCGTTTGAACCAGTCCCACCGACCACGGTCCGCAGGGCGGGATCGAGGCAGAGGCACTCGGCGTCGTTGACGTCCTCGTAGCCGGCCAGCCGGCTGTAGATCGACTGGCGGAGGAGGGCCAGTAGGCTGTGCTGCGTGTTCTGTCCGGTGCGGGTGTCGTCCAGGCCGCTCGCCGCCGTAGTGGTTAGTCGGAGGGCATCGTCGAGTTCGCGGTAGGCGAGGAGTCCGGCGTCACTGGTGACGGTCGAGCCGTGGAACTAGAGCTTGATTTTGCGGTCGAAATCGACGCGCACGGTCCGGATCGTCCCTCACTGCCGCGACGTCGTCGAACTCGCTGCCCTCGGCCGCCGCGACGGCATTCCCCAGCGCCGGGGCGGACAAGCAGCTGACGCTCGTTGTTGCGGAGGAATGAGGGCGCGGGTTTCAGCCCTGCCCTCCGCAGGCAAGCAGGACTTCCCTCGCACCCTTCGGGAAGGGCCGCATGAAAGACTTGTGCGTCATCGTGAACGTGGGTGACGCGGAACGGGTCGCCGTTGGCGTGGACGCCTCCGAGGGCGCCGACATCGCCTGGACTGCGATCAGCCGGGGGGTGGACGAGTTGCTCGGGCACCCCTCCTACGCCGCTCAGCCACTGCTGTACTTTCCCGGCAACACTCGCCCTCACCCCGCCGTGACCTTCGGACAACACAAGGAGGAATGGCCGCACGCGAACGCCCAGCGAGCGCGCCTCCTCCGACCCGTCTACGAAGACGTGCAGCGACAGGGGATACGGAAGGTTCTCGTGTTTGCGGGCGGGCGTCTGTTCGACGTCGAGGACTGGCTCGACACCCCGCTGGTCTACACGGCGGAAAAAGGCTTGACTGACGCTTTCCGGCGCCGGATAAGAAAGGGAACACGATGGCGCAAGTCGAGGCGGGCGGCAAGACCGAAGCGGCCGCCCGCTCAGCCGATGTCCATCAGACCGCGGAGGTGAGGGATGGAAGTCACGTTGATCGTTGAAACGGGCGTCCACCAGGGGCGCCACATCCCCGTGACGACACCTACGTTTCTGATCGGTCGCGCCAAGCACTGCCATCTGCGGCCGCGGCGCCCCGATGTCGGCCGGGAGCACTGCGCCTTGGTCGTCCGCTCGGACCGCGTTTTCCTGCGGGATTACGGCAGCACCAACGGCACGATCCTCAACAGCCGCGTCCTGGTGGAGGGCGAGGTGCAAATGAGGGACGGCGATGTGTTCGAGGTCGGCCCGCTGCACTTCCGCGTGGCCATCACGCGGTCCGCGGACGAGGAGAGTTGCATCGACGCCAACGACCTCTTCACCGGCCAGCCGGGCGAGCCGGAACCCAGCCTCGACTCCACGATTCAGGTGAGTGTGCCCCGCCTGCCGCGGCCGGCCTCGCCGAAACCCCCGCCCGACGAGGACCCAAAACTGTGCTGAAGGCCCTGAAGGGGTGGTCTGGATCGACGGCGTTTGCAAGCCCGACCCAACTCCCCCACGATCTCGTAGCCGGGGACGGCGACGCGCCCCTCGGTCGGGTCGATCGGGCAGTTCCCCTCCCCGAGCGGTAAGTCGGCCGTGGTGGCCGTTTGAACGGGGGGGCGGTCCGGTGGGTCTCGCCGGACGGAGGGCGGTCGGAGTCGTCTGGCATGGGGGGCCTCGGCAGGACGGGGGCAAGCATTCCGGAGTGATTATCCCCGTCCCAGCCCGGCCCCGCAAGCGGGGCAGCGGCTGACGGTGCTGTTCGATCGCGGCGGCTGGGGCCCGCGGCTGTTTGCCCGGCTGAATGCTCTGGGGGTGGACATCATCACCTACCGCAAGGGGAAGCGTCGGCTGTTGCCGCGTTGGCGGCAAGAGAACTGCTTCAAGTACATGGAGGCGGAGTTCGCGCTGGATGCCCTGGTGGAATATGGCGTCGAGGAGGTTTCCGAGGAGGTGACGCGGCCCAATCCGGAACGCAAGCGGGTGGCTCGGGAACGGCGGCAAGCCAAGGCGGAAGTGCTGCGTCTGCGGGCGCAATTGGGAGCGGAGGCAGAGGCGAACGAAGAGCAGCGACGACCGACGATGCGCGGCTTCAAGATGGCGCAGGCGGGTTTGCGACGGGAACTGGAGCAGGCGGAGCAGCGGGAGCAGGAGTTGGCGGAGCAGCAGCGGCAACTGCCCAAACGAGTGCCGGCCAAGGGGGTGAAGAGGCTGAAGAGGGAAAAGAAACTGATCGTGGATGCCATCAAGATCATTGCCTATCAATGTGAGACGGCGTTGCTGGATGAGTTGCGGCCGCATTATGCGCGGGCCGACGACGAAGGGCGGACACTGTTACACGCAGCGTTCCAGTCGAGTGCCAGCATGAAGGTGACGGAGACGGAATTGCAGATAACGATAACGGCACAATCATCACCGCATCGCAGTGAAAGGTTGGCGAGGTTATGTCGGGAATTGGATGTGAAAGGGGTTTGCCACCCCGGAAGTAGGTTATGTGTCCGGCTGGCCGTCGAGGGCCAGGAACCGCTCACCGCGTGAGGGGCCCATGTCAAGAGGTCTGAACTTGTCTCGCCCGTGGGCGGGTTGGCGCCCATCATCGGCGCCGTGTTCGTCCACGCCTTCCCGGGGCGGACCCGGCCGCTGGCGCTGTACGTCGCCCTGGTCTCCGCGGTGTCGTTGATCTGCCTGCTGCTCCTGGCCGAGACGTCGCGCAAAGACATCAGCACCGCCGACTGACCCGTCCTCCGCACCTCCGCAGTGGACGAGGCACAAGCCCTTGTGGCCTGGCCGCCCGCCGCCTACAATCTCATCACCCATCGATCACGCGGAACAACCTCAGCCGGCTCGGCAGGTCGCGCTGGGTCACGCGGGATGTCGCCCCAGGCGTTTCGCTGGGAACGGGACGGCGGTCCGACCAAGTACGTCTCCAGCAGCCACTTCCGGGGTAAGAGTAGCGCCGATTGTTCCCTTCCTTGGCGGCGCGTCAGCACAGTGTAACCGTTTCCCCTGCATTCACTCCCGTGATCTCGCTTGCCATTGCGGCGAAGTACCAATCCAGGGTATGCGTCCCGGCGCTGATCGTGTCGCTCGCGTTGCTGTGAACAGTGGCAGACGACAGTGAATAGGCATAAGACAATGCCGTCAGCTTGGAGATCGCCTGTGCGTACTTCGCGGCGCTGCTCACCGTCTTCCAGATGCCGAGAATCGACTCCAGGTCCGCGTAGACGGAGTCGTAGGCGGTGTATCCGCCGATCAGCAGGTTGTAGCCGGTGCCGCCGCTGAGGGTGGAGGCACCCTGGTCGCCGATGACGATGTTGTTGCCCGAGCCGCTGACCGTCAGGGTGTTGTTACCCGAGCCGCCTACCAGGATGTTGTTTCCCTTACCCGTGGCGGTAAAGGTGACGCCGGTGGTCACGCCGACGGCGGTCAGGTAGTTGTTGCCTGAACCGACGATAACATTGCCGATATTGGCGATCCCGTTGGCGGCACCGCCGTCGATGGCGGTGGCCGAGTTGCTCGCCAGGTCGGTCGTCGTGTTTCCGAGGTTCACCGTGACGCCCCCGGTGAACGCCGAGTAGTCGAGCGTGTTGCTGCCTCCCTGCCCATTCACCACTCCCGTCACTTTGGCCCCAGCGGCGAACTGGAAGACATCGGCGCCGCTGCCGCCGGTCAGGTTGGCGAACCCGATGAAGGACACGCCGTCCACCGTCCCGGCGTTGGTGCCTTTCAGCGCCCAGGTGTTGGTCGTGCCGTCGGTCGCGATCAGGGTGTCCGTCGTGTCGGTGCCCTTGATGCTCTGGATGTTCGCCCAGGTGCCGATTCCGGTCGTGGTTGTCGTTTGCAGGTTCACCGTGACCGGACTGCCGTAAGCGGAGTAATCGAGGGTGTTGGTGCCGCCACCTCCGGTGATGGTGCCGGTCATCGAGGCGCCGGCGGCGAATTTGAAGGTACTGTTGCCGGTCCCGCCCGTCAGGTTGGGGAATCCCGCGAAGGAGTAGGCGCCGACGGTCCCCGCGTTGGCGCCGGCGATCGACCAGGTGCTGTTCGCGTTGGCCCCCAGCAGGGTGTCGGTCGTGCCCGTGCCGATGAAGTCCTGGATGCCCGCCCAGGTGCCGCCGATCCCGGTGGCGGTCTTCGTTTGCAGATTGAGCGTGACTGGGCTGCCATACCCGGAATAATCGAGAGTGTTGACCGGCGCTCCGCCCTTGAGGTTGCCGGCGATCGACCCGCCGGCGAGGAAGGCGAAGGTGTCGTTGGTCGCGCCGCCGGTCAGGTTCTGGAAGGCGGCGAAGGCCAGCGCGCCGTCGAGGCTGCCGGCGTTGCTGCCGGTGAGGTCCCAGACGTTGGTCGTGTCCGCCCCCACCAGGGTGTTGGTCGTGGCCGCGCTGCCGATCACCGTGGCAATGTTCGTCCAGCCGCCGGTGGCCGTCGCCTTGTTCGGTCCGCTGGCCTCCATCGTGACCGTGACGGCCGTGGTGCGGGCGGAGAAGTCCAGCGTGTCGGAGCCGCCGCCGCCGTCGATCGTGCCGGAGACCGAGGAGCCATCGCCGAAGGAAAACGTGTCGTTGCCCGTGCCGCCGATCAGGTTGCCGATGCCGGTGAACGACGTGGAGCCGTTGAGGGTGCCGGCGTCGCCGCCCGTGATCGCCCAGGCGTTCGTCTGATTCGGGCCGGCCAGGCTGTCGCTGCCGCCGTCGCCCTTGAGGGTCAGTGCCGTGACGGCGTTCAGGCCGACGGTGAAGCTCGTGGCCTGCGCGGTATCCTGGGCGGCCAACTCACTCACCGTGCCGCTATCGACCGCGAAGGCATCGCTGTTCGGCGTGCCCTTGAGCGTGACGGCGTCGGTGCTGGGGCCGCCGTACACCTCGATGATGCCGCTGGGGACGGCGAAGGTGCCGAGATGGGTCGTCGTCGTGCCGATGGTGCGGGTGACTTTCATGCTGTAAGCGGCGGCCCCCGCGGGGAGGACCGGCGTCAGCGTGAAGGTGGCGGGCACGTCGGTGCCCGGGATGGCCAGCGTCCCGTTCTGGAGCTGCGGGGTGGTGATGGTGGCGAGGCCGTTGGAGAACTCCGACGTATCGCCCGTGGACTGGTTGGTGGCCGTCGCGTCCACGACCTCGCCGGCGCTGGTCGCCGCCAGGCTGGTGGCGACGAAGGCGGCGTTGCCGTTGCTGTCGGTGGTGACGGTCAGATGGCCGAGGTAGAACTCGCCCGAGCTGACTCCATTGGTGTCCTGGGGCGGCGTGGCGAAGAATTCCAGTGTGAACGTCGTGTTGGGCGTGCTCGCCAGCGTGCCGGTGACCGTGGTCGTGGTGGGCAGCGTCGCCACGCCGGTCAACACCGGGGCCGCCTGGCTGTCGTTGCCAGGCGCCAAAGACCCCCCGATGTAATTCCCCAGGTTGAGGTCGATGCCCAGGCCGCCGTTGCCGTAGATGACGTTCTGACTGATGGTGTTGCCGACGGCGGGGTAAAAGCCCCCATAATTGACGCCCGCAACGAGCACCGCCTGGGCACGGTTGTCGGCCAGCGTGTTGCCCGTGATGGTGTTGTTCGAGGCGCCCTGGAGGTAGATGGCCGGAGCGCCGCTAAGACCGTTGTCCTTGACAGTGTTTCCCGTGATCGTGTTGCCTGACGCGGCGAAGAGAGTAATGCCCTCCTCGTTGTTATCCTCGATAGTGTTGCCGCTGACCGTGTTGCCCGAGGCAAACTCGATGTTGACCCCGAGGCCATTGCCCAGGTCGGGGTTGCCGCTGACGTCGGTGCCGATCAGGTTGTCCTGGACCTGGGAATTGCTGCCGATCTCGACGCCGTACTGGCGGTTGCCCGAGACGAGGTTGCCGCTGACAAGCGTGCCGCTGCTGTAGGCCACAATGCCGTTGTAGTTGCCCAGGCCGACCGTCCCCGTGACGTCCGTGCCGATGAAATTCCCCTGAATCTGGAGGTCCGTACCGTTGTAGTTGAAGATGCCGAAGCCGTTGACCGAGATGTTCCCCGACATGAGGTTGCCCGCGCCCGCCACGATGCCGCCAATTGTGTCCTGCGTCCCCTGGACCTGCACGCCGTCGCCGCTGCCCAGCGCCTGGGTGCCGCTGGCATCGGTGCCCAGGAAGTTGCCTTCGATCAGATCGCCCGTGCCATGCTCGAAGACGCCCGGCCCCGCATACAAGACGCTGCCGTAGGGGTGGTTTTCCCCCTCCGATCCCAGCGAGGTGACACCGTCAATGAGGTTCCGGTCCGCCGCCGCCGTACCGCCCACGGTATTGCCGCTACCGGTGAGCGCCACATCGACGCCACTGTTGCCCAGCGCGCTGGTGCCAGTGACATCGGTGCCCAGGAAATTGCCCTGGATGACGGCGCCGCCCTGCGCCCAGATGCCGCCGCCGTCGAACTGGTTGATCACCAGGCCCTGCACGGTGTCGGTGCTGCCGGCCAGCGTCAGGCCAATCGCGCCGTTGCCCGCCAGGGAACCGTTGAGCACGATGTTGAGTACGGTGTTGTCGCCGTACAGCGAGGAGTCGCCCGGTGCCACGCCCAGCGTGCCCACGCCGAGCAAGGTGTTCTGCTGCGCGCCGGGTTGGCTGTAGCCGTCGATGAGGACCGAGTTGGTGATGGCGGGCAACGGCGACTGCGGCGTGAAGGTGGCTACGCCCATGGAAGGGTTGAAGCCCGTCCCGTCGCCAGCAGCATCACTGGCGGCCGTGATGTCAAAAGCAATCGCGCTTGGGTCGGAGTAGGCGTTCGCGTCGAGAATGGCCTGCCGCAGTGAGCCAGGGCCGCTGTCGGCGGTGGTGGTCACTGTGAACGTGGTTGAACCACCTGGAACCTCGAACACGGTGCCGTCGCCGGACGCCCCGCCAAGTTCGGTCGTGCCGAAGAGATTGCCGCTCCTGTCCTCGACCACGCCACCATCGGGGACGGCCCCGTTGGCGCCGTTGAAGGAGGCCAGGGTGGTGATGCTGCCGCTGCCGGCCACCACCTCGAATACCGTGCCGGCGCTGGACGCTCCGCCAATGTAGGTCGTGCCGAAGAGATTGCCGCTGCTGTCCTCGACCAGGCCGCCGACGGGTTGTTGCCCGTTGGGGCCGTTGAAGGAGGCAAGAGTGATGATACTGCCGCTGCCGGCCGCTACCTTGAACACCGTGCCGTCGTTGAAGGCGCCGCCCTGTCCAGTCGTGCCGAAGAGATTGCCGCTTCTGTCCTCGACCAGGCCGGCAAAGGGGCTTTCCCCGTTGGAGCCGTTGAAGGAGGCGAGAGTCACAAGGCTCGGGAGCGTCCGATCCTCGAGCGGCTCCAGCAGTGGCCTGAGACCCGCCGACGGGCGGCGAAGCAATCGACTCCTCGAGGTAGTTCGGGGCCGTGCGGAAATTGATTTCAAATAGCGCATCCAGGAGAGGAACGGCATGGGTGATTCTCCACGCTGAGAAAGAAGCCTGCGAGTTCCCGTGGACAGGCACGACCACGGCGCGCAGACCGATCGCCCGGGCGATGCAAGACCGGTGAGCGTCTCGTGCCTGACGGCTGGGACTCACCGGCCGCGGAAAGCAATTGGCTGTTAGAGGCTGTAACTTGGTGGCGAGCGGCGCGGCGTAAGCCCGCCGGTACTTGGACGAAACCGGCGGGCTTACGCCGCGCCGCTCGCCATTCGGTTAGTACTACAGCGCTGGGCACAGCTGCCAACGCGTCGTTAATTCTGTATACTACCTCGCGGGCTTGTTACCCGGAGGTTACCATGACTCCTGAACAGATTGAGCAACTGGGGCCGGCCTTTGCTGCTTACCTCCAGCAGTTCCTCTTCTGCTGCGGCTATACCCAGACCTTCGACCTGCTCGGCCTCTACTGCCGCGGACTCCTCTCCGACCTCAAGCGCAA
>DATFNV010000146.1:0-22872 GCA_035266225.1 Gemmataceae bacterium
CGAGGGTGTGGTGGCCGCGCCGGCGTAAGGGAGGGCCGGCGCGGCGTAAGCCCAAGCCCAGTCCCCGCCGCCCCCGCAATGGCCCTGCGCGCCAGGCCAGCAGATCGAACTTACCAAGAACTATTGAGCCGTTACGATGTCCCGAGTGTTACCTTCGGCCCCGAGTGTTACCCTGATTTGAACCATGCCTGGCACAGAACTCGGGCCCGCTGGCACACAACGGCCCGGCACCGACCCCGAGACCCTTACCGCCGACCCCCGGCCGTGTTACCCCATCACCCCCGGAATTGAACCAGGCCCCGTCGTGCCCACCCTGTGGGAGGTAGCCCGCACCGAGTCCAATGAGGAGCGGCGCCGCGCGGCGTGAGGCGAACCCTCAGCCGCAAGCGGCTTACCGCAGCAGCGCCGCTTCCGCGGCCAACCCGGGGCCGAACCCGAGCGCCACGCAGGGGCGCGGCGCCTCCCGCGACCGCAGGCGCTCCAGGATGAACAGCACCGTCGGGGAAGACATGTTGCCGTGGTCCGCGAACACCTGGCGCGACGCCGCCGCTTCCTCAGGTCCGAGGCCCAGCGCCTCCTCGACCGCGCTGAGGATGCGCGGCCCGCCCGGGTGGATCGCCCACGACTTCACCTCATTCAGGGCGACGCCGTTGTCCGCCAACCACCCTTGCAACCAGGCGCGCAGCCCTTCGCCGATCAGTCCCGGCACGCGCTTCGACAGCGTCATCTCGAAGTTGTGGTCGCCGACGGTCCAGGTCATCGCGTCCTCGCAGTCGGGGAAGAGACAGGCCCCGTTGGCGGCGACGCGCCAGGCGCCGGGAGGCGCAGCGTCGCCCGGCACGCCGACGACCGCGGCGGCACCGTCGGCAAAGAGGGCGTTGGCGATCATGCGCTGCGGGTCCCAGTCGTAGTGGTAGTGCAGGCCGCACAATTCGACGGCGCAGAGCAGCACCCGGGCCGCCGGGTCGGCCTCGACGAAGGCGCGGGCCACGCGCAGGCCATTCAGCGCCCCATGACAACCCATGAAGCCGACGTTGGTCCGCTGCACCGTCGGCGCCAACCCCACGCGCTTGATCACTTCCACGTCCACGCCCGGGGCGCGGAAACCGGTGCAGGAGACGGTCACGAGGTGACTGATCCGCGCCGCCTCCAGGCCGGAGCGGGCCAGCGCCTGCCGCGCCGCCCGGACCGTCAACGGGCCGGCGTGCTCGACGTAGTGGCGCATGCGCTGGCCGACACTCGGGCCGCGGTCGTCGGGCTGCCCCGTGGGGAGGAATGGCGATCCGGAATGGCGGGTGCCGTCGAGGAGGTCGCAGATCAGGGCGGGATCGAAGGCGAGGTGGCGCGTGTCGATGCCGCTGTTGGAGTAAAGGCCGGGGAGCCAGGTGGCCTGCTCGGCGGTGGGGCGGCAGACGGCGCGGGCGACGGCCATCGCTTCCACCTGATCGATGCGCGTGGCGGGAACGGCGGTGCCCAGTCCGGCGAGTGCCAGGCTCATGACGGCAGACCTCTCGGAAAGGGGGGCACAGTGTTGACTCGCTTGAGTACCGGGGCGGCCAGCGCCGGGAGCCGTCCCAGCACCGCGATCACGGCACGGGCGAGGCGAGGGTGGCGCAACACTTCGGCGACGAGGCGACAGGTCCCCTGCCGGCCGGCCACCACGCGGCGGTGCAGTGCCGCCCAGGCTCGCTCGGTCGATGGCTCCCACCGCCCGGCGGCGCGGTCGGCCAGCGGGGCCACGGCGACGGCCGACGCCAGGGCCCAGGCGATCCCCTCGCCGGTGAACGGCTCGACGTAGCCAGCCGCGTCGCCCAGGACCAGCACGCGTTCGGCGGCGAGCCGGCCGGCCCGGCGGGTCAGGGCCGGCGTGCCGCGCCAGGACAACTCGGCCAGGCCCGAGACGATCGGCCACCCGACTTCTCCCAGAATACGGACGGCCGCCTCTCCCGGCCCGCCGGCGCGGCGTACCGCCTCCCGGTCGAAGGCGGCGGCCACGTCGAGGCGCCCATCCTCCAGGCGCGCCAGGCCGACGTAGCCGCCCGACCCGCAGGCGAGGTAGACGCACCCCGGGACGAAGCAGTCCGGGGCGCCGCCGGCAATCGCCCCGGCGCCGATGCGCGAGGCCCGCGCCGGAGGCGCCGCCACGCCGCCGAGGAGCCGCCCGCCGAGGCCGTCGGCCGCCAGGACCAGCGACGCGCTCACTACCGCCGTTGTGCCGTGCTCGCTGAGCGTCACTTCCCGTCCCCAGGCCGTGAGCGAGCCGAGCGCCGCCTGGGTCCGCGGCAGGAAGGCGGCGCCGGCCGCGACGGCCTCGGCCACGAGCGCGGCGTCGAAAGCGCCGCGCGACAGGATGGCGCCGCCCGGCAACGGCAGCCGCGCACGACAACCGCCCGCCGCCACCAGCGCGCTCCGCAGGGGGACCGCCCCGTGCCGTGCCGCCAGGTCCGCGAGCCCGACGCCGCCGAGCGTCGCCAGGGCACGGGCGTTCAGGCAGCAGCCGCAAACTTTCCAGCGCGGGAACGCCGCACGGTCCACCAGTAATACTGCCCGGCCGCGGCGGGCCAGTTCGCGCGCGGCCAACGATCCCGCCGGGCCGGCGCCGACGACGACGATCTGCCAGGGCTCCCGCGCCGTCTGCGCCAGCGTCAACGTCGCTTCGATCGTCATGGCCGGACCCAGGTCAGCAGGTAGCGGCAAGGCCAGCGGCGCTCGACGGTCGCGCCGCCCAGGCCGGCGCGCTCCGCCAGCACACGCGCCTCCTCGACCGTAAACGCCCCTTCGACGGAGCGCGGCCCATCAACGTGGACCACGGGGGACCGGGAAAGCAAGCGGGTGCCGACTCGCGCAAGGAGAAGCCCGGGCCGGCTTCGCACCAGGTCGTTGACCAGCACCAACCGACCCGCCGCCGCGCCCATTCGCCGCAGCAACTCGACGGCCTGGTCCTCCGTCAAGTGGTGGAGGAAGAGGGAGCAGACGACCACGTCGTAATCCCCCGGAAGGTCGTCGGCCAGGGCATCGGCTCGGAAGAATCGCACCGGCGTCCCCTGCCGTTCGGCCTCCCGCACGGCGTGCTCCACGGCGACGGCACTGACGTCACAACCCTCGACGACGAGGGGCAGGCCGGCACGGTGGGCCCTGCGCTGGAGGCGGATGGCCACGTCGCCGCCCCCGCTGGCCAGGTCGAGGACGCGCACCGGCCGCGGGGAGGCGCGGGCGAGGGCGGCGAGGGGCGGCCACAAGATCCCGGCACTGCCGCTCCAGAAGTTGATGCGCCGCAGACCGTGCAGCGCTTGCCGATGCCGGCCAGGCTCGAGTCCGGGCTGATCCATGACCTCCGGCTGGAGGCGACGCGACAGGGCCGGCAGCAGAGGCATCGGCGTGACCTTTCCGCAACGATTCCGGACGCGCGACCCGGCGCCCGGGAAAAACGGCGGAACACGCGCCTCTCTCTTGGCCCATCCTATAAGACGGGGGTAGAATGGAGCGGCAAGCGCGAGCCGGCGGTCCCCGACCGTAGCGGTTCGAGTCGCGCTTTCGCGCCGGGGAGCACAGGTATGGCCGATCTTGTCATCCGCGTGGGCAGCCGCAGCGACCAGGGCGTGCGCCCGAACAATGAGGACCGCCTGGTCGCGGACCCCAAGCACAACCTGTACCTGGTGGCGGACGGCATGGGCGGCCAGGAGGCCGGTGAGATGGCCAGCGGCCTGGCGGCGGAGATCATTCCCCGTGTCGTCCAGGACCGGTTGGCCCAGCAGGAGGATCCGCGCGATGCGGTGCAGCACGCCCTCGCCGAGGCCAACGCGGCCATCGTCCACGCCGGCCGCAACCAGCCGGCCGGCCGCCGCATGGGCACCACCGCCGTCGTCGCCGTGCGCCAGGCCGATAAGTTCTACGTGGCCGGCCTGGGTGACAGCCGGGCTTACCTCATCCGCCGCGGGCGCGTCGATCAGCTCACGGTCGATCATTCCGTGGCGATGGCCCTGGAGCTGAACGGAACGCTGACGCCGGAACAGGCGCGCAACAGCCCCTGGCAGCACGTCCTGTACCGTTTCCTGGGCTGCGCCGAGATGAACGAGGGCGCCGAGGTGCGGCCGTTCATTCCGGAGGACGGCGACCGCCTGCTCCTCGCCAGCGACGGCCTGACGAACCACATCACGCCCGACGACCTGCGCGAGGAGGCCAAGACGTTCTCCGACCCCCAGGCGTGGGCCAATCACCTGGTGCAGATGGCCCTGTCCCGGGGATCGCGGGATAACGTCACGTGCATCGTCGTCGCTTTCGACAAGGAGTGAGTGTTTAGCGGCGGGTCGCAGACCCGCGCGGGTCTGCGACCCGCCGCTAAACGGAATGGCCCGCAATTCCGTTCTCATCACTTCAAGAGGATCCGCACCAGGTACAGCCGCTGCCTGTCGCCGCGGTCGTAGAAATCTTCTAGCAGCGTCCCCAGGCTCGGCTTCACGGGGACGTTGTTCAATTTGAGATCGGTGTTGACCCGCACCGTGATCGGCTTATCGAAGTCGATCATGCCGCGCCCGAGCCACAGACTCACCTGCTTCACGCCCGCCGTGTACACGCCGATCTGGTTGCCGTTGACGATCTTCGCGGACACCCTCGCGACCCCCCCCTTGGCCAGGCGAGCTGCCGCAAACTCCTCCACCCTCACCCAGTAGAAGCAGTTGTCCTCCGCGCGCACTGTGCGCTGGTCCTCCTGATATTCCGTCACGTCCCCGTCCTTGTTGACGACCTCCTTCCAGCCGACCTTGAGTGGGTTGTGGCGGCGCTTCTGGGCCATCCACTCGAAGACGTCCGGCACCTCCGCGCTGAACCACTCCAGGCCGCGCCCCTTGCACTGCACCCCGAGCGCCGGGAAGCCGCGCGGGATCCAGTGGTCCTTGAACAGGTTGATAATGACCAGGTTGGCGTTCTCCTTCTTGTCCAGGGTTGGCCCGCCCATCCGTTCCCCCCAGACGACGTAGAACGGCAGTTCCAGGGCGTTCGTCCAGTAGGTCAACGCCTGCTTGCGCGGCTGGCCGGCGATGGGCACCACGCCGGCGAACAGGTCCGGGTGCGACAGGCCCACGTCCCAGGCCATGTCGCCCCCCTCGCCGTAGCCCGTCAGGAAAACGCGGTCCGAATCGATATTGAAGCGCTGCCGCAGGTCGCGCACCGTGTCGAGCACGGTGGCGTGCTCCTCGGGGGAGTAGCCGTACACGCCGCCCTTCTGGTCCCAGTCGGGGCAGGCCAGGACGTAACCGTAGCGGGCCGCCTCCTCGCCCCAGCGCTTGACCATGTCCTTGCCGGTCTCGCCGCCGTGGTGCAGGGCGATCAGCACGGGGTAGGGCCGACCCACGTGATACTCGGGCGGCAGCTTGAGATGGTACGTCGTCCCCTTGCCGGCCCCGGCGCCGGTCTTCATCTCGACCTCGGCGCCGCTCACCTTCTCCGGCGGATCGACCGGCGGCAGGTTGGCGATCAGCTGGGCCACCTCGGCGATGCCGAGCTTGGTCTTGCCTTCGTAATCTTTCAAGAGCGCCGCCCGCGTCCCGGCGTCGGCCGTCTTGCGATACTCCTGCACGAAGCGGCGCGCCTCCCAGAGGCGCCGCGCCGTTTCGGGCTTTGTCTCGGCGGAGGCGTTGCCCAGCAACCAGCCGGTGACGGCCAGCGACAGCAATTCGTCCGGCCGCAGGTGCGGCAGGTCCTGCTTGGCGAACCGCTCCGCCTGCCCCGCCTGGTTCAGGAAACGCTCCAACCGTCCCTCTTCATTGTCCGCCTTCCGGAAAAAGTGATCGAGGTTCAGCTCGGCGCCGATGACCGCGGCCGCCTCCGTGAACAGTTTTTTGTCGTCGGCCGCCGTCACGTCCATCGCCAGCGCGGCGAGCAGTTCCTTCGCCCGCTTCAGGGAGGTGCCGGCGCTGTCGTAGCGGTTCTTGAGGGCGCGCACCTCGGTCTGCGTCTGGTCGTCGGCGTTGTCCGTCGGGAAGGTGGCGAGCATGTTCTGGGCCGCCTGGTGCCGGCCGGCGCCCTGGGCCAGTTTGATCTCGTCCCAGCGGTCCGTGGCGACCAGCTTCTTGATCCCCTCGGCGGCCGTCTCGACCTGCTCCTTTTGCCTGGGGAAATCGCGCTTGATGCGGGCCAGCTCCTGCTCGGCCGCGTCCATCCAACCGGCCTTAACGAGAAAGTTAAAGATCACGAAGCGCCGCTCGGCGCGTTTCTCCTCGGTCAGACCCGGGCTGTCCGCCAGGTCCTTGTGCAGCGACAGCAGGGTGACGAACATGTCGGGGCCGAGTTCGCGAGTGCGGTAATACCAGGTCGCCGGGTAGGGGTTGTCCCGCTTGGTGACGGGGTCGATGCAGTTGGCATCGACGCGGGCGAAATACGGCGTGAGTTCGGAGAGGTGCTGCGACAAATGTTCTTCCTGGACCGGCGAGCGAAAGTTGTAGCTTCGGTCCCATTTGTCATTCCACTCACCCACCTTGAGCACCTCGCGGATGGGCGGCAGCGACTTCGCGCCGGGGAAGCTTTTCTCGCGCTTGTTAATGAAGTACTGGGGTCGGACATAGGGGCGGGTCTCGGCCTTCTCGACGTAGGCGTGGCTGAAAAAAAAGCGGCGGCAGACGTCGTCCACCAGGAAGATCCCCTGGTGCAGCGTGACCGGCTGCTGGCTGAAGGGGTCGATGATGGTCTCGGTCGGTTGTTGCACGTCTCCCTTGAAGACGTAGCCGTCCTTGAGGGTGATGATGCCGGATGGGGCGTCCTTGCCAGCGAGGGCCATCGGGGCGGCCAGAAGAACGGCGACGCAGGCGAGGCGGCCGGCGGCGGTGAGACGTGGCATCGGAAAGGCTCCTGTCGGTAGGGGCGACGCGCGCCCATCTTCCCCAGGTCCATTGTCCCCAAGCGGGCCTCTCAGTCAAGGAATAGTTGAACCTGGCGTGCGAGCGCGAGACAATAGCAGGACGCCCCGGTCATCCCGCCGACCCGTCCGGGGCGGCGGAGGCAGTTTCCTCCGGCCCATTCGCCGGAGGCGGATTGAAACGATTGAAACGGTTGAAACGAACCTAGCCATGCCAATCCGCTTTCGTTGTGCGTACTGTAATCAGCTCCTGGGCATCGCGCGCCGCAAGGCCGGCACGGTGGTGCGCTGCCCGACGTGCGCCGGGCAGGTAGTGGTGCCGAACGCGGATTCGGCCGAAGAGGAGCCGAAGGACCAGGCCAACCAGCCGGTCTTCGAGCGCAGCGATTTCGACGAACTGTTCCACAAGCCGGCCCCAATCGCCGAGGAGGGCGAGCCGCACACCGCCGGGGCGGCGGCGCCCCGGGGGACCGGCGGCACCGCCGCGGGGACGGCCGCCCCGCCGGCGGCGGCGCCCGAGGAGGCCTGGGGGACACACGCTGACCCCGACGTGGAGGTCGAGCCGCTCGGGGTGCCGTCGCGCCGCAGCGGCGTCGCCTTCGAGCCGGCGCCGCGGCCGCCGGGCATCGTCCTGTCCCCGGCCAAGGCGACGGTCCTGACCGTGGTGGTCGTCGTCGGCCTGGCCGTGGCCTTCGCCGCGGGACTGCTCGTCGGCCGATTTCTGCTGACCGCTTCCTGAGCCGCTTGCGGCTTCGCAGTCACGAAGCCACAAGCGGCTGAACGGAGGGCACGCCGCCATCGACACGTTTGTCTTGCTCCTCCCCGTCTCGCTCTTGGTGGCCGTCGCCTGGGTGTACTGGCTTCTCAGGCCGACGCACTCCCGGGTCTTGCCGCCGCAGCGGCGTCGGGCGGTCCCCTGGCTTGGGACGCAGGTGCTCGCCCTGGCCATCGCCGTGCTGTTCCTCTGCCCGGCCCTGGCGGAGGGTCTGCTGCGCGGCACGCCGTTCCTGAACTGGCTTTACGGACCCGGCTTCCTGGACGCCCTCGAGCGCAGGGAGGAGTTTGCCAGCGCCCGCTACCTCGTGTGGGTGGCGGTCCTGGCCTTCCCGCTGCGCCTGGTGGCGATCATCGCGCTGGTGAAGCTGAGCCAGGCTCATTGGTACCAGGTCGGATTGAGCGGCCAGCACGTCGGGCGGGACGTGCTGCACGGGGTGCTGGGCTTCTGTGTGATGACGCCCGTCGTCCGCGGCGTCCAACAGATCGCCGCCGACCTCTGGCGCACGTGGGTGGTGGCGCCGGGAGAGCACCCTCTGATAAAGGTGAGCGAGACGCAGCCCCATCTCATCGACTGGCTGCTGATCTTCACGGCGGCGGTCGTGACGGCGGCGGTGGTCGAAGAGTTGCTCTTTCGCGGCATCCTGCAGCCGTGGTTTGCCACCCGGCCGTACGGGGGCGACATCGCGGTGATCGCGTCGCTGGGCCTCGCGGCCTTCGCGGTCAGTCCCTCGATGTACGCGGCGGGCGCGGTGCGAGACAAGGCGATCGCGTCGGCCCCGTTCCTCTTTGCCCTGGCGATGGTGCCGGCCTACCTGCTGGTGCGCCGGCTCTCCCGCTCCCTGACCCTCACGGCCATTTTTGGGACGGCGCTGCTGTTCGGGGTCGCTCACTCGGGCGTCTGGCCGACGCCGATTTCGCTGTTCGTGCTAGCCCTCGGGCTGGGTGTGCTCTGCTACCGCATGCAGAGCGTGCTGCCGGCGATGGTGACGCACGCCCTGTTCAACGCACTCTCCTTCGTGGAGCTAGTGGTCCACTCGGTCACGCACGCGAAAGGGGAGTGACGTGACCTGCGCCGCCCCTCGCGCGGCGCCCGCCTCGACTTCCAGGGCCGTCCCGGGGTCGGTGCTGCCGCGGCGGACGTACGCCAGCGCGATCGCCGTCCCCAGCGCCGGCGAGTAGACCGACGACGTGACGTGCCCCGCCTCCTTGCCGTCGCGCCACAACTTCGCCCCGGCCGGCACCGGCTCGCTCCCCTCGAGGCGCAGTCCGGTCAGGACGCGGTTGACGTGGCCAAGGTCGCGGAGGCGGACGATCGGCTCCTGCCCGAGATAGCACCCTTTCGCGTAGCTGATAGCCTGCGGCGTACGGCCGACTTCCGGGGCGAGGTTGGCCTCGGTCACGTCCTTGCCGTAGACCGGCGTACACGCCTCGACGCGCAGCGTTTCCTCGGCCCGCAGCCCCGCCGGCGTCGCCCCGCGCTCGCGCCAGTGGGTCCAGTGTGACTCCGCCTGGGCCGCTGGGCAAACAATGTCGTAACCCGGCACGCCGAGGCGGTCGTTGCGGCGAAACTGCACGGTCTCGGCCCCCCAGCCGTTCTGCATCAGCTCGTGCGCGGCCAGGCCGGTGATCCCATCCTGCGCCACCAATTCGGGAGCCTGCGGCCCGGCCAGGTGGAGGTGGGCGAAGGACGGCGTGCAGTCGGCGATCTCGGCCCGTTCGCTGATGAGGTGCCGGTCGAGGTGGCAGGCGACCTTGTCGCCCAACCCGGGATCGACGTCGAGCCAGAAGGCGTCGTGGTTGCTCAGGAAGGCGGGGTCATCGAAGACCTTGAGGCGGTAGACCAGGGCGCTGGCGAGCACGCGCCCCTGGACGTTGCACAGGAACGTCTCGCGGCCGTGGCTGTAGGGGAGGGTCTTGACGTCGTTGGTCAGCAGGTTGTGGAGGAAGACCTCCGCCTCGGGGCCGGTCAGCTCGACCTTGCCGCGGTGCGACAGGTCGAACAGGGCGGCGCCTTCGCGCGCCCGACGGTACTCGACGGCGGGATCGCCGTAGTGGAGCGGCATCGTCCAGCCGGCCTCCTCGGCGAAGGCGGCGCCGGCCCGGGCGGTCGTCTCGTGAAGCGGGGAGCGCTCACTCATCGGCAGGATCCTCAACGATCCCCCTCTCCCCGGAGTACCGGGGCGAGGGGAGAAGGTTATTCCTCGGTCAGGGGCACGACCGGCATCGCCTTGTCGGCGTCTTCCAGCAACAGGTACGAGCCGGCGCCGCGCAGCAAGCGCTGCAGCTGGCTCGCCTGCTCCACCGGCGTGACGAACAGTTCTTCGGCGGTCGCCTCGGGTAGGCCGCTGAGCAGGTAAACCTGCGCCCGCCGGGCGGCCGTCGCCCACTGGACCGCGGCGGCACGGTCCGGCGCCTGGGCGCGGCGCAGGAGCTGCAGCGCCCGGCCGGGGTCGTCGGCCTGGCGCAGCAATTCGGCGGCCGGCCCCAGCCGTGGCAGCGCTTCGGACAGGAGAACGATGCGCCCTTCCGGCTGCACGACCTGCGCGGCGTGGGCCAGGGCGCGGGCCAGGTCGGCAAACTCATGCCGTCGCGGGTCGCCGGTCAGCGTCGCCACGACGGTGTCGGCCAGCTCGGCCACGGTCTGCCCCCAGCGGGCCTCGTACAGCCGCAGCCCTTCCTCGCTGGTGTCCACCGGCCCGGCGACGACAGCGATGACGTCGTCCCCCGCCCCTTCCACGACCTGCACCAGGAACGGCGCCCCGAGCAGCCAGGCGATTTCCGCCGCCTCGTCCCGGAGCGCTCGCGGGCCGGCCTCGACGTCGGCCAACTCCTCGCGCGTCGCCTCGTCGGTCAGGGCGGGGTAGAGCATGCCGGCGCCGCCGCGGCGGAGCAGCGGGTCGGCGTCGGGGCGGCACAGGACGACGATCTGGTCGGCATCGACGACGCTGCGATTGAGGTAGAGGCGCCGGCCGGCTCGCGTCATCGCCAGGTAGGCGAGCTTCTTGCGATCTTTCGGGTCGTGGACCTCCACGCGCACCTCCTCGAACGCCTCGGGCAGGTCGTCGAGCCAACTCTGATCGACCGCCGGCGAGGAGGTGAGCAAGGTGATGGCTTCCGGCGCGACGCCGGCCGAGGCGACGTGCTCCAACAGGGGCGTGAGGAGCCGCCCGAAGTGCGGGAGGTGCTCGTCGATGACGACGGTGACGCGGTCGTCCGGCGTCAGGGCGCGGCGCAAGGGCGGGAAGCCGAGTGGCGCTTCGACCGCGTCGCGCACGGCGGCGACGGGGTCGAGAACGGGCGGCGCCGGCGGACGGCGGCGGACGGCGACCAGTTGCTCGGGCGCGAGGGTCACCTCGATGCGCTCGCGGCCGAAATGAAGGGTTGGCATAGTCTCTTGACCGGGCTCGACCGGAGATCCTGCGGCAGCCGCCCCACGGGCGACGCCGTTCCTCTTTCCTGCTGGGCGTCTCCCCAGGGTCATTCTCCACATCCGGGCAACGGCTGACAACTACCCCTCGACAGCCCAGCGCGCGAACAGCCGCGCCTTCTCGTCCCATTGTTCGCCGGCCAGCCGCGCTCGCGCCCCGCGCTGCGCCTCCGGCAATCCCTCCGGGAGGCGCCGGCGCACCGTCATCGAGAATTCTTCGGGCGTGTCGGCCAGGTCCAGACAATCGCCCCACGGCTCCGTCGCAGGCAGGCGCCGCACCACCACCGGCCGACCCGTGGCCAGGTACTCCTTCAACTTGAGCGGCTGGATGGCTCGCGTCACCGGCAGGTCGGCGTAAGGCATCACCAGCACCGCGGCCTCGCGCGCCAACGCCGGCAACTGGGCGAACGGCAGCGGCGACCGGCGCACCACGCGCGGCAGGGCGAGCAGGGCCGGGTCGGGGTCGTCCGCGGGGCCGACGAGCAGGATGGTCCCCTGCGCCAGATCGGTAGCCAGGCGACGGACGAAGGCCGTATCCATGCGCCGATCGGTGACGCCCCAGAAGACGACGAGCGGCCGCTTCAGTCCGGCCAGCGTCGCCGTCTCCAGGGGAATCCCTGGCCCGGACCAGAACTCGGCGTCGATGCCGTGCGTCAGCAGATGGGATTCGCGCCCCATCACCGCCAGCCGGGCTTGCAGCGTCTGGCTGACGGCGATGAGGACGTCGGCCCGCCGGACGACGACTTCCTCCAGGGCGCCGAGCGTCTTCTGGTCGAGGCCGGGCCAGACGCTGAAATCGTCCACGCAGTAGTACACCCAGCGCCGCACCGGCAGCGCGCCCATGAGGTCCGCGACGATGGGCAGCGTCGTCACGGCGACCGGCGGCTCGGGGAGGGCTTGCACGACCGGGAGGAGGGCGCGCCGCAGCAGCCGGCAGTTGAGGCGCCGGTCGAGGCCGCGCGTGAACCACGGCCACATGCGCGGGTTGTGGACGCTGAGGTTGGCCGGCAATGCCTCGGTGGCGCGGGGCGCTCGCGGCCTCAGCCACTGGTGGGCCTTTTCCAGGCCGCGCCGGAGAGTGGCGAGATCGAGGCGCGGCGTGCGCATGCCGATGGTGTTGACCCAGGCGACGCGGTGCCGTGGCAGCAGGTGACCGACGAGATGCTGGCAGCTCGACGGATGGCGGCCCCAGTCGTCGGCGAACACCAGCAGCGGGGCCGCGGGCGGGTTAGCGTCCGCCGAGGGTGGCACGGATCGTCTCCTCGTGGACCGGCGCGATGAGGCCCTTCTCGGTGACGATGCCGGCGATGAGTCGCGCCGGCGTCACGTCGAAGGCGGGGTTGTAGACGCCGACGCCCTCGGGCGCCGTCTGGCGACCGAAGCCGTGCGTCACCTCCTTCGGGTCGCGCTGCTCGATGGGGATACCGTCGCCGTTGGGCAAGCTGAGGTCGAAGGTGCTCGACGGGGCGGCGACGTAGAACGGAATGCCGTGCGCCGCCGCCAGCAGGGCCACGCCGTAGGTGCCGATCTTGTTGGCCGTGTCGCCGTTGGCCGCGATGCGATCGGCGCCGACGACGACGAGGTGGACGCGCCCTTCCTTCATGACCTGTGCCGCCATGTTGTCGCAGATGAGCGTCACGTCGATGCCGCGCTGCTTCAACTCCCAGGCGGTGAGCCGCGCCCCCTGGAGCAGCGGTCGCGTCTCGTCGGCGTAGACGTGGAAGCGCCGCCCCTGTTCGGCGGCGGCGAACATGACGGCCAGCGCCGTGCCGTAGTCGGCGGTGGCCAGGCCGCCGGCATTGCAGTGGGTCAGCACGCCCTGCCCCTCGCCGACCAGCGCCGCCCCAGCCGCGCCGATGGCCCGGCACATGGCGCGGTCTTCCGCCTCGATTTTCTGAGCTTCGCGCAAGAGCCACTCGCGCATCGTCTGGGCTTCGGGATGCTCGAATTTCACCCGCTCCCAACTCGAATACATCCGCTCCAGCGCCCAGAACAGATTGACGGCGGTGGGCCGGCTCGTGGCGAGGTAGTCGCACACCTCGCGCAGGCGGCGTGCGAAGAGGCGGTAGTTGTCCTCGCGGATTGTCTGCATTCCGACCACGACGCCGTAGGCCGCGGCGACGCCGATGGCCGGGGCGCCGCGGACGCGCAGCGTCTTGATCGCCTCCCAGACCTCCTCGACGGTGCGGCAGTCGCGGTACTCCAGCCGCAGCGGCAGCAGCGTCTGGTCGATCAGGCGGACGAAGCCGTCGCTACCGCCGACCCATTCGATGGTGCGTGGGATGTGCATGGGGTCAGGTCCATGTTTAGCGGCCGCCCTCGGGGCGGTGCTCAACGAGCGCCGCCCCGAGGGCGGCCGCTAAACGGCGTTGAGGATCCGCAAAGTCTCGTCGTGCAGCCGGCCGTTGCTGGCGACCACGTCGGTGCGGTGGATGGTCGCCCGGCCGTCCCAGTCGGTGAAGCGACCGCCGGCCTCCTCGATGATCGGGGCCACCGCCGCCACGTCCCAGACGTGCAGGCCGTGCTCGACCATCACGTCGATGGCGCCGTCGGCGACCAGCACGAAGCCGTAGAAGTGGCCGAAGGCGCGCTGCCGTTGCGTCCGCCGTGCCAGCTCCAGGAACTGCGCCTCGCGGCCCGCCTTGAAGAATCCCGACAGGCTGGAGCAGGCGAGCACCGCGTCGTCCAGTGACGCCGTGTCCGACACGCGCAGCCGCCGGCCGTCGCGGAAGGCCCCGTCGCCGCGCAGCGCCCGCCAGGTGTGGCCCAGCGACGGCATCACGGCGGCGCCCGCGATCGCCTCGCCCCGGTGCTCGACGCCGACGAGCGTGCCCCACAGCGCCATCCCGCGCATGAAGTTGCGGGTGCCGTCGATGGGATCGACGACCCAGCGGAAGCCGGAGTCGCCGGGCTTTTCGCCGTACTCCTCGCCGAGGAAGCCGTCGCGCGGGAAGGCGTTGATGATGCGGTTGCGCAGGAACGCCTCGGCGGCACGGTCGCCGGCGGTGACGGGGCTGCGGTCGAGCTTCCACTCGACGCGCGCGGCGAAGTCGGCCGGGTCGCCTTCGGGGAAGTAGCCCTGGGCGATCTGCGCGGCCTTCTCGGCCGCCTCCACCGCCAAGTCGTAACGCGCTCGCCAATCGGGATTCATGATCGGAGGATGCTCTCTGCCGCTTGCGGCTTAGCGCTCGTCTCACCCTTGTCACGCGAACGCTAAGCCGCAAGCGGCCTCACTCCTTCTTCGCCGGCGCCACCCGATACTTCTCCGTGTTCGGCGTCTCGCTCGGCGGCGTCTCATACGGGAGCGACTTCAGGAACGCCACCAAGTCATCCAACTCCGCCGGCTTCAGGTGACTCGTCTTGCCGTGTTTGTCTTCCTTGTTACAGGTCGTTAACACGTCGCGCAGCGTCTTCGCCTTGCCGTGGTGCAGGTACGGCGCCGTCCGATACACCCCGAGCAGCGTCGGCGTGTCGTATTTCGGACCCATCTTCTCCGTCGGGTCGTCGTTGCCAGTGCCGACGTCGTGCAGCTTGAACGGCTTCTGCAAACTGCTGTCGGTGTAGTACGGCCCGCTGTGGCAGGTCGCGCAGCCGACCGCCTGGTCGAAGAACAACTTCTTGCCGCGCTCCGCCTCGGCCGACAGCTTGCCCGGGGCCAGGACGTGAGGCGACAGCGTGAAGTCAAACGAGTTGGTGTACACGGCGAGGGCGTCGAGGTCCTTGGAGCGGCCGGCGCACTTCTCCTCCAATTCCACCGGCTCGAAGCCCCGCTTCGGTTTCGTCTGGCCGCCCAGGAAGCCGGAGCCCTGCATCAGCCGGCCGCGGATGGTGTACTCGAAGTCCTGCACCTCGTCGCGGTCGGCCGACCAGTGCAGCGGGTGCGTGTGGGCCACGCCGAGCAGCGCCGGCGTCTTGCGCAGCCCCTCCGGGTTCTGCCACACCCGCCCGTCGCCGTGGCCATCCGGGTGGCACGACGAGCAGGCGATCCACTTCCGCGACGTCATCGGCGGCCGCGCCGTGTTGAACAGCACCTTGCCGCGCACCCACTCCGCCGTCTTCGGCGGCTCGCACACCGAGACCGTTCCCAGCTTTTTCATGTCCGCATCGTGGATGCTGACGCTGAAGTCCAGCGCGTTGTAGACGTACACCGTTTTGTCGTCGGGGCTGACGCGGATGGCCCGCGGGTTGCGGCCGACGCTCGTCAGCTTGACGCGCTGCACCATCTCGTAATCGTCGTCCAGGGGAGTCAGGACGTTCATGTCGTCGGTGCCGGCGTAGATCGTGTACAGGCGGCGGCCGTCGGCGGAGATGACGGCCTCCCACGGGTTGCAGATGACGTTGCCGTACACGCTGCCGTTGAACTCGTCGAGCAGCACGCCGCCGCGCCGCTTCGTCCCGTCCGGCGGCACCAGGTGAGCCACCGACAGCACCGGGAAGATCGAGCCGTTGCCGTGGATGACGTCGATGCGCGAGCGGACGTGCGTCAGATACGCCTGCGGCCATTTCGGATGGACGACCACCTGCCGCGCCAGGTTGTCGGTCGAGTGGCCCTTCCAGCTATCGACCACCTTGCCGCTCTTCAGATCGACTGCGTGCAGCACGCCCGTGTAGAACTCGGTGACGTACAGCCGCGTTTCGTCCGGCGACAGACACAGCCCGCGCACGAAGGAGCCGACCGCAAACTCGCGCACCACCTTCTGCGCCTTCAGGTCGATCTCGCTGACGGTGCCGGGGTACTCGTGCGTCACCCAGGCCCGGCTGCCGTCGCGGGCGGCGACGATGCCATAAGGCTCGTCGGCCACGTCCAGTTTCTTGACGACGCGCCCCTCGCGGGCGTCGAGGAAGACGACGCGATCCTCGTGGTAGACGGTGACGGCGGCGAGGGGACCGGCGCCGACCCAGGTGACGCCCTCCGGCTTGTCGCCGACCGCGACCTCGTGCAGCTTCTTGCGGGCCGCGGTATCGACGACGCTGACGGTGCCGTTGTCCGGGTTGGCGACGATGAGCAGCGAGCCGTCGGGCGATACGTCCATGAGGCTGTTGGAGGAGTTGGCCGGGACGGCAGGGCCGGCACTGAGGAGAACGAGGAGGGTGAGGGCGGCGGGTCGCAGACGCATGCGATGGTCCCCTTGGCGTGGGTAAGGCGAACGGGACCATTATGAGACGGCGGGCGCCGAAAGGCAATCAGATGCCGCCGCGCTCCCCGTGACGGTCGGCGGAAGTGTCCCGTTATTTTGTTGACCGTGCTGCGGCGCCGGGTTACAGGAAGGAGATCGTTTCACACGTTCCGCGACTCGACAGGGCGTCAGGAGGAGTGGTCATGGGGGGCGAAGCCCTGACGGCGCTGCCGCGCGACCTTCACCGACTCTCGGTCAAGCCGCCCGTCGTGTGTTCGTTCGATGCCCTGGCACTCCTCCTTTCGCGATTGCTTCAGCGCCCGCTGACCGCGGCGGCCGTTCAGGACCGCGCCGTCGGCCTGGGCCTGCTGCGCCTGAGCGGCGCCGGCGCCCCGGGACGGCTGTCCCCCGAGAGGGCGTCGCGCCTGTTCCTCGCCGGCTACCAACTCCCCGCGCTGGCGGAACGGGCCACGTTGACCGCGGCCCGCGAGCACCTCGCCGCTCGGCGGCACGTCTTCCTCATCCTGGGCGAGGCCGAGCCGCCGGTCGTGCAGTTGCAGGCCCTTCTGCCGGACGACGGCCCGGCCTGGGCGCTGGTCGGCGCGTGTGCGGCCGAGGGACACGCCATCGAGGAAGTGGCGGCGGAGTGGCTGCTCGGCGCCTGGGAGGCCGCCGGACGGGTGATCGTGGCGGCGGCGCGGCGCTGGGAGGACCTGCCGGCCGCGGCAGGCCGCTTCTTCGGCGGCACGCGCGAGAACGACGGCAGCTATCATTGGGACGGCGCCGACTGCGACACCGACGCCTCGGGCCACATCCTGCGCTGCTGGTAGGTTTGACCCCAGGCACACGAATGGTGTCCCTCACCGACCTTCACGCCGTGGTCCGGTCCACCCTGGCGAGCGGCCGCATCGGTCAACCCGTTTTCGTGCGCTATCACCTCAACGGCCCCCTCGCCACTGCCGCGGCCGCCGTCGGCGAATGGTTCGGCCAGCCGCCCCAGCGCTCCTCGGAAACACTCAGCAGCGGCGCTGACGGCGTCGAGCAAGCTGCCGTCGCCCTCCAGTTCGGCAATGGCGCCAGCGCCCTCCTCAGCATGGTGTCGGGCCAACCGCACGGCGCCGGCATCGACCTCACGATCCTCGGCACCCGCGGCGCCCTCTACCATTGCGGCGCCGGCGCCGATCCGTGCTGGGAAGATGCGGCGCCGGCTCCCGCGGCGAGCGCGAAACGGCAAGCCACATACGGCGTCCTCCTTATCAGCGGTGCCCAGACTCATCAGGAACTGTACGCCCCGGCCTTCGCCGCCGACCCGCGCTGCCGCCTCGTCGCCGTCACCGACGAGGCCGACGTGGATCCCCGACGCCGCGCGTTGAACGAGCGCTTCGCCGGCTCGCTCGGCCTCCCGTACGTCCCCGACCTGGGCGAGGCCCTGACCTGGCCTGACATTCACATCGCGAGCGTTTGTGCCCCTCCGGAGCGGCGTGGCCGCATCGCCGTCCGCTGTGCCGCTGCGGGCAAGCACCTCTACCTGGACAAGTCGCTCGCCCCGACTCTCGCCGAGGCCGAGGCCGTCGTGGACGCGGTCCGCCGCGCCGGCGTCCGCAGTCAGATGTTCACCTTCGTGACGGCGCCGTGGGCGCGGCGGGCGCAGCGGCTCCTCCAGGCGCGGCGCTGCGGGCAACTCCTCGCCGTCCACGCCGATACGTTCTTCGCCAAGGGACACGGCGGCACCGCCCGGCTGGAGCCGCGCCGCGAGGAGTATCCGCCGGCGCGCCACCAATTGACCGAGGCGAAGCGCGAGTTGGACAATGTCGGCGTCTACCCGGTGACGCTGGTGCGCTGGCTGACCGGGCAGGCGTTCCACAGCGTTTTCGGCGTCACGGGCAACTACTTCTTCGCCGAGCACCAACGGAACAACGTCGAGGACTTCGGCCTGCTGGCGGGGCGGCTGGAGGACGGCACGGTGGTGACGATCGCGTGCGGCCGCTGCGGTTGGACGAGCCACCCGGCCGGCGGCGTCAACCGCGTCGTCCTCGTCGGCAGCGAACACACCCTGATCGTCAGCGCCAACCAACCGCGCCTGGAGGTCAGCGCCGCCGAGGAGCCGTGGGCGCCGCCGCCGGCCCACCCCGAGGATCCGATGGCCTTCTGGGCGTGTACGCAGGACGAGGTCGGCGCCCGGCCGAAACGCGCCTGGCTGCCGGTCGAACCGGCCGGCCCCGGCGACGTGAGCTGCTTCCTCGACGCCCTCGACGCCGGCCGGGACGGCGAGGTGAATGCCGCCGAGGCCGCGCGGGCCACGGCGGTGCTGCTGGCCGGCTACCGCTCGGCCGCGACCGGGCTCGTCATCAGTCCGTAAGGGGCCGCCTGCAGCTTCGCGGGGATTGTTCGCCTTGTGTATTTTCGTTCACTGTCGCGCGCGGAAAAATCCGAAAATCCTGTTGACATCGTTTCCGACCTCGGCGACGATACTGGGCGCATTGGCCTCTTCTCTGTTCCGGCCCCGCCGATTCAAAGCCTTCGGGCCGCGGTCGGCGGGGTTTTTTCGTTCCCCTTGCAAAGACCGGCCGGGTTGCCTACAATTCGCCCCGCTTCGCGCCCCCCAGCGGCGCTCGTAGTGACCGCATGAATGCGGTCCGGTCTCTGAGCGACCGCATAAATGCGGTCACTACGAGCGCCCCTCAAGGGGGGGCGATTCTCGGGACGGATTCCGAAGAGGCCAACGGCCGATGAGCACGGACGACCAACAGGCCCCCCTCGTTCACCGCCTTCTCGCCGGCTTCGTCGGCGGCGTCTGCCGCTGCCCGCGGCTGGTTCTCGCCGCCGCCCTCGCCCTTGGTGCCTTCTCCGTGTACCTGGCCGCGACCCGCCTGGAATACCAGACGCACCGCGACGACCTCCTCGACCCCGGCAAGGAGTGCCAGAAGCGCTGGCACCAGTACCTGGCCGAGTTCGGGGCCGACGACGACATGGTAGTGGTGGTCCACGGCACCGACCCCGAGCGGATGAAGCTGGCCCTCGACGACGTCGCCGGCCGCCTGGCCGCCCGGCCCGACCTGTTCGACCGCCTCTTCTACAAGGTGGACCTGCGGCCGCTGCGCAACCGTGCCCTGCTGTTCCTCCCCGCCGAGGACATCCAGTCGATCCGCGACCGCCTGGTGCCGATGGGGCCGCTGCTGTTCACCGGCCGCTTCGGTTGGCAGCACTTCACCCTGCAGTCGCTGCTATCCGTCGAGGCGACCCGTCGAGTGAAGCTCCTCAAGCCGGAACAGCCCCTCGCCTCCGAGGACGAACAATCGTTTCGCCAGGTGGCGGCCATCCTGCGGTCCGCCGACGCCGCGGTCGCCGACCCCCGCGCCTACCGCAACCCGTGGAGCGGCGTCACGCCGGCGGGCGCCGCCCAGGAGGATCTGCTCGCCCAGCCGCAGTATTTCTTCAGCGGCGACGGCCGACTCGCCTTCCTCCTGGCCCGGCCCAAGCAGCAGCAGGGGTCGTTCACCGCGGACCGGGCCAGCGTCGAGGGGCTGCGCGGCCTCCTCGCCGAGGTTCGGACGGCGTACCCCGACGTGGAGTTCGGCCTGACCGGCCTGCCGGTGCTGGAGAACGACGAGATGGTCGCCTCACGCCACGACACCGAGTTGGCGTCGTGGCTCGCGCTGACTGCGGTCGTCGTCCTTTACCTGGTCGTCTTCCGCGGCCTGCACTACCCGATGCTTACGGTGGGAACGCTACTCATCGGCATCTCCTGGGCGCTGGGCTGGTTGACGCTAACCGTCGGCCACCTGAACATCCTGTCGGCGACCTTCGCCGTCATGCTGATCGCGATGGGCGATTACGGCGTGCTGTGGGTGACGCGCTACGAACAGGCGCGGCGCGGCGGGATGGACGTGCGCTCGGCGCTGCTCCACACGGCGACGCACGTCGCGGTCGGCAACCTGACGGCGGCGACGGCGCTGGCGCTGGCCTTCTTCGCGGCAATGCTGGCCGACTTCCGGGCGGTGGCCGAATTGGGCTGGATCGCCGGCTGCGGCGTGCTCCTGTGCGCCCTGGCCTGCTTCACCGTTCTGCCGGCCGTGCTGATGCTCGCCGACCGGCGCGGCAGATTGCAGATTGCAGATTGCAGATTGCAGATTGTAAGACAGAACGGGACGACCGTTGCGACTTCCAATCTGCAATCTGCAATCTGCAATCTGCAATTCCCCGAGGGCTGGCTGCCGCGCTTGTCGGCTCGGCCGTGGCTGGTCATCGGCACAGCCCTGGCCCTCGCCGCCGGGCTCGGCATCTTCGCCACCCGGGTTCACTACGACCACAATCTGCTGCACCTCCAGGCGCGCGACCTCGACGCCGTGAAGTGGGAGATGACGCTCATCGAGCACACCGACGGCGCCAGCTGGCACGCCCTGAGCACCACGAACACCCCCGAGGAGGCGCTGGCCCTCAAGGCCCGTTACGAGAAACTTCCCGAGGTGAGCCGCGTGGTCGAGATCGCCTCGCTGGTGCCGCGCGAACAGGACCGCAAGGTCGTCCTGCTGCGCGAGATCTCGACCATGCTCCAACGGTTGCCTGAGCGCGGCGCCCCCGTGCCGCACAACCCGCCGGAGTTCGACAACCCCGCCAACACGGTCGCGGAGCAAATGAGGTTGCTGCGCGGCGCGCTCGCCGCCCTCGTCAAGAACGTGGAGGAAGCCACCGGGACGGGCAGCTCGCCGCTGCTGGCCGAGTTGGCGGACGCCGCCCGGCGGCTGGACGAGCGCCTCGCCGGCATGGACACGGCCGTGGCCCTGTCGCGCCTCTCGGACTTCGAGCGGCGGCTCAAGGGCGACCTGGCCGAGGACCTGCATCGGCTGCGCGACGTGGCGACGCCGGCGCCGATCACCCTGGACGACCTGCCGCCGGCGCTGCGCGAGCGCTACGTCGGCCGCAGCGGCAAGTGGCTGCTGGCCGTCTTCGCCAAGGATTGTTTGTGGGAGTACGGCCCGCTGGAGCATTTCACGCGGCAGGTGCAGACCGTCGATGCCGACGCCACCGGCAAGCCGTTTGGCACCGTGGAAGGTCTGAAATCGCTCAGGAGCGGCTTCCAGTGGGCCGGCCTTTACGCCCTGGGGGTGATCGTGCTGGTGCTGCTGGCCGACTTCCGCAACCTGCGCCACGCCCTGATCGCCGTGGCCCCGCTGGCGATGGGGATGATCCTGTCACTGGGCGTGATGGGTCTGTGCGGCCTGCCCTTGAACCCGGCGAACATGATCGCCTTGCCGTTGATTCTCGGCGTCGGCATCGACAACGGCGTCCACGTGCTGCACGACTACCTGCTGCGGCGGCGCGAGGGACACGCCACGATCAGCCGGGCGATCGGCCGCGGCGTCCTGGTCAAGGCGCTGACGACAATGATCGGCTTCGGCACGCTGATGGTGTCCAGCCACCGCGGGCTCTTTGGTCTGGGCTTCGTCCTGACGCTGGGCGTCGGCTGCTGCATGCTGACGGCGCTGGTGTTCCTGCCCGCCGTACTGCGCCTGCTCCCCGCGGCGAAGAGGCCGGCCGACGACAACGGGCGGCACGACGAACGGCCGCTGGCGGCTTAACACTTCCTGCGAAGCCATAAGTGGCTGGTTTTTCCACGGCGATTTGCTTTGCCGGAAAGTGTGACCTACTTTTCTGGTGTCCTCTACTTTGGGGAGAAGGAAGAGGACATCGGGGCCGTCGGCAGAGAGGGGATTGCCGGCGGCCCTTTTTCTTTTCCTAGCCGAATTCAAGCCTCAATCTTCGTGCCCAGCACCTTCAGGAAGGCGGCCAGCCACTTCGGATGCGCGGGCCACGCCGGCGCCGTCACCAGGTTGCCGTCGAAGTGCGCCTCGTCCATCGGCACGTCGATCCAACGCCCGCCACAGGCGTTCACCTCGGGGCCGACCGCTGGGTACGCCGAGCAGACCTTCCCTTCCAGCACGCCCGCCGCGGTCAGGAGCTGCGCCCCGTGACAGATCGACGCGATCGGCTTGCGCGCCTGCGCGAAGCTACGAACGATGTCCACGACCGCCTTGTTCAGGCGCAGGTATTCCGGGGCGCGGCCGCCGGGGATGACCAGGGCGTCGTAGTTCTCGGCCTTCACCTCCGCAAAGGTGGCGTTGAGCGCGAAATTGTGACCGGGCTTCTCGCTGTACGTCTGGTCGCCCTCGAAGTCGTGGATGGCGGTGCGCACCTTCTCGCCGGCCTTCTTCCCAGGGCAGACAGCGTGAACGACGTGCCCCACCATCAGCAGCGCCTGAAACGGCACCATCACCTCGTAGTCCTCGACGTAGTCCCCCACAAGCATTAGAATCTTCTTCGCAGCCATGGTCCGAGACCTTTCGTGTCACGACGGGCTGCGGTTATGATAAGACCGCGGCCGCCAACGGCGAGCCGCGGCGAGACTGTCGGCGACGTCCGGGGTTTCCTCTGGGTGACCCCCATCGAGACGATCGAGTTTCCCAGCAACTCCCGCAGTTCGCGACGGGCAGGAACAGTCGCTCTTCACCGGAATAGGAGGTTGCCGCATGCTCTTCACTCGGTGGTTCCGCCGCAGTCGCCCGGTAACGGCTCAATAGTTCTTGGTAAGTTCGATCTGCTGGCCTGGCGCGCAGGGCCATTGCGGGGGCGGCGGGGACTGGGCTTGGGCTTACGCCGCGCCGGCCCTCCCTTACGCCGGCGCGGCCACCACACCCTCGCCG
>DATFNV010000147.1:0-5432 GCA_035266225.1 Gemmataceae bacterium
GGCCGAGGACCTGCGCCGCTTTCAAGCGGGTCAGCCGATCCGGGCCCGGCCGGTGGGTTGGGCGGAGCGAGCGGCCAAGTGGGTGAAGCGGCGGCCGGTGGTGGCGGGGCTGACGGCGGCGGTGGTGGCGGCCGTCCTGGCCGGCCTGGTGGCGAGCCTGGCGCTGGCGGCCTGGGCGTTACGCGAGCGCGATCGCGCTCGGGACCGCCTGCAGGAGGCGCAGAAGGCCAACCGGAGCCGCGTTCAGGCCCAGGTCGAGCAGCTCGGCAGCGCCGCGCCCGAGGCCGTGCCCGGCCTGCTGGTCGCGCTGGCCGAGGATCGAGACGCCGTCCGGCCGCGGCTGCGCGAGCTGTGGGCCGACGAGACCGGCATCCGGCAACGGCGCATGCGGGCCGGGCTGGCCCTGCTCGAAGACCCGGCCGTGAAGGAAGCGCTGACGGCCTGGCTGATCGAGGCCGACGACCCGCGCGAGGTGCTCCTGGTGCGCGAGGTCCTCACCCCGCACGGCGCCGGCCTGGCGCGCTGCCTGTGGGAGAAGGTGGACGACCCAAAGACCCCAACCGACATCCGCTTTCGCGCCCTGGTGGGCCTGGCCGCCTTCGACCCGGCGAATCCGCGCTGGCGCCGCGCCGCCCCCGCCGTCGTCGATCAGCTCGTGTGGGCCAACCCCCTCTTTCTGGGCCTCTGGGTGCGGGCCCTGCGGCCGGTGCGCGACCACCTGCGCGACCCGCTCACGGACGTTTTCCGGGGCAAGCACCTGGCGGATCGCCGCCTCGTGGCCGCCGACGTGCTCGCCGACTACGCCGCCGACCGCCCCGCCGTCCTGGCCGACCTGGCCTGCGATGCCGACGCCGAGCAGTTCGCGCTCCTTCGGCCGGCGCTGGAAAAGAACGGCGGCGATGTCCGGACAACTCTCACCGCGGAGCTGGCGAAAGGCCCCCCCGCCGAGGAACCCGAGGCGGATCGGATTGCCCGGGCCAAGCGGCAGGCGAACGCGGCGGCGGCGCTCCTGGTCCTCGGGGACGCCAGCGCCGCCTGGCCCCTGCTGGGGCACTCGCAGAAGCCGGACGCCCGCACCTGTCTCATCCACGCCCTGGCGCCCCGGGGGGCCGACGCCCGCGTGCTGGTCCGACGCCTGGAAGAAGAGAAAGACGATTGCAGTCGCGCGGCGCTGATCCTGGCCCTGGGAGAGTACAGCGCGAGCCAACTGCCGGAGGAGGTGCGCGCGGCGCTGACGGCGAAGCTGCTGAGCTGGTATCGCGACGATCCCGACCCCGGCGTCCACGGGGCCATCGACTGGCTGCTGCGGCACGGCCAGGAAGGCCCGGCGGCGCGGCCGCTCGATTGGGGCGGCCGAAAAGCCCTGGAGGCGATCGACGCCGACCTGGCCGGCCGGCCGGGCCGCGCCGGCCGGCGCTGGTTCGTCAACGGCCAGGGCCAAACATTCACGGCCGTCCGCGGTCCCGTCGAGGTCCTCATGGGCTCGCCGGACGACGAGCTGGGTCGGACGGAGTTTGAAGGCATGCACCGGCGCACGATTGGCCGCTCCTTCGCCCTGGCCGCCAGGCCAGTGACCGTCGCCGAGTGGGAAAAGTTCATCAAGGCCATGAAAGAGGCAAAGCGGGACGTGCCGCTTTTCTACTGGAAGAACTACGCCCCGGAGCCGGACTGCCCGATCCTCTGCGTTTCCTGGTGCAGCGCGGCGATGTACTGCCGCTGGCTGAGCGAGCTGGAGAATGTGCCGAAGGAACAGATGGTTTATCCGTCGATCGACGAAATCCTGAAGTGTGCCGACGGCCAGGCGCCGCTGAAGCTGCCGGCCGACCACCTTTCGCGGACGGGATACCGGCTGCCGACGGAGGCGGAGTTCGAGTACGCCTGCCGGGCCGGCACCGCGACGCCCTGGTACTGCGGCGGGGCGGAGGAGTTCCTGCCGCGCCACGCCTGGTTCCTGAAGAACAGCGAGAATCGCACCTGGCCGGCGGGGCAGAAGAAGCCCAACGAGCTGGGGTTGTTCGACATGCTCGGCAACGCCTGGACCTGGTGCCAGGACGGCTGCCGGCCCGACCCCGACGCCGGCACGGAGGACACCGAAGATAATAGGGATATCAAAGACAGCCTGACGCGCATGCTGCGCGGCGGCTCGTTCCTCTACCAGGCGCGTGAGGTGCGTGCCGCCTTCCGCGAGCACGACCGTCCCACCTACGGCGGTCTCACGGTGGGGTTCCGCCTGGCGAGGACTTTGCCGCCGGCTCATTTTACCGCGTCACGGTCCCGGCCCTGAACGAGCCGCGGCACCGCACCGCAGCGACTCCGCTCTTTCGGACGACGCCTCGTCACTGCCGCGGCGCATGGCCCATCGACACCTCGTTTCGTCCCGGCCGGGGTTGACACGTCTGCCCCGGTTGCTCATCTTGTACGGGCCGTGACCTTTCGCTCCCATCTGGACGACCCTTCGGAAAGGAGTGTTCCGTGAGCGATGCCATCTCGCCACTGCCCGACTTCCCTATGCCGGCCGAGCCAGCCGGCACATTCTCTGCCACCGCCTCGACCCCGTCGCCGGGGGAGCGCCGCTTGCGCCTCTGGCCCGGAGTGGTCCTCGTTGCCCTTCAGGCGGCCGTGATCTTTGTGCCGGGCTGGGTCTCGGCGGGGGGGATGACGCAGTTCCGGGCGAAGTTCGTTGGGCCGTTGGTGACGGCGCTCCTGGTCGCCGTCTGGTGGCTGTTCTTCAGTCGCCTGTCCTGGTCGGATCGTCTCTTCCTCCTGGGGGCTTACGTCGGGGGAGCCGTGGCGGCCTATTTCCTCTGCGACCCCTCGTTCCAATTCGCCCTGCCGATGTACGCCCTGCCCGTGGCGACGTCGGCGTGGGTCGTCTGGCTGCTCGTCACCCCCTTCCTCGACTGGCCGGTGCGATGGGCCGGACTGCTGGTGGTGTTCCTCCTCGCGTGGGGCGGTGCCTGCCTCGTCCGCATGGACGGCGTCGATGGCAGCTTCTCGGCGGAGTTTCACTGGCGCTGGAGCACCACCGCGGAGGACCAGTTCCTCGCCGAGCACCGGGCGAAATCCGCACCCGGCACGACGGCCGACCAGGTGGTGACCTTGCAGGCGGGGGACTGGCCCGAGTTCCGCGGTCCCAACCGCGACGGCCGGCTCACGGGCGTGCGCATCGGCACCGACTGGTCGGCGCACCCGCCGCGGGAGGTGTGGCGGCACCGCGTCGGGCCCGGTTGGTCGTCCTTCGCCGTCGTCGGCCACCGCCTCTACACGCAGGAGCAGCGCGACCAGGCGGAGGCGGTCGTCTGCTACGACACGGAAACCCGCAACGAACTATGGGTCCACGAGGACGAGGATCGGTTCAAGGAAACCGTATCCGGCGTGGGCCCGCGCGCCACGCCGACCTTCCACGACAGCAAAATCTACGCCCTGGGCGCCAGGGGCCGGCTCAACTGCCTCGATGCCGCGACGGGACGAGTCCTCTGGGGGCGCGACGCGGCGAAGGACTCCGGGGCGGCGGTGCCCCAGTGGGGCTTCGCCTCGTCGCCGCTGGTGCTCCAGGGAGTGGTTACGGTGTTCACCGGCGGGCCGGACGACAAGAGCGTCAGCGGTTACGACGCCGTCGCTGGCGGCGAGCCGGTCTGGATGAGGGGGAAAGGAGATCGCAGTTATTGCTCGCCCCAGCCCGCGACGCTCGGCGGGGTTGAGCAGGTCCTCATCGCCACCAACGTGGGCCTGACGGCCTTCGACCCCAAGCGGGGCGACGTGCTCTGGCACCACGATTCGCCGACGGAAGGCCCTCAGCCGCGCGTCCTTCAACCCGCGGTCGTCGGCGACACCGACGTGCTGCTCGGCACCGGGTTGGATATCGGGGAGCGCCGGCTCCGCGTCGCGCGCGCGGGGGACTCCTGGGCCGAACCGTCGGTGGTGTGGGAGAGCCAGAAGATGAAGGCGTACTTCAACGACCGCGTCGTTCACGAGGGCCACGTCTACGGCTTCGACGGCAACTCGTTCACTTGCCTGAGACTCGACGACGGTGGGAAAAGTTGGCCCGACAGCGGGCGCTACGGCAACGGGCAGGTCCTCTTGCTGGCCGACCAGGATTTGCTGCTCGTGCTGTCGGAAAAGGGAGACGTCGTGCTCGTCGCTGCCGACCCGAAGAGGCACCGGGAACTGGGGCGCATCAAGGCGATTGCGGGGAAGACGTGGAACCATCCGGTCGTGGCGCACGGCAAGTTGTTCGTGCGGAACGGCGAGGAGGCGGCCTGCTACGAGCTGCCCCAAGGGGGTGAGTAGACGCTTGCCGCTTGCGGCTTAGCGTTCGCGCTAAGCCGCAAGCGGCGCGTTCAATCACGGCACGACGTGTCCCCGAGCCCGGAACTCGACCTCGCCCTCGTCCTTGATGTCGGTGATGACCTTCAAGGTGCGGTTGACGTCGCCGGGGGTGCCGCCCTTGAGGCGCACCGTCAGGACGTGCAGTTCCTTGCTCTCGCTGCTGCTGTCCTTCACCTGGATCACGTCGTCGGTCCCCTCCACCTCGGTGATGCGGAACGGCCGGGCGCCCCGCACCACCAGCTTGCGCTCGCTCGACTCGCCGACGTGGACGTCACCCAGGCTCACCGTGGTGAAGCTGAGCGTGACCGGCGGTTCGATCTCGACTGTCACCGGGACCCGTACCCGTGGCATCATGGGGTTGTTCGTCTTCACCCAGACGTCGGTGAACCACCTGCCGACGGGGATGTCCGAGCGCAACTTGACGGTCAGGTCGTAGCTGACCTCGTTGCCGCCGTGCCGCGCCGCGACGACCTTGGCCTGGACGTAGTTGCTCTCGCTCTGGACCGCGCTAATCTCGGACGGCACGTCGCCGTAGAACGTGATGGTCGTGGTCTGCGAGAGGGCGGCCCCCCGCTTGTTCCGCCCGAAGGCCAGCGTCTCGGGCGTGACGTTCACGTCGTCGCGGCTGTTGGCCTGGATCCACAGGCGCACCTCGTCGAGCTGCGGCTCGCTGAAGGTGACGTAGATGTACACGGTCTTGAGGCCGTTGACCTTGCCCGAGTCCATGCGAACGACGAGCGACGTCTCCTCCCCCGGCCTGAGCTGTCCCTTGAGGGCGGTGGCGCTGGTGCACAACCCGCAGGAGACGCGGACGTTGCTGATGGTGACGACCTGACCGGTGTTGTTCCTGATGGCGAAGGGGTGGGTGAGGACCTGACCGCGGGGGACGGAGCCGAAGTCCTTGCCGAACTCCTCGAACATCCCGTCAGCCCAGGGTCCGGCCAGGGCCGGCGCGGCCGACAGAAGACCCGCCATGAGGACGATGCCGAAACGGAGCATGTGACCAATCCCTGCTGCCTTCCGGCCCCCCGCGCCCGTCTGGTTGCGACGCGCATCGAATGAGAACGGGCGGTCAGGGGGCCGCTAGTTCTCTTATCGCCCTT
>DATFNV010000148.1:0-7754 GCA_035266225.1 Gemmataceae bacterium
CCCGTTCGAGGTGATCTCGACGAAGCGGACCCCCGCCTCGACAAGGCGCCGGGCCAGCAGGCACTGCCGGCCGAAGGTGTCGGTCGCCTGTTCGCCGACGCCGTACAGCGCCCGGGTCGCCGCCGTCTCGTTGCCCAGGTCCATCACTTTCGGCAGGTCCTTCTGCATACGGAAGGCCAGCTCGAACGAGCCGATGGCCCCCTCGACGCCCTCGTCGTGCGGGTCGCGCTCCAGCGCCTCGTGGTTGAGCGACTGGATGAAGTCCAGCTGCATCCGCTGCGCGTCGGACGATTGTCTCGGGTTGCGGATGTTGCTGACCGCGCCGCCGCCGTCGCCGCCGCGCGGGCCGAAGCCGCCGCCGCCGAAGGGGCGGAAACCGCCGGCGATGGGCGTGCCCTGGTAGACGGCCGGCAAGAAGGCGCTGCCGTAGTTGGACGGCCCGCCGTTCTGCAGCGGCGGGCTGACGGTGACGAACCCGGGCAGGTTTTCGTTCCCGGTCCCCAGGCCGTAGAAGGTCCAGGCCCCCATCGACGGCCGCTTGAACTGGAAGACGCCCGTGTGCATCTGCAAAAACGCCTGGGGGTGGGCCGGTACGTCGGTACACATGCCGCGCAGCAGGCACAGGTCGTCGGCCCGCTTCGACAACTCCGGGAACAACTCCGAGAGCCACAGCCCACCCTGGCCGTGCTGCGCGAACTTCCAGGGGGACGCGAGCAGCTTGGCGAAGGTGCGCGCCCGGGGCATGCTCTGGCCGTCGAGACTTGCCAGCTTCGGTTTGTAGTCGAAGGTGTCCACGTGGGACGGCGCCCCCTCCATGCAGAGGAAGATCACGTGCCTGGCCTTCGCCTTGAAGTGGGTCTTCTTCGGGGCCAGCGGATTGTCCTTCTCGGCCGCCCAGGTCGAGAGCCCCGCGAAGGCCAGGTAGCCGAAACCGCAGGCGCCGGTCTTCAGCAGCGTGCGCCGCGACGGCAGGTGCTGCATCATGGATGGATCTCCCGTTTCGCAGGGGCGAGAGACTGTATCAACAACCCTGTTGCCGCTTGCGGCTTCGCAGGAACAACTGCGAAGCCGCAAGCGGCGAAGTCAATCTTGTTACGGTTTTTTAGCGGTGACTGAACTCCGCGCCGGCGAACAGCGCCTGGCACAGCGCCGCCCACGTCGAGCGGCGCGACTGTTTGCGGCCGTAGTCCTCAAGGAACTTCTGGGCGTTCTTCAACTCCTTGTCCGACGGCGGCCGCGAGTAGCACAGCCGGTAGGCCCGCGCCAGCTTGTCGGCGTCCTCCTCGCTGCTGGCCAGGAGCCGGTCGGCCAGCGCCTCCGCCTGGCGGATCACGAATGGGTTGTTCATCAGGTACAGCGACTGGGCCGGAATCGTCGTCGTCGCCCGCTCGCCGATGATCAGGCTCGGGTCGGGGAAGTCGAAGAGCGTCAGCGCCTCGGGCACCAGGTCGCGGACAATCGGCAGGTAAACCGTCCGGTGCGTCTCCGAACCGGCCGCGTCGCCGCCGGCCCGGAAGCGGAAGCCGACGTTCCCTTCGCCGGCGCGCTCCACCGGGCTCCCCTTCGGCGGGGTCAGGTCGAGCCGGCCGGCCAGCGCCAGCATCGCGTCGCGCAGGGCCTCGGCCTCGAGGCGGCGCTTCGGCATCCGCCAGACCAGCACGTTGTCCGGGTCGGCCTCGAAGTTCTTCTCGTCGAACTGCGAGGAGAGCCGGTACGCCCGGCTGAGGACGATCGTGCGGATCAGCTTCTTCACCGACCAACCGTCCTCGACGAAGGAGACGGCCAGGTAGTCGAGCAGGGCGAGATGGCTCGGCGCCTGGCCGGAGGCGCCGAAGTTGTCGGGCGTCGCCACCAGTCCGCGGCCGATCAGGTGCAGCCAGACGCGATTGGCCATCACGCGGGCCGTCAGCGGGTTGTCCTTCGAGGCGATCCAGTCGGCCAGCTCGCGCCGCCCGCTGCCCCGGCTCATCGCCGGCTGCCGGCTTGTCAGCACCTGGGGGAAGCCGCGCCGAACCGTCTCGCCCGGCTGGTCGAGCTCGCCGCGGTTGTAAACCCGGCTGTCGCTGGCGAAGGGGCGGTCGCGCACGCCCATCGCCAGCAGCTTCGGCGTGCCGTCGGATTCGTACAGGGCGAGTTGGCTCTGCAGAGTCGCGATTCGGTTCTGCAAGAGGATCCGCCGCAGGAACGAGTCCTGGCCGGTGGGCAGCTTGGCGATCTGATCGCGCACGTCCTGGATCTGCTTATCGATGCCGGACCGCCGCTCCGCCGTCAGGGGTTCGAGGGCGACCGTCGCGCCGCCGTCCTTCGGCAGGGTGACCAGCGGGCTGGGTTGGTTGCTCTGCAGGAGGCGGATGGTGCCGTAGCAGGTCTCGGTGCTGCGGAAGATGCCCGACAGGGCGTAGTAGTCCTTCTGCGGGATCGGATCGAATTTGTGGTCGTGACAGCGGGCGCAGGCGACGGTCAGCGCCTGGAAAGCCTGGAAGGTCGCGTCGATCTGCTCGTCGGCGAGGTCCATCTGGAACTGCCGCGGGTTGCGCTCGTTGTGCGTCTTGGGACCGATAGCGAGGAATCCGGTGGCCGTCAGGAACTCCGACTTCTGGGCATCGTCGCGGGCGCTGAGCAGGTCGCCGGCCAGTTGCTCGCGGAGGAACTGGTCGAACGGCTTGTCGGCGTTGAAGGCGGCGATGACGTAATCGCGATAGCGCCAGGCGTGCGGGTAGGCGAAGTTGTTGGCCCGCCCGCTCGACTCGGCGTAGCGGGCTACGTCGAGCCAGTGCCGGCCCCAGCGCTCGCCGAACTGCGCCGAGGCGAGCAGCCGATCAACGACCGTTTCCAGGGCCGCCTGCGGATTGGCGGCGGAGTCCTTCACGAACACCTCGACATCGTCCGGCGCCGGCGGCAACCCGGTCAGGTCGAACGTGACGCGGCGGATTAGCGCCCGCGGGTCGGCATCGGCCACGGGCTTGAGCCCCTTCGCTTCCAGCCCGGCGAGGAGGAAGCGGTCGATGTCGCCCTTCGGCCAGGCCGTGTCCCTCAGCGCGGGGGGAGGGGTCTTTCGCGGCGGCTGGAACGCCCAGAACCGGCGGCCCTTCTCGATGTCGATCTCGCCCTTCGTCACCTTGGTGGAGCCATCGCGCGGGTAAGGGGCGCCCATCGCGATCCATTTCTCGAAGTCGGCGACCACCTCGCCGGCCAGCTTCTTCTTCGGCGGCATTTTGAGGTCGTCCTGCTCCTGCTTGATCGCTTTGAGGAGCAGGCTCTTCGCGGGATCGCCGGGGACGACGACGGGGCCGGTCTGGCCGCCCTTGCGGAGGCCGTCGCGACTGTCGAGCGTCAGGCCGCCGCGAACCTTCGGGGCGGTCGTCGCGTGGCAGGAGTAGCACTCCCGCACCAGCACGGGGCGGATGTTCTTCTCGAAGAAGGCGACCTGTTCCGGCGTCGCCGACTCCTCTCCGGCCAGGCCGAGGGGGGCAGCGAACCATCCCGCCGACAGGACGCCGCCAAGGATCGCGAGGCGCGCGAGAGACTTCATCGGAACCACCTCACCACGATGGGAAATCGCCGTCATCAGTATCTAGAGCGGTTCACGATTGAACTGCACACGGGAGACAATAGCTAAGGGGGCACCGGTTTGGAGGTGCAACCCTGCGACCTTACTCTCTCGATCTCCGCGAACGTCTCGTCGGTGCCGTCGATCGCGGCGAGCACTCGTTGCGGCAACTCGCGCGGCTGTTCTCCGTCAGCCTGTCGTTCCTGGTCCGACTGCTGTTGTTCCCCGACGCCTTTCGGGCCGAGGTTTCCCCGAGGTTCATCGCCCCGGGTAAGCCGATGCTTTATCTACCTCCTTCCAGTAGAGCCAGCAAGTGCTGGCTGGGTCAGTTGCCTCTGCGGTCGCACATTGCCTTCCCGAGTGTGCGGATTCGCCCCTGGAATTCGCTGGGTTGCAGGAGCCGGCTGGGACTGGGCCCTCCACGGCACCCGATCGGAACGACTAAACTCCTTTTCTCCGCGGGGCTTGAAGCGAATCGGACGCGATCGGAACTGTCCGGCACCGCACTTGCTAATGGGGAACGAAGAAAAGGAGAGGCAAGCTACGCCGCCCGCGAAGTGGACTTGCTGCGCCAGGAAGCCGGCCGGTATCTGCGCCGGGCGAGGAGTCGGATCTGATGGGGCAGAGCGGGATCGACCGGCCGATACTCGGTCCCACTGGCACCAGCTGCCGACCTTTGTTCCCGCCCTCGGTAACGGGCGGCGCCGGCCCTGTAACAAAGGTCGCCAGGATCGGCCTAACCTGGAGGGAAACCGTCATGGAGTTCTGCGCGAGCCCGGGCGCGACCCAGCTGCTGGCCCAGGCACGCCAGGCCAACGGCGAAGGACTCGGCGCCCTCCTGGAGTTGTACCGAGACTACCTCGGCGTGCTGGCGCGGGCGCGGCTGGGCGCTCCCCTCCGAGGCGTCGTCAATCCCTCCGACCTGGTCCAGCAGACTTTCCTGGAGGCCTGCCGCGACTTCGGCCAGTTTGAGGGGACCAGCGCCGCCCAGTGGCGGGCCTGGCTCCGCCGCATCCTGGCGCACAACCTGGCGGCCTTGGCGGAGAGGCACGTGCAGGCGCGGAAGCGCGACGTCCGCCGCCAGGTTTCGCTGGACCAGAGGTCCGCGGCCCCGGGGGATTCGGCAGCCGGTCCGGGGGTTGCCCTGGCCAGCCCCGTGAGTTCCCCCAGCGCCCAGGCCCAGCAGCACGAGGCAACCGCGGTGCTGGCCGACCGGCTGGCCCGGCTGCCGGCGCCCCACCGGGAAGTGCTGCGGCTGCGCAACCTCGAAGGCCTGGCCTTTGAGGAGGTCGCGCGGCGGATGGGCCGCACCCCAGGCGCAGTCCGCGTCCTTTGGGTCCGGGCCCTGGACCGGCTGCGGCTGCTTCTGAAGGAGGAAGACCTGCTATGACCCCTCCGCCGCCGACCCCCGAGGAGAGGAACGGCTCCGCGGCCCCCCGAGGCCGCGGCCGGGACCGAGCCCTTACTTCAACGCCCGCCTGCGGACCGGGGGCGCGCCCCGAAGTGGTGCATCTGCTGGAGGGATACCTGGAGCAGCTGGAGCAAGGAACCCCACTACGGCCCGAAGAGTGGTTGGCTGAGCACCCTGAGTTGAGCGAGCCCCTGGAGGAGTGCCTGGCCACCCTCGAACTGCTTCACCAGACCGCCCTGGGCCTGGGCCGCGGGTCTCCGCCCGAGGCGGTCCTGGCCCCGCAGGAGCCGGCCTTGGGGCAGCTGGGGGACTACCGCCTGGTGAGGGAGGTGGGGCGCGGCGGCATGGGGATTGTCTATCAAGCGGAGCAGTTGTCCCTGGGCCGGCGGGTGGCCCTCAAGGTACTGCCCCTGGCCGGCGCCCTGGACGCGCGCCAGCTGCAGCGGTTCCACAACGAGGCGCTAACGGCCTCCCAGCTCCATCACCCGCGCATCGTGGACGTCTTCGACGCCGGCTGCGAGCGCGGCGTCCACTACTACGCCATGCGCTACATCGAGGGACAGACGGTGGCCCAGCTGATCGCCCGGATGCGGCAGGTTTCCAGGCTTGAAGCCGAGGACGGGCCGGAGGGCGCCTGCAGTGGGGGCACGTCCCAGGATGCAGTAGTCGGGCCCGAAGCGGCGGGCCGGCCGGCGGGCGAGGCCGGGCGCCTCCCTGCCGCCCCTCCGGAGACCGGCCCGGTCGGCCGGCTCACGACCGAGGGCTCCGCACGGAGTCCAGGCTATTGCCGCGCGGCGGCGGAGATCGGCGCCCAGGTGGCGGAGGCGCTGGATTCCGCTCACGAGCACGGCGTCGTCCATCGCGACATCAAGCCGTCCAACGTGATGCTCGATACTCAGGGCCAGGCCTGGGTCACCGATTTCGGCCTGGCCCACCTCCAGCGGCAAGCGCACCTGACCCAGAGCGGCGACCTGCTGGGAACGCTGCGCTACATGAGCCCGGAGCAAGCGCTGGCCCGGCGGGACGTCCTGGACCACCGGACGGACATCTATGCGCTGGGCGCGACCCTGTACGAGCTGCTGACGCTCCAGCCCGCCGTCCCCGGCGACGACCGGCAGGAAATCCTGCGACGGATCGCCTTCGAGGAGCCCGCCCGGCCGTCGTTGCTAAATCCGGCGCTGCCGCCGGACCTGGAAGCGATCGTGCTCAAGGCCCTGGCCAAGGCCCCCGGGGAGCGCTACGGCACCGCCCAGGAGTTGGCCGACGACCTGCGCCGCTTCCTGAACGATCAGCCCGTCCAGGCCCGGCGCTTTTCGCGGCTGCGGCAGGCGGCCAAGTGGGCGCGGGGGCACCGCCGGCCCCTGCTCGCGGTCGCCGTCGCTGCGGTCCTGATGCTGACCCTCGCCGTGATCGTGCTGTCCCTCAGCACCGTCCGCATCCGGCAAGCCCTCGCGGCGCGGGACGAGGCGCTGAGCGACCTGCAGGCTCAGGAACAACAGACCCGGGCCGCGGAGCGCGAGAATACGTTGCAGCTAGCCCGGGCGCTCGGGAACGAGGCCCGGATTACCCGCCAGTCGCGGCAACCCGGGTGGCGCTACCGAAGTCTGGAGACCTTGGCCGAGGCCGTGCGGCACCTGCGCTCCCTGGATCAGTTGGAAGCCAACCGACCCCAGTTGCGCGACGAGGCCATCGCCTCCCTCACCCTGTGGGACGTGCGCGCCGTCAAACGCCTTTCGGCGGCGCCCCCCCTCCCGTGGCGGGGGGTGGACCCCTTGGGCCGCCATTACGCTTCCGCCGAGGCCCCCAACGTGGTCTCCTGGCGGCGCCTGGCGGATGACCAGATCGTCCGCCGCTGGCAGTGGGAGGGGGGCCCTTGTATCGCCCTCGAGGTCAGCCCCGACGGCCGGTACGTCTTCGCCCTCTGCGATGACCGGCGGAGCGATAAGCCGGTTGCCTGCGTCTGGGATAGCGTGACCGGCCAGCTGGTGCTGCACCGCCCGATCTGCCGCTGGGAGCGTGCCTTCCGGCCGGACGGCAAGGTGCTGGCCCTGGTCCAGGCCGACGGGTCCGTCGCGCTGTGTGACCTGGGCACCGGCCGGGACCTGCCGCCTGTGCCGCTCGGGCCCAGGCCGGACAACCTGCGGTTCCACCCCAGCGGCCAGTACCTGGCGGTGTCCTCTCGCGCGCGCCAGGACGTCGAAGTCTGGGACCTGGCCACGAGAACGGTTGTCCTCCGGCTGCCCGGCGATCGCTTCGCGGGAGGCAGCCTGGCCTGGAGCCCCGACGGCTCGCTCCTGACGGTCGGCAGCACCGACACCAATATCTACCTCTGTACGTTTCCCGGAGGGAACATCCAGGCGGTGCTGCGCGGCCACGAACACGTCATCACGCACCTCGAGTATCACCCCTCCGGCCGGCTGCTGGCCTCCACCAGCCACGACGACACCACCCGCCTGTGGTGTTTTTCCCCCGGCGGAGAGCTGGTTCTCTCGGGGGAGAAACTGCTGGGCTTCTCGCGCGATGGCCGCCGGCTGACCACGGGGTCTTGGGAGGGAGTCACCGAGTGGGAGCTGGCCGACCCCGGGGACTGCCTGCACTACCTGCCGCACGGTCAGGGCCCGAGCCGGGGCCCCTGGGGGGTCGCCTTCGCCCCGGACGGCCGGCTGCTGGCGTCCGCTAGCCAGGACGGGGTGCGCCTGTGGGACGCCGCCGCGGCGCGCCAGGTCGGCCGGGTGCCGTCGGGCTGGGGCTATGCCCTGGCCTTCTCCCCCGACGGACACCAGCTATTCACCA
>DATFNV010000149.1:0-12102 GCA_035266225.1 Gemmataceae bacterium
GTACGAGAGGCGTCTGCTCGGCCCCAGGGACTTGGGGAACGGTGATCCTCATACCTCTATTCTACGCAGGCCAAGCAGCCGCGCAGCTGGCCAACCCAGGACTCTTGAGCAATTACGGACAGTTGTTGGAAGTCCTTTGCATTTCAGGCCTTCTGGAACAATTCGCGACGCGCTCCTCTCCCGCCCCGGTGTAGTTTTGGACGCCGGCGACGCAGGAGTTCCCTTATCTCCGATGGCCCGTCTCTGCCAGGCGGGTGATTTCCGAGTCGATCCTGTCGATCACCCGATCCGGCCGAAGCGCCGACTCGCGGGCGGCGTCGTAAAGTTCATGCAGCAAGCGCTGCCCGCCCTCCGTGTGCGCGCCCGTGAACGTCCCGGCGGTGATATTGTTCTCATTGAGGACGGTAAGAACGTACTCGACTGGGTGCTGCGCCGGTTGGGAGGGCGTGAACAACCCCTCCTGCGGCCGCTCCTGGATCTGGATCATGCCGCTGTCAACGACGAGGCAGAAGGTCTGTTCGTCGGCCGTCTCCTCCCACTTGAGCCGGTCGTTCCGGGTGAAGGTGAGCAACTTGCGGGCCAGCTTGCCGAGCTGGGATTCCTTCGGCGTCATGGCGTTAGACCTCCATCGCGGCGCCTTGGAGCCGCCCTTGAATGTTCCCGAGCGTGGTGACCATCTGGTCGAGGGTGCGCTTCTTCGCGTCAGGCAGGTTGCCCGCCGGGGAGCCGGGCGGGAGCCTGTTGTTCTCGATGTATTGAACCACAATCCGCAGGTTGGTGTTCATCTTCCTCAGCGCGTCCCGCTCCTCTTCCCGCAGGCGCAGGTTGTGGGAGAGCGGGACGGCGATGAGCCGCGCCTGCTGGCATCGGTCGATGGCGCGGGGCCAGTGCCCGTCGCGCCCGGCGTCGCGCGCCTCGGTGACGAGCCGCAGGAGGACGATTGTTTCGACAGAGAGCAGTTGGGCTCCGATCTTGCCTACGGCCTCCCGCGTGACCGCCCTGACGCGCCGCAACCCCCAAAGCGTAAACCCGAAGCCGATCAGGGTGATGGCCAGCCCGACGATGGTCGCTACGTCGGCCCACTTGTGACAGAACGACACGAACGACAACTCGTCGTCTGCCGCAAAGAGGAGGAGATGGCTCACAGGCGACATTCCTTGTGTCCGGTAGCCGTGGTTCTTCACCCTCTCCGAGCATTATTACGCCCTCCGCCAGTTCTCGCAAGTGCTCCCTCCGCGCGATGACAGGGACTTGCAGCTCAGCTTTCAGGGCCGCGGTGACAGGCGCTTGCAGGTCTGCTACAATCGGCGCTGCTGATCCAGGAGGGCCTTGCCATGTCGGTCATCGTTGCGGGCTTCGTCAAGAACGGCGTCGTCGTCCCGAACGTGCCCCTGCCCGAAGGCGCGTTCGTGGAGGTGCATGTCATCCACGGGCCGATTGAAGTCCCACCGGAGTTGCAGGCCGAACTCGACGCCTGGCAACTCGCTGGTGCCGAGTCTTTGGAGATGGTCGAACGACTGGCCCGAGAGAATGGTCAAGAGAGGTAATCCTTATGCAAACCGCCTTACGCCTGGAAACGACGATCCTGCCTGGCCATCGCCTCGAAATCAGCGACCCGGAGCTTCCCGAAGGCGTCAAGGTCGAGGTCATCGTCGTCTTGCCGGAAGAACCCGCCACCGCACGCCGATCCATGCTGGAATTCCTGGCCACGTTACCGCCCGGCCCCCTTCTCTTCAGGACGCCGGAAGATGCCAATCGGCACGTAAGGGAGGAACGCGACTCATGGGAGCGCTGACGCTGCCGGCGTCGGGGATCGTCTACATCGACACGATGATTCTCATCTATGCTGCTTCCCCCAGGGAGCGAGGAAAAGATCGACGCAGGCTTCACCGGCACCCTGGGGGCGTTCGAGATCTATCGCGGCGCAGCGGGCGGCCATCGCATGGCCAATCTGCGTATCGTCCTGCGGTGAACGCGGGCTGCCGAGACGTTGCGGCAGCGGCGGCAAGGAAACCGCGGCGCGTGAGCAGGACGGATGTACTCGTTGAGCAGGTGCCCGGCGGGGGGCGCGGGCAGAATCTACGCACTCCGGGCGATATCCCGTAACACGTCGGCCTGACTCCGCAGGCGCTGCCACAAGGGCTCCCACGATGCCAGTTCCTCGGGGGAGAGGTGTGACCGGAACGCCGACCGTTCCGCGTCCCAGTAATACCTCAGGCGCTCGGGCGAGTAGTCCCGCAGCAGGTCGGGCAGGTTGTGGAAGTGGTCGGCCTCGGCGGCGCAGCGGTCGGCATCTCCCGACCACCCAGCGGCGCGCGTCCGCAAGAGGCCGTGTCGAAGCATCTCCAGAAGGATCTCGGCTACCGCAGGGGGGCATGTCATGGCGTTTACCTCACAGGTAAGTTGAGGATGGAGGCGGCCACGGGCGTCGCACGGAGATCGACGATCAGCACATCGACCAGGCGGGCCTCTTCCGCGGCGGCCCGCACCGCGTGGTGGCCGTCCCAGATGACGCCGTCGCGCGTCACCGTGATCGGCGTGGTACGCGGGGTCCCCGCCAGGAGAAGTGCCCGCTGGGCATCGAGACGAATCCGTTGCAGGCTGCGGCGGGCAGGCAAGAGCCGGAGGGGATCGACCCCCTGTTGGGTCTGCCCCGGTTGGGCGGTGATCGGACTCTGCCAACCTGGGGGGACTGTCATCTCCGGCTACCCGGCCGCACCGTACTATAACCGCATTCCACGCCGCGCACCGTGAATCATCGCTGACTGTACAGGAACTCCAGCAAATCGCTCAATTCCTGCCGCGACATCGTCTTCTCCAGCCCCTCCGGCATGAGCGACGTCTTCGACGGCGTCATCTCCTCCACGTCCTTGCGGGCCAGGCGCACCTCGGCCAGTTCCGCCGTGCGCAGGAAGATCGCGTCGGCGCTTTCACGAATGACCATGCCGGTCGTCACCTTGCCGTTCTTCGTCGTGATGACGTACTGCCGGTATTCGGGGACGATCGAGGAGCTGGGGAAGACGACCGATTCGAGCAGGTCGCGGGTTGTGCGGAAGCGGCCGACCTGCGACAGGTCGGGGCCGACGTTGCCGCCCTTGCCGGCCGCCCGGTGGCAGCCGTAGCATCCCGCCTTGCGGGAGAAGAAGACTTCCTTGCCGCGCTCGGCACTGCCCGGCGTCCTGAGCAGTTCCAGCGTCAGGCCCGCGAGGTAAGCGGCCTGCTCCTTCTGTCGGGCGCCGAGGCGCTCGCGCAGCGCCGCCGCCGCGGTCTGCACCGCCGCCGGATACCCTTTGAGGAGCCGGTCGAGGTCGTCCGCGGTCAGTGCGGCGGCGCCCGGCGATCGCTCCAGGGCGGCGACCAGCGCCAGGCCGACCTCCTTGTCGCCCCAGCGGGTGAAGGCCGGCGCCATGAGCGGCACGGTCATCGGCCCGGCGGCCGCGACGTGCTTTGTGACTTCCGTGAGGCGCTTCGCGTCCAGCCGGCTGGCGCCGAGCGCCCGAGCGGCGGCGACGCGGAGCAGCGGGTCGGTCTTCTCCGAGAGGTGCGCCGTCAGCAGCGCGAACGCCTCGGCCGACAGCTCGCGCTGGCGGGGGGCGACGCAGTCCAGGGCGGCGACGCGCAGCTCGGCCGGCAACTCGGCTTGCCGGCTCATCGCCTCCAGTTTGTCGTCGAAGTCGGCAAGGTTGCGCGCCTTGATCACTGAGACCGCTTCGCGCCGCGTCGCCGAGTCCTGGGCAAGGGCTTGCCCCAGCGCCTCCGACCACGCCTTCGGCAGCGGATCGACGCGGCAGCGGGCCAGCACGCGCAGCAGCAACAGCCGGGTGGCGGGCGCCGTCTTCGGGTTGGCCAGGGCGCCGGCGACGAGCCGCTGCACGTCCGCCTCGGTGCTGAACGCCAGCAGTGTACCGCTCAGCGACGACTCCTGGGACACGGAGAGTTTCTCCGCACCGAGCCAGCCGCGCAGCAGGCCGATCACCTCGCCTGACCAGCCCGGGTGCCGGCCCATCACGTCGAGCGCCGCGGCCTGCAAGTCCTGGTCGTCGGTGTCGAGCAGCGGCACCAGCTGCTCGCGCGTCAGTCCGCCGTCCTTCATCTGATCGAGCGCGACCAGCCCCGCCTGGCGCACGCGCGGGCTGGGGTCGTCCAGGGCCGGCCGGGTCGCCTTCGGGTCGTCGATGCGGATGAGGGCGTAGATGATCGCGTGTTCGAGGAAGCGGTCGCCCCCCTTGCGGGCTCCGTCGAGCAGCGCCGCGATGGCCTCCGCTTTGCCGATGCGCCCCAGTCCTTCCGCGGCCTTCAGCCGCAGCGCCGGCGCATCCTCGACCGCCATCCGCATCAGCGCCTTCATGGCCCCCGCGTCCTTCTCCAGGCCGGCGGCGTGTACCGCCGCCTGGCGCACCCCGGCGTCCTGGTCGGCCAGGGCCTCGCGCACGGCGGCGCGGGCCTCGGCCCCGTGGATGCGGCACAGGGCCCAGACCGCGTTGCGCCGCGCCTGGGCACCGGGGGGCTTACGCCCCCCGCTCGCCTCGCCGCGCAGCACCTTCGCAAGGTCCGGGACCGCCTTTGTCGCGTGCTTGCCGAGTCGCTCGATCGCCTGGTCGCGCACCTTCGGGCGCGGGTCGTCGAGCAGCTGCACCAATTCGGCGGGCGAGCGCGACGGCAGCTTCAGCGACTTGCCCCACGGGTCTTCGACCTTGGGCGCGTCCTTGCGGCGAATGCGATAGATCGCCCCCAGCACTTCCGGACGGGCGATCTTGGATGTCGGACATCCGTAGTTGAACCAAGCTCCCATGTCCACCACCAGCAGGCTGCCATCGGCGTCTTCCAGGACGTCGGTGAAATGCGTGTCGTAGTCGGTCGAGGTGAGGAAGTCCTTCTCGACGGAGCGGTAAGTCGAGCCGTCGCGGACCAGGGTGTGCCGCTCGACGCGATGCACGTTGAATTGGGCCGAAAAGAGGCAGTCCTTGTAGTCGTCGCCGAACTGTGCCGAGCGGTAGCGGCACAGCCCGCACAGGGCGACCGGCAGCGCGGCGCCGTATTGCCGCACGGCCCCGAGCATCGGCCCGGTGCGGGAGAACTCCTTCACGCACGGGTGGTCCATCGGGTAGACGCCGCCCTCGACGTAGTGCAGCAAGGCGTCGCCCGGCCCCTGGTCCATCGTGCCGATGACCTCGCCGGTCGGCAGAAACACCAGCTCGACGGGGTTGTCGAAGCCGCCGCCCGCGAGGCGCTCGATGTCGCTGCCGTCTGGCCGGCAGCGCCAAACCCGCGAGGCAAACCCTTCAAGGGTGTCGCCTTCCTGCGTCTTGACCCTGTACCCGTGCCGGCCATCGGTCCAGTAGAGGCGACCGTCGGGGCCGAGGAACGGCCCGTGGATGTCGCAGCCGTTGCCGTTGAAGTTGAAACGGCTGACGAGGGCCTCGCGCTTGTCGGCCCGGCCTCCGTCGGTGTCCTCGATCTTCCATAGGTTGGGGTGCGAGGTGGCGTAGACGGCGCCGTCGTGCCACAAGACCCCGGTCGGGAAGGTGAGGTCGTCGGCAAAGGTGGTCGCCTTGTCGAAGGTGCCGTCGCCGTGAGTGTCTTCGAGCAAGGTGATGCGGCCGAGCTGCTTTTTCAGCTTGAGCAGCTCCGGGCCGGGCAAGTTGGTGCCGGTGCCCTCGGCGACGAACAGCCGGCCGCGGTCGTCGAAGCAGGCGAAGAGGGGGTACTTCACCAGCGGCGGCCCGGCGACCTTCTCGATGACGAAGCCAGGGGGCAGCTGGAAGCGCGGGGCGGGCTCCTTGCGGGGCGCGTCGCCCTGGCCGGCCGGGAGACCGACCCAGCCGAGCAGCGCCGCCGAGAGGAGGAGGCCGAGGAGCGTGCGTCTCATGGCGAAACCTCGTGGGGCGTCCCGGCACCAATGGAACAGGGGCCGCCCGGGTCATCGCCGGGCGGCCCCGCTTGCTCCGGAGGGTCGTTGCTACTTCACGACCTGGGACACGGAAGGCTCACAGACCCGCCGGGTGAATTTACCCCGGGTTGTCGGTGGTACCACGACCGGCGGGGTTGTTCCAGGCCACCGACAACCCGGGGTAAATTCACCCGATAGCGGGGCTGAAACAGCCTTCCCTGTGACGCATGGCGGGCCAGACGCTCGGGCGGCGCAACGCCGCCCCGGTGCAGAGCACCCAAGCTAGACCTGTCCCTCCGGCCCCTTCCCTGAGGTGTGCAAGTGCGGGAAGTTGTAGCACACCGGGGCCCGACCTGCAAGCGCGGCGAAGGCGAGCGGACTCGTCCTCATCTCCGCCGATGTCTATAATTCGCAGGATGGAGCGAACGCTAAGCCGCAAGCGGCAGCGATGAGTCAGTCCCCGTCCGCGAAAGTGGTGAGCATGGTCCGCACACGCTTTGCCCCGAGTCCCACCGGCTACCTGCACATCGGCGGCGTCCGCACCGCCCTGTTCAACTGGTTGTTCGCCCGTCAGCACGGCGGTCAGTTCATTCTGCGGATCGACGACACCGACGCCGAGCGCAACGTGCAGGAGGCGCTGCGGCCGATCCTCGACGGTTTCCGCTGGCTCGGCCTGGACTGGGACGAAGGGGCGGAGGTCGGCGGGCCGCACGGGCCGTATTACCAGTCGCAGAAACTGGACCGCTACCAGGCCGCCGTCAAGCAACTCCTCGACAAGAGGTTGGCCTACTGGGACTACGCCACGAAGGACGAACTGAAGGCCGACCGCGAGGCCGCGGAGAAGGAAAAGCGGCCCTACGTCTACAAGGGGAAATGGCGGGCCGACACCGCCGCCGACCGCGCTCGCTTCGAGGCCGAGGGGCGCAGCGGCGTGGTGCGACTGGCCATGCCGGCCAGCGGCGTCTGCGAGTTCCGCGACCACATCCGCGGCGTCATGGAGATCGACTGGGCCACCGAGCCGGACCACGTCATCCAGCGCGAGAACGGCACCGTGTTGTACAACCTCGCGAATGTCGTCGATGACCACGACATGAAGATCACGCACGTGATCCGCGCCGAGGAGCACCTGTCGAACACCCCGCGGCAGATCTTCATCGCCCAGGGCCTCGGCTACGCGCTGCCGGAATACGCCCACGTCCCCTTCGTGGCCGAGCCGGGCAGCAAGAACAAGCTGAGCAAGCGCAAGATCGCGCAGTACCTGAAGAACCCCGACTTCAAGAAGGTGTACGACCACGGCCACGCCATCGCCGAGGCGGTCGGCCATCAGACCTCGGCCGACACCTTCAACCCGGTGATCGTCGATTTCTACCGCGAGGTCGGCTACCTGCCCGACGCGATCCTGAATTACCTGGTTCTGCTCGGCTGGTCGCTCGACGACAAGACGGAGGAGTTTTCGCGCGAGGACTTGATCCGCGTGTTCTCGCTGGACCGCGTCAACAAGGCGCCGGCGAGCTTCGACCCGAAGAAGCTGTTCGCCTTCCAGGAACGATACATGCAACGGCTGCCGGTGGAGCCGAAGGTGGCGATGTGCCTGCCGTACTTGCAGAAGGCGGGACTCGTCCCCGACCCGGCGCCGGCCGACCAGCGCGCGAAGGTGACGGAGATCGTCCGCGCCGCCAACGAGCGCATCAAGGTGGCCGGCGAGGTGCTGGAGTACCGCGACTTCTTCACGCCCGACGAGCAGCTGACCTACGACCAGTCGGCCTTCGAGAAACAGTTGCGGAAGCCGGCGGAGGCGGCCGGGCTGCTGAGGAGGTTCCGCGACCGGCTGGCGGCGGCGGCGGGGTTCGACGTGCGGTCGCTGGAGGCGCTGATGAATGACTTCTTGCAGGCGGAAGGGATCCAACTCCGCCAGGTCCAGCAGGCGCTGCGCGTGGCCCTCACGGGCAAGGGAGTCGGCTTCGGCGTATACGAGACGCTGGCGATCCTCGGGAGGGAGCGCAGCGTCGCGCGCATCGACCGGGCGCTGGCGCAGCTGGCGGGGGGACGGTAATAAGCCTTGCCCGCGGCCATCATTTGCGTCAGACTATCACGCGGGGAGCTTGCCATGATTCAGCTCAACGACCTCCGCCGACAGCGGGACACTATCCTGCGCGTGGCCGCGAAGTACGGCATCCGCCGCCTCCCCCTGTTCGGCTCCGTGGCACGCGGTGAGGCGCGGGCGGACAGCGACCTGGACGTGCTGGTCGATTTTGAGCCGGGCCGCAGCTTGCTGGATCCGGTCGGCTTTGAGCAGGAGTTGGAAGAGTTGCTCGGTCATCGAGTCGATGTCGTGGCCGAGGGCGGCATCAGCCGGTACCTCGAAGCGGAGATTGTGCAAACGGCGATCCCGCTGTAGGGAGAGGACGGGCTCGTGCCGATTCCCCCGTTTCGCCAGGACGGCTGGCTACCCGTGGGGCACCACCGTGCCGCCTGGGAGGAGATCGGCGCGCGGTTCGGCGGCGGCCCCGGAAGCCGCCGCGCGTTGGTCACAACTCGCCTGTTGGAGTTGCGGGATTCATTACGCTCTTACGGCATTGGTGGTTACCTGCTGCTCGACGGGAGCTACGTTTCCGCGAAGCCGGAGCCCGATGATTTTGACGTGCTGCTGGTCGGACCGGCGACCATTCAGGTCATGAAGGATGGCGACTCGGGGCTAGCGACGCTGCTCGACGCGGAACACGCGGAGAAGGTGGGCGGATACACGCTGTTCTATATCCCGAGCGATTCCCCTACCCTGGCTACGTTGCTTACCCTCTGGGATCTATCCGTAGATGGCATCGCAAAAGGAGTTGTCGAGGTGGAATTATGATCGCAAATGCGGACCAACTCAAGGTGGCCGCCCGCAACCTTCGCATCCTGGAGGGGGCACTCACGGCGCTACGAAAACAACTTGAAATATCCAACCCCGCTTTGCTCGAAATCACCTCCAAGGCTTACGAACGCCGGGTTGCGTCACTTCAGGCAGATATCGTGCAGTACCTGGCTCAGCACCCGGCGGAGGTGTCCTCCATTCTGCCCCCTCTTGAGCAGCCGACCGCGGTAACCACGCCTGTGCCGACGGCATAACAAGTTGCGCCGACCGACAGACGATAAGGAATTCGATCCCATGAGCACCCCCACACCCACCGGCCCGTCGAACTTCATCTACGACATCATCGACGAGGATCTGAAGTCCGGCCGCTTCACGACCGTCGTCACGCGCTTCCCGCCGGAGCCCAACGGCTACCTGCACATCGGCCACGCCAAGGCGATCTCCATCGACTTCGGCGCCGCCCTCAGGTACGGCGGCAAGTGCAACCTGCGCATGGACGACACCAACCCCGTCAAGGAGGACCGCGAGTATATCGACGCCATCCAGGAGGACGTGCGCTGGCTCGGCTTCCAGTGGGCCGGTATGTACTACGCCTCGGAGTATTTCGAGCAGCTTTACCAGTGGGCCGAGCAGCTCATCCAGAAGGGCAAGGCCTACGTCGATGACCTGACCGCCGAGCAGGTCGCCGAGCATCGCGGCGGCCTCGACGTCAGGAAGGCTCAGGAGTCGCCCTACCGCAACCGCTCTATCGAGGAGAATCTCGACCTGTTCCGCCGCATGCGCGCCGGCGAGTTCCCCGACGGCGCCCGCACCCTGCGCGCCAAGATCGACCCGCGCTCGCCGAACATCAACCTGCGCGACCCCGTAATGTACCGCATCCTGCACGCCACCCACCCGCACGTCGGCGACCGCTGGTGCATCTACCCGACCTACGACTGGGCGCACGGGCAGTCGGACAGCATCGAGGGCATCACGTACTCCTTGTGCAGCCTGGAGTTCGAGAACCACCGACCGCTGTACAACTGGTACCTCGAGCAGCTCGGCATCCACCACCCGCGGCAGGTCGAGTTCTCGCGGCTGAACATCACTTACGTGGTGATGAGCAAGCGCAAACTGCTGCAGCTGGTGAAGGAGGGCTTGGTGAGCGGCTGGGACGATCCGCGCATGCCGACCCTCCGCGGACTGCGGCGGCGCGGCTACACGCCGGAGGCCATCCGCAAGTTCTGCGAGCGCGTCGGCGTGTCCAAGTTCGAGAGCGTCACCGACATGTCCTGGCTGGAGGACGCCCTGCGCGAGGACCTGAACAAGCGGGCGGCGCGCGTCATGGGCGTGTTGCGGCCTTTGAAGGTCGTCATCGACAACTTCCCCGAAGGCCAGGTCGAGGAGCTCGAGGCGGTCAACAACCCGGAGGATCCGTCGGCCGGCACGCGCAAGGTGCCCTTCGCGCGCGTGCTGTACATCGAGCGCGACGACTTCCGCCAGGACCCGCCCAAGGACTTCCATCGCCTGGCCCAGGGGCGCGAGGTGCGGCTGCGCTGGGCCTACTTCCTCAAGTGCGGCGACGTGGTGAAGGACCCGGCGACCGGCGAAGTGGTCGAATTGCACTGCACCTACGACCCGGCGACGAAGGGCGGCAACGCCCCGGACGGCCGTAAGGTCAAGGGCACCATCCACTGGGTGTCGGCGGCGCACGCGCTCGACGCGGAAGTGCGGCTGTACGACCACCTGTTCCGCATCCCCGAGCCGGAGGACGTGCCGGAGGGGACCGATTGGAAGTCGAACCTGAACGCGGAGTCGTTGGTGGTCTTGAGCGGCTGCAAGCTGGAGCCGAGCCTCGCGACGGCGACACCGGGCGTGAGCTACCAGTTCGAGCGCCAGGGGTACTTCTGCCTGGACAGGGACGCGAAGCCGGGGGCGCCGGTGTTCAACCGCTCGGTGTCGCTGCGCGACACCTGGGCCAAGATCGAGAAGGCGCAGCAGGGCGGTGGTAAGGGGAAGAAGAAGTAGCCCAGGACGATCGGTCTTTACGAATCTGCGTTGATTCCCGGTCTAGTGGCGCTGGCGGGAACTGAATGTGAGAGCACAATGGCGCGGTCTCGCCACAACCCGCTTGCGGATGCCCATCACGGCTACGCGTATCAGGACGCGGCCACGGCGTTCGTCTTCCTCTGGGCGCTCTATGAGGGTGCCGATGGCGTCGTCGCCGACTCGAAGGCTTACCCGGGGGATCTTTTCGACGACATCACGATCCGGATCGACGGTCGCGTCCTCCGCCGCCAATACAAGTGGGCTGCCGATGCGGCCACGACCTTCTCCGAGGAGCACCTTAGGACTACAAAAAGCGATCTGCGAATCGATCACCTCGTCCGTGCCTTCCACCTTGCTGACGGACATCCCGCCGACGAGTATCGGATCTGTGCGACGTGGAAGTCGCCAACTGACCCGGCCGTGACGCAGCTGCTTGAGCCGTCCGACGCGCCGGGGTCGTTCGGCGCATGGCCGACGAAGCGCTGGAAATTGAGGGCGGAGGTCTGGTGGCCGGTGAGTGGAGAGCTGATTTGGGCGCTGCGCAAGCCCTTCGCCATGAGGCGCGAACAAGTCGTGGCGCTCGTGGACAGGCTTGTAATCGAGTTGGAGTGTCCGGAGATTTCTCGCGATCAAGCGAGCCCGGGACCCCTCGAGCGCCTCATCTACGAATTCCTGGCCGAGCGCATCGGTGTAGGGCGGTATCCCAACCGTGATCGCTCCGTTGAGGACGTCGCGGAGCGCTTGATTCGGCGGGCCAGCCAGGCCCGCGCGGCACAAGAAACTGTCGTACCGGCCGAATTGTTGCCCGCGCTGGGCCTTCGCACCGACTTCGGCCGCGTCGCCCAACAGTTCCCTGTCATCGCGGCCGAGGAAGTCCGTCGTGCGGATGCCTTGGCCTTGCTCCAGGATATGGTGCGCCGCGAGCGTTTCGTCTTGGTCATCGGCTCGCCAGGCTCCGGGAAGTCCTGGCTACTGACCGAGTTCGCAGAAGCCGTGGCCGACGACGGGGTGCTGGTTGCCAAGCACTACTGTTACCTGCAGCCCGGAGATCAGCACCGGGAGCAGCGCATCACTGCGGATGTGCTATTCGCAAACTTGATGGCTGAGTTAGTACTACAGCGCTGGGCGCAGCTGCCAACGTGTCGTTGATTTTGTACACTACCTCGCGGGCTTGTTACCCGGAGGTTATCATGACTCCTGAACAGATTGAGCAACTGGGGCCGGCCTTTGCTGCTTACCTCCAGCAGTTCCTCTTCTGCTGCGGCTATACCCAGACCTTCGACCTGCTCGGCCTCTACTGCCGCGGACTCCTCTCCGACCTCAAGCGCAA
>DATFNV010000150.1:0-7344 GCA_035266225.1 Gemmataceae bacterium
GGTCGTGCTCTTCGTCGTCTTGACCTGGCTCGCCCTGGGTTTGCGCACCAACGTCTGGGACATGACCTACTGGTGGTGCATCCCCCTGCTGTTGCTCCAGTTCGCGGTCCTGTACAGCTTCTCGGTCCTGCTCGCCGTGGCCACGCGCAGTACAGTGGCGTGCGTCTTCGGCTCCTTGCTCTTCTGGCTTCTGTCCTGGGGAATCAACTATGGCAGCGTGATGGCTCGCGGCCTGGAGGAACCCCAGCCTCTGCCCTCCTTCACGGTTGCCCTGACCCAGGCCGCGTACTGGATATCCCCCAAACCCATTGACGCGGGACTGATCCTGTTCAACGCCCTGGACGCACAGCAGCACTTCGAGAAGCCGGGGGTCTTCAAACTCCTTGAGTCCGGGAACACCTTTTCACCGCAACTGTCGCTCCTCTCTTCCCTCGTGATCGCGGGCGTGCTGCTGGCTCTGTCCGCCTACGAGTTGAACGCGAAGGACTATTAACAGGGACGCTAATGCCCGGTCCGATCGCTCCTGATGCTGCCAATCCGGGGCCTACCGCGGAAGGGGCACCAAGGGGCACCAAAGCAACACCAAAGCACCAAAGAGCACCAAAGACCATAGCAAAGACCAAAGAGACCAAAGAAAGAGACCAAAGGAGACCAAGGGCCGGGTCGGGATGGGGGTTGCCCCCCACCCCTCCCGCAGATCCGGATCTGCGGGAGGCGGCGGGGGCAACCCCGCCGCCGACCCGGCCCTTTGGTATGCACGATGCCGAGATGATGCAGTCCGACCAATTGCGTCAACTCGTTGTCCTGCTCGATCAGATGGACGAGCGTGTGCAGAACGTACTGCGTCCCCGTTTTGGCCTCGACGGCGGGAAACCTCTGCCACTTACCAGAAAGGCACCTCTGGTCGTGAGCGGAGTATCAACCCTGCCCGGTGCCCCGGACCTGGCGCAGCTGGTCACGCGCTTGGTGGTTGCGGGGCTCTAACCGCACGGCCGCCTCCCAGGCGACCACCGCCTCGTCCAGGCGGCCGACCTCCTTCAGCGCGTAACCGAGATGCAGGTGCGTGTCCGCCGCGTCTGGCCGATGCCGCAGGGATTCACGATAGGCGCCGATAGCCTCCGCCGGGCGGCGGACGCGCAGGTAGATCGTGCCAAGGTTGTGCCAGGCCGCGGCATCATCGGGGCACCGGCGCACGAGTTCCTGCAATGCCCGCTCGGCCTCGGCCGGTTGACCGCGCTCGAAGAACAAGCGGCACAGGGCCTCCAGCGGCGCCACATCGTCCGGATCCGCCGCCACGGCTTGTTCCAACTCGCGGCGGGCTCCCGCGTCGTCTCCGCTGGCAGCAGCCAGGGTACACAGCAGCAGCCTCCCCTCGCCGTGAAGGCGTTTGTTCTCCAACAGTCGCTCCGCCACGCTCCGGGCCTCGGCCATTTTGCCGCGGCGCACCAGGACATCCCCCAGGCCGCGCCACCCCGGACAGTAGCCCGGCCTCTCCTCGACGACCCGTCGCCACTGCTCCTCCTCCCGCTCGGCGTCACCGAGACGGCGATTCTGGAGTCCATGACTCCATATCCTCGACGGCGCCGGCGCCGACTTGGCCAACGGCGCCCGTGCCGGAGCCGACGTCCAGCACGCGCCTGGCGGACGGCGGGATGAAGTCGTTGATGGCAGGCAGACCAGGCTCGGAGAACAAGGGGCTGCTCGAAGTCGCTGGCATGGCAACAGTCCTCGCGCGGGGGTCACTGCCGACTTCCACCGGTTCCCGGCGGTACGGGCCGAGCCCCTGGGCCTGGCGGGCGTGGTCGAGCGCCGCCCGGCAGCGGATGCGGGTGTGGTAGCTGGTGTCCCAGTGGCGCGTGTACCAGCAGTGGAGCAACAGCGGCGCGCCGACCGTGTCCTTCAAGAGCGTGGAGACGCCGTCCTGCCATTCCTCCGCGTCCAGGTAGAGGAACCGGGCGCCGGCATCCAGGAGCGAGAAGAAGGCGCCATAGTAGCGCTCGAAGTGGTCGAAGGCGAAGGTCGTCCGCCGGGCGAACGGCGCCACCAGGCCCTCGTATTCGCGCCGGTGCGTCGCCAACCGGACGCGATCCCAAGCCTCCCAGACGGGCCGGACGCGGCGCAGGTCGAAGACGTTGAAATAGGCGTTGCAGGCGGCAGGGTTGTGCCGGCGGATGGGGACCACGCCGCCGTCAAGCATCCCGCAGGCCGCGTAGCCGCCCTCCTCCATGACGCGCACCAGGCCGAGCAGGCGCCCGGGGTCGAACACGAAGGCGTCCTCGTCGAGGCTGATGACCCAGTCGGCGTCGAGCCGCAGCAACTCCCGGAAGTAGCCGAAGTTGTCCGTGCCAGTCAGGCGGTAGCGCGGGCAGCGCAACCCGAGCAATTCGCCGGATGCCGCGTAGAGGAAGTCATTCATCGACCGGGTGGCGATTGCGAGACGCATGGCGCCCTCCCTCCCCGCCACTGCCGTGTCGGTTACGACACCCGCCTGGCCCGGGCGACCAGGAGCATCCCACGCTGCTCCAGCCGTTCCACCTTGAGGCCGATCATCTCCAGCCGGCGTGAGACCTCCGCGGCACTCCACAAACTCCGTCGCGTGTCTTCGGGGTAGCCCTGGTCGCCGTAGAGGAGCCGCTGAGCCTCGTGGTGCCCGAGCGCCCCGGCCGCGAAAGCGCGGGCGACCTGCTCGCCGTCTATCACCCGGATCGTCAGGACGCCGCCCCGGCGCAACTTCCTCCCCAGCATCGTCAGGAGCGCGTCCACTTCGCGCCAGGGGATACCGTCCAGCACGTCCCGGGCGACGATGCGGTCGGCGGTGCCGTCCTCGACACGGCCGTCGAGAGCCAGCAGGTCGCAGCAGACGAACTCCGGGCCCTCCGGATGAAGGCGGCGGCAGTCCACGTTCAGCCAGCGCGGGCGCAAGTCAGACCCGTAGCCGAGGTTCAACTTCACGGTGGCCTGCCCTCCGCGTAGGAACCGTCCCGCTCCATCTCGTCGGCCTCTTTCTTGCGCACGAAGGCGATGCTCTTGCAAAAGGTGATGCTGCCCAGCGTCCGCTCATACACGTTCAATTCGGCCTTGTACGACGGGTAATCGGGATCATTGGCGAGGGTACCGTAGCCGCTCCTGCCGTGAACGTTCAGCTCATGCACCAGCTCACATAGGAACGAGACCATGCGCTGGTCGCCGCTCTTGTACTGGTCCCAGTAACTCGTGTGCAAATCCTCGACGACGTAGTAGCCGCCCGGCTTCAGGTGCGGGTAGAGCTTCCGGAAGGAGGCGATCTGGTCGGACCAGCGGTGGCTGCCGTGACCAGGTACTGGTAGACGTAGAACTCCTGCGCCTCCTCGGCGGGCAGGTTCCCGATGTGCAGGCGCCCCGCCTTGACCTCGCTTTGCGGGCCACGCTGCCACCATTCCTCGTCGCCCGGCCCCGGGACCGCTTCCAGCTTTGCAATCGTGAAGCCCGCATCCCGGAACAGGTCCTCGATATCGCGGCGGGTGAAGAAGCGCAGGTGAGTGCGGTCGAGGAGTCCGGATGCCTCGTAAGTCCAGTTACCGTCCAGGAGCGCGCGAACGACGGTGTGGTGCCGCACGTTGGGGATGCTGGCGATCAGTCGGCCGCCGGGCCGCAGCCAGCCGCGCGCCCGGCACAGCAGGTCCTCGGGGCGGCGCAGGTGCTCCAGCACGTCGCCGCAGACGATGGCGTCGAAGGAGTCGTCAGCGAACGGCAGCTCGATCTTCTCGACGTCACCGGCGAAGACCTGGTCCAGGCGGGCACGCGCCGCTTCCGCCGCCGGCTCGACCACTTCGATGCCGACGACCTCAGCCGGCTGCCGCGCCTTGAGGGCTTCACCCAGCCGCCCCGCGCCGCAGCCGACGTCGAGCACCTTGCGGGCCGACTGTGGGATGAGGGCCAGCAATTCGGGCCGGGCGAACTCGAAATAGGACAGGTCGCCAGCATTGTTCTGGGTCGAAACGCCGTTGGCCGGTCCCTGATCGACCGGCCCGGGCATCGCGCTCGTAGTGACCCGATTCATCGGGTCGGCCGCCGCGACCGCATTCATGCGGTCACTACGAGCCGACGCCGTCTCCAGCTTCCGGCCCACCTCGCCCAGCAGCGCCTCCATCCGGTGCCGGTACGTGTGCCGTGCCAGCGCCTCGGCGCGCCCCGCCGCCGCGATCCGCTCGCGCACCGCCTCCCGGTCCAGGTAGAACCGCACCTTATCGACCAGTTCCTCGGCGTCGCGGTAAGTCGCCAGGTGGACGCCGTCGCGGAACAGTTCCTCCTGGCCGTTCTCGCGCAGGTCGTTGGTCAGGAGCAGCGAGCCGCAGGCCACGGCCTCGAAGAGGCGCATGTTGACGTCGTCGCGGACGCTGCGGTTGAACACCACCCGCGACGCCGAGTAGGTCCGCGCCATCTCGTCGAAGTAGCATCTGCCCACGGAGCTGTTGCGGAAGCGGCCTTGCAGCAGCCGCAGCAGGTCGGCCCGCTGGCCGGGGAAGACGTTGCCGACGAAGCAGATGTCGAAGGTCTTCTCGACATCGTGTTTGCGGTGGACCTCGGGGTCGCACGCCAGCGGCAGCCAGGTGGTGGTGATGCCGCCGTCCCGCAGTTGCACGGCCCCGTCGCGCTGGGCGGCGAAGACGAAGTCGAAGCCGTGCGACTTGGTCAGGCACCAATCGAAGTCCATGTGCGTATCGATCGCCCACCACGCCGCGGGGTGCAAGTCGGCCGGCAGCGGGTAGCGCAGGCCGTCGTCGATGTTCAGGTACAGGTCGAACCCCGTGCGCGGCACCCGCTCCAGGTCGGCCGGCCGGAAGTGCTCCACCGCCACCAACCCCTCGAGCGCGCGGCGGCAGTAAACGCCGGTCGTCTCCGGCCGCGCCGTGTCATCAAAGATCAAGGCCACACGTCGCACAGGCATGAGTGACCTTCTTCGAGATCACCACGAAACACACGAAACACACGAAAGAAGAAATGCGACCAGGGCGAACGGAAGAAGGACAGGATAGGACGTGTTGTTGTCTTATTTGCCGTTTTCGTGTCTTTCGTGTGTTTCGTGGTGATTTGTCTTCACGAAGAGCGGGCGGTAGTGCTTCTCAATGACCACGTCCCAGGCGAAGTCCTCCTCGAAGCGCCGCCGCCCCGCCAGTCCCATCCGCCGTCGCAATTCGGCATCGTCCAGCAGGACGGCCAGCTTCCGCGCCAGGTCGTCCGCGTCGCCCGGTTGGCAGAGCAACCCCGTCGCGCCGTCGGCCACCGTGAAGGGGAGCCCGCCGATGCGGCTGGCGACGACCGGCTTGCCCGCCGCCATCGCCTCCACCGACGTCCGGCTGAGCCCCTCCTGGGCGATGGTCGGCACCGCGGTGATGTCCGTCTCCCGGTAGTGCCGCGGCAAGTCCTCTTGCGACGCCCACCCCGTGAAGTGCGTGAACTCATCGACGCGCCCGGCCGGGTCTCCGGTGGCCACCAATTCAAAGTCCTGGCGCTTCTTCCACAGCCGGGTACACGCCTCGTGCAGCACGTGGAAGCCCTTCATGTACTCCGTGACCAGCGCCGCCATGAAGAGGCGCGTGACCGGCCGTTCCTCTTCCGGCGGCGGCCAGGGGAAGCGGGCGGGGTCCATGCCCCAGGGGACCACGCACACCCGGCGGGCGTAGGGGCTGAGCATCGCCTCGGTGAAGGGGTTGAGCGCCAGCACCGCCTCGGCTTCTTGCAGGCTGCGGCACAACAACCGATGATACTCGGGCGTGCCGACGCCCGCAAGCGCCCGCTCCGCCTGGTGCAGGGCGCCCGATTGGTGGCCGCGCTCCCGGAGACATGCCAGGCAAGCTTCGGGGCTGGCCAGCTGCTGCCGCGGACACTGGGAGGCGCGGCCGTCCGTTTCGACGAGCAGGCGCACGTTGTTGAGCGGGCATAGACACTCCAGCGCCTGGAAGCGCAGGAAGACCGGGTAGCCGCGCATCGCCTCCGCCAGGTGTGGCTTGAAACTCCACGAGTCCATGACGATGACGAAGTCGGGGGCGAAGGCGTCCACGGCGGAACGAAAACGCGCCTGGATGGCCGGCACGTTCCAGTCCTGTTCCGTGAAGTCCAGGCCCTCGCTGGGGAAGGGCGCCCCTTCGACGTTGCCGATGCCCCAGGCGGCGTAGCGGGGGTAGAAGTGGCGGACGGCGTAGCCCGCCTTGGCGAGGAACCGGGCCAACTCGGCGGTGTGGACGTTGCCACCGCCCGAAGTCGGCCAGTTGAAGAGGAAGCTGAGGATGGCCACCTTCCCGGCACTCGGCGACTCGGTCGGTGCCGCCACACAAACCTGAAGCGCAAGCGAAGGATTTGGACATTCCTTCGCTTGCGCTTCAGGCTTGTTTGCCTCTGCCAACTCGTCCTCCAGGAACGTGAGGTTGAAGCGTGCCACCTCGCATTGGGGGTCGATGGCCAGGGCCTGCCGGAAGCCCTGGAGGGCCGATTCGCGATCGCTTACCAGCGTGGCCAGGGTGGCCTGGTCGTTGCATACCAGCGCCTTGAGATGCCGGTCGGGGACGTCCTTGGCCAGCGCGCCGTAGATGCGCCGGGCTTCCTCCAGGTGTCCTTCCGTGGCGGCGCGGGAGGCACTCTCGTAGAGCGCCTGGAGACCCGCCTCCGGCTTCGGCGGTGCTGCCGGCCTGCGTTTCTGTGGCTTCGGTTTCTTGCGACGCTTGCTCATGGCCGCCCCCTGGTTTCCGCTCAGCCGCCGGCGCTTTGGTACGACGCCAGGCCCCGCCGGAACACCCATCGCGCTGCGATCAGGCTGCCAGCAGCCGTAAGGAAGAAGAAACCGATCTCCCACGGGTTGCCAAGCAAGCGCGCTCCCAGGCGCGCGGGGACATTCACCGCCACGAGAACCGGAAACGCGCAGAACAGGGCGACCCGCAGCGGCAACAGCGAGGGGTTCGCCGTCAGCGTGTCCGATGGCACGCGAGCGACCTCCATGAAGACGAACCAGACGTCGAAGAGGCCGTCTCGCGTGGCCAACCAGAAGGCTGTCGAAGCCAGGAGGACGGCACAGCTATACAAGATCACCACCGCCACCCCCATCAGAACGGCGTAGGCCAGGCCGTCGAGCGGGGTCCAGGGCTCTGGCAGGTGGGTGGCCGCTCTCAGGATGAGAATCGCTCCGATGAGGACCTGGGGGAACAGGGCCCAATCGACGCGCCGGCACAGGAGCAGGAACTGCTCATCGACCGGCTGAACCAGGGCCGTGTCCAGGTCCCCGGTCCGAATGCGGTCGGCCAGGTCGATGGCGTTGTTCAGGAACAGGCCGTTGACCACGCTGTTGAGTACCAGGTAGCTCCCCTGAAAGAG
>DATFNV010000151.1:0-5379 GCA_035266225.1 Gemmataceae bacterium
GGCCGGGGCCGAAATGCGCTTCGCCCTGGGCATCGCCGTGTTTGCGGGCATGCTGGGGGTGACCGTGTTCGGCATCTTCCTGACGCCGGTGTTCTTCTTCGTGATCCAGTGGGTCGCCGGCGGCCGGCGAGGCGAGGCGAAAAAGCCGGCCGCCCCGGCGGAAGCGGACGCGACGCCTCCGGTACAGGGGATGCCGGAGACGGCGGTCCGGGCCGTCCCGCCGCCGCACGGTTGACGGTGAGGGGAACGGGGACCTTTTGCTTCTCGCGAAAGGGAGAAGGTCCGCTTTGCCCTTGCCAGACTGTGACAAAAATGACTTCGCCGCTTGCGGCTTCGCAATCTTGCCTGCGAAGCCGCAAGCGGCAAGAGGGTTGTTGATACAGTTTCTTAGAAAAGCCGACACCGGAAAGGAAAACGGGGACGCAGCTCGTTAAGACATAACGTCTTGACGAACTGCGTCCCCGTTTCGGCGTTTTCGGCCCCCCCCCCGAAGCGAGGGAAAGCCGGTCCCCCACTGGCGCGGCGGCTAGTGAACCGGGGCGGCAACCGGCTGTGGCCGGCCGCCGCCCGTGGCTAACCACCTTGCAGAGGCGGCCCGAACACCTTCCAGCCGAGCAGGCCGATCAGGAGAAAGAGAACCAGACCCCAGCCGAGCGGCCCGTAATTCAGGACGCCCTCACTCCTTGGCCAGAACCCCCACACCCCGACCACCAACCAAAAGAGCATCAAGATCCAAAAAAGCAGTCCCTTTTGCATGAGTGTTCTCCTTTGTGAGATGCCTGAAAGAAACAGAAAAAGCCGACGTGGTGGAACACCCTGAGGTATTCGACCACGTCGGCTTACTCGTCAACGAGCCCCCCGGCATAGCCGGGGTGCCCTTCGTCTAGTCATCCGACGACTTCAACTCGCACATTGATCGGAGCCGACTTACAGTTCCGCAGGGCTCCGCTAAGCAGGTTGATTGTACGCCTCGTAGCGGGGAAAGCAAGTGGATTGTTGTTCCAGGCCCCAGCGAGCGGCCAACAGAGGGGACGCAACTCCTCAAGACATAACGTCCTAACGAGCTGCGCCCCCTTTTCGCAGCTCTATGCTTGTTCGAGGTCCAGGGATTCTCTTGCCGGCAGGCGCCACCTGCGCGTGCCGCTGATCATCGGGGCGGCGGTCGTGCTCATCGGCGTGGTCGCCGCGCTCGTCGCCGTCCTTCGGGGGAAGGGCGGCGCGGACGGATCGGGGACGGACCGCGGCACTCTGGCAGTGGTCAGTGACCCGGTGCCACCGTTGCCGCCCGCGCCCCGGCCTGCACCGGCCGCCTTACCGAAGAAGTCCATCCCCGCGGCGGCACCTCTGGCGGGTAAGCTGGATCTCTGGACCCGGGGCTGATGTCCGGTTGCCGCCCTGACGGCGCACAAAGGGGACGCAGGGCCGAGAGTCGTTTTCGCCCTCTATTTGTCCGTAAACGACTGCCGACCCTTGTCTCTCCCGGGGGCGAAGCGATCCGACCTCCGACCCTTTTCTCGGGCGCGGCTCAGTAGGTGAATTCCAGGCCGAAAGTGACGCCCTGCATCCAGAAGTCGCTGCGGTTGGCCATCGGCCGCGGGAAGGCGGCGACGGTGCCCGCCTTGTACGACGGGTCGGTCGGCACCTGCCGGGTGTCCACGGTCAGGTCGATCTGGTCCCCCGGCCGCTGCACTCGGGTCCAGTACAGCAAGTCGTAGCCTACCGTCGCCCGCAGCCACGGCGCAATCAGCAGGCCGCCCTTGACTTGCACCTCGGGGACGGCGCCGAAGTCCGAGTTGCGGAACCAGCCGCTGTTGCTCGGCAGCGCGTACAGCCCTCCCGGCGCCGTCTGGAGGACGGCGGGCTTTGAGGCGTGCAGCGCGGAGACGCCCAGGACGTTCAACTCCTCGTCGGTCTGGCCCAGGGCCAGCGTGGTGCCGGCGCTCACGAAGAGCCGGTCGAAGACGTATTCGCCGCGCAGACCCATCTGACCGCCGTAGAACTGGTTGCGGCCCTGGAATGAGTCATCGGTCAGGTCGAAGGCCGGTGGGGCGAAGCTCTTGCCTAGAAACGTCACCGGCGTGGTGCCCCGGCCGGCCCGGTCAGTCGCGATGCCAACGCTCTCGCTCAGGTCCAGGTAGCGCATGCCAGCCAGGGCCACCAGGCGGAAGTCGCGCGACCAGTACAGGGAGTGAAGGAGGTTGGCCTCGGCGCCCCAGAACTGGCTGTCGGTGTTGACCGCGATGCCACCTTTGTACGACCCCATCTTACCGCCCGGGACCGGGGGTGCGGCAATCACGAAGGCGTCGGGCCCGTCGAGAGGGTCGAGACGGCGCAGCGCCAGGAGCGGGCTGCCGCCGGAGGTCGAGTTGATGCCGAAGCCCTCACCGCGATCCTCCAGAACGAAGCCGCCCGCCTCCAGGCCGAGGGCCTGGCCCGAGTCAAGCCACAGCCCCGCGAACGCGCGGACGCCGGCGAAGGCGCCGTAGCCGAGGTCGTGGGGGGCGAAGACAACCTGGGTGTTTGGCTGGCCGAGGGCGCCGGGGCGGGCGTCGGTCGGCAAGCCCGTGGTGATAAGGTCCGGGGGGAGCGGCTGCTTCTTCTCCCATGAGAACAAGGGTTCGGCGCCGGCCCAGGAGCGGTAGGTGCCGGGCAATTCCCTCGGATGGGACAGGCCGGGGTCGGCGCCGTCAGCGACGACAGGGGCGTCGTGGGCGACCCCGGGTCCGATCAACGGCCAGGGGCGCCGCGATGCCTCACGAGTGACTCCCGGGCCCGTCAACGACCCTGGGGCCGGGGATCCCTGGCCATCGACGAACGGGGGGGCGCCGAGGTCTATGGGCAAGGCCGCGGGATGGACCTGGGGCACAACGAATGGTGGGGCCGGGGCGGGCAGAACTGGCCCCGCGGGCGGCAGCGACGCTGGCGTAGAGGGAGTCGGTTGGGGCAGAGGCGCTACCCAGTTCGGGGAGGACGGCGGCGGCTGTACGGTCGGGGCCAGCACATCAGGACCGCCGCCGGCGGAGGGGTCGCCGGTTAAGGAATCGGCGGGCGGAGGGAGCACCGGCTGGCCCAGTGACAGCCCGGCCCCGACGAGCAGGTGGGCGATGACTGCGAGAACCGCCTTGTTCATAGATCGACCCCCATCCCGTGTCGCCCGCCACCGCCGGAGCTTGCCCCACCTCCCTGGACTCACAGGACCGGCTCGGGCAGGGGCGATATCCGGTTCTATCGGCAGTTTCAGAGGAATCGCTACAATCCGCACACGAAGAATCGCTTCGCGGGCCCCGACGGTTGATGGGGACAACCACTCGCGCCCGTATTGCCCCGTTGCCCGGAGGATCTTGCCGCGACTGTTCCCGTCGCTCACCGCCGGCGAAGCGCGAGGGCCGTCGGCGCCCGATCGGATTCGACATTGCAGAGGAGAAATCCGAATAGCCGATATAGACGGCACAAACCGATAACGCGACAGGATCGGCATCGCTTGCCCAGCCACCCGTGGCCGGCGCCCGGAACCGAGAGCAACGAGGTGTACTATGAGGCTCTGGCTTGTGATCCTGGCGTCTACCGTCGGCTGCACGGGCTGCACCAGCGCCTCACTCAACAGGCAGACGCTGGCCCAGGCCGCGTCTACGGAGGACTTGCGCTACAAGGAAGTACTCGACGGGCTCGCCGCGGTCGCCAACGACCCGGCAACGCTGCCCGCTTACGCGTCCGTGTATAGCGGGACGGCCCAGGTCACCGACACGGAACAAATGATATCAACGACGATGTGGCAATACGCCAAGGGCATGGGCCCCCAGAGCGGGTTTGCTTCGCAAGCGGGAAACCCGCAGTTCACCCGGGCGGTGGCACTGAACTGGGCCCTCGATCCTATCGTCGTTCCGGAGAAGCTGGAGGCGATCCGCGCCGCCTGCCGGTGGGTGCTGTACGGCCCGGGGCATCTCTCCGAAGACGGCCTGAGCCTCCTGGAAAGCCCCGACCAGGCGCCTACCCCCGGGCGACATTTCGGCGTGGCGGACCGCCTGGCGCGCATGCCGCCGGGTTGGCTGCACGTCGGCGCGCTGAAGGACGTGCCGGCCCGGGCGTGCTACAAGGGCCATTGCGGCGCCACCTGGGTCTGGATCACGCCCGAGGGCTTGGAAGGACTCGCCGACTTCACCATCGTGGTCCAGGACATCGCCCGGGTGAATAGCAATTCGCCAACGCTCTTCGCCGTCCCGCTTCCTACGAGCGTCGTGAGAGTTGTCACAGACACGTGGGATGACGTGGGCCCTTGTGGCAACCCGGGGGCCATTTCGGTGCTGCTCACGGTCGATCCCATGCACCGACCGGTTCCCCCCAATCCCTACTACCCCTTGCGGGTAGACAATGTGAGCACGGAGTCGCACTTCACCAGCAAGATCAGCGCGGCGAGCGTTACGCCGTGAGCCGAGCCGCACGGCGCGCGGTACACCGTCACCGGGCTTTTCAGGTCGCCCGTGACGGATGTGCTCAGGAGAGCGGCTGTCCTCGCGAGACCTGTTCACCGTGACCTTGTCGCCCAACCGCGCCGACGCGTCCGCTCCGGACCGAGGGGGTAAGATGAAAAAGTCCTGGATTCTCGCCGTGGCGACCGCCTGCGTGGGCTGCACGACGGCTTCCCTGGAGCGGCACTCGTTAACGCAGATTCACTCCACCGCGGACTACCGCTGCGGGGCGGCACTCAACTGCCTCGCGGCCGTCGCCGCCGATCCTGCCAACCTGCCCTCGTTTGCGGTCCTGTCAGACGGCGCGGCCAAGGTCACAGACACGGGGACGCTCAGCTCCACCACGACGTGGACGCGCGCGGTGGGGTCGTTCGCCATGCAGACCTTGGGGGTGACGGCAATCCACAGTCCGCAGGAGAATTGGACCATCGACCCGGTGGCCGACTACAGCCAGCTGCAGGCGATGCGCGCCGCCTGCCGTTGGGTACTCTACGGCCCCGAGCACGCCAACGGTGACCCCCCAGGCATTTTGAATAGCCCGACACAGGACCCGTCGCCGGGGCCGCATTTCGGCGTCGCAGACCGGCTGGCCCGGCTGCCTGCGGGTTGGCTGCACGTCGGCGGGCTGAAGGACGTGCCGCTCGGCGCCTGCCATAAGGGGCACTTCGACTCCACCTGGGTCTGGGTCATGCCCGATGGCACGGAGGGGCTTGCAGACTTCACCCTCGTGTTACACGACATCGCCACGCTGGACCCAAACGCCGGGGCCAATATCGCGCCGCCCCTGCTGGTGATTTTGGAAGTCCACGAGTCGTTACTCAAGATGCCGATCCCGAACCGTCCCTCGCCGACACAGGTCGCGTCTCTCATCGCCCAGAGCCTTTCGGCGACAGCCGCCGCCACCCCGGCCGGG
>DATFNV010000152.1:0-13101 GCA_035266225.1 Gemmataceae bacterium
TGGCGTTCTCCTTGAAGCGCCATTCCTTTTCGGTCCACTCCTTCTCGACGGCGCAGTCGATGCGGGACACGGCGTCCAGCGGGATTTCGCGGAAGGACTTCTTCGCCCCGTCGTAGATCTTGAGCTTGGTTTCGCGCGTCAAGTACAGCCGGCCCGGGTGGACGCTGCCGTCGGACAGTTCGAGGTATCCGGGAATGGCGTCCTCGCGCCCCCCGGTTCGTGGGCCGAACGGGTCGATGGCCGGCGGGTCGTCGGCGGCCGCCGACCCCGCGACGGCCAGGGTGACGCAGAGGACGAAGAGCCGCGGTCGGATCGCACCAGGCATGGCCGTCCCTCCAGATCCAGAGTCGCTCCGTTCGATCACGGGGGTAGTTGTTTGCGGGAGGGATGCAACGCGCATGCCGAGGGAACGCGCTGGCCGCGCCGTGCGTCAAATGGGATAAAAGGGTGGCGTGAGCGGCACAAGGCTTGCAAAGAAGTGGCGGCCGCGCGCCGGAAATCACGGCCGAAAGCCTCCGCGGTGTGCGGCTTCGGTACACCAGACGGACGGACATGTGCGGTTGGGGCAAGGGGGTTCTCTGATCTTCGCCCGGGGAGCGCGGTCCATGACAGGGGTTCCCGAAGACAAGGACGAAGTGTCCCGGCGACGGTTCCTGCGCGACCTGGCCCTGAAGTCGTGGGCGGCCGCCGTGGCCTCGGGGATGTTGGCCTTCCCCGCCCTGGGGGCCGAGGAGGGGCCGATCGACTGCGGCGCCCCGCCGCCGCCGAAGCCGCAAGCGCGGACCGGCGGCGAGTCGTTCCCGCCGCTGCCGCTACCGGCGACGCCGCTGCGGCGGACCGAGAAAAAACGGCCGCCCGCGCCGCCGGCCCTGGTCGGCAAGATGGCCCTGGGCCCCATCCGCTTCGTCACGCGCGACGGCAAGCGCGTCCAGTACCGCGACTGGATGACCGACCCCGCCGACCTCGACAGCCTGCTCGCCTGGACCAACCAGAAACTCGGCATCCACTACCGCAAGGTCGAGGCCGATTTTGAGCACTTCTCCTTTGACCCGCGCGAGCTGCCCGCCCTGCTCTTCGCCGGGCACAACAAGTTCACCCTCGACGACAAGGTCCGCGAGTCGCTGGCCCGCTACGTCCTCGACGGCGGCACCATCTTCGGCGACGCCTGCTGCGGCTGGAAGGACTTCGACGACGCCTTCCGCAAGGAGATGGCCGCCGTCTTCCCCGGCCGCGCCCTGCTCAAGTTGGCCCCCGACGACCCGCTGCTGGCCTCGTACTACAAGCTCGGCAAGTTCAACTACCAGAAGGCCGACGGCTCGCGCTACGAGGGCGAGTCGTGCCTGGAGGGGATCAGCGTCGGCTGCCGGCTGGGCGTGATCTACTCGCCGGTGGACCTGACCTGCGGCTGGGACGGCCACGACCACCCGCGCGGCCTGCGCGTGGTCATCGACCAGTCGCGGCAGGTCGGCGCCAACTACATCACCTACCTGCTGGGGAACTATCGACTGGGGCGCTTCCTGAGCAGCAGCAAGGTCTACCACCAGGCCGGCGAGCCGGCCCGCGACGACTTCGTCTTCGCCCAGGTCATGCACGAGGGGGACTGGGATCCCGACCCGTCCGCGGTCCACAACCTCCTCAAACACGCGCGCGACACCTCGACCCTGGACGTGAAGTTCAAGCGGATGAACGTGAAGCTGAACGACCCGAAGGCGATGGGCTACCCGCTGCTGTACATGACGGGGCACGGCGACTTCGTGTGGAGCCAGGACGAGGCGGCGTGGCTGCGGCGCTACCTCAAGGCCGGCGGCCTGCTACTGGCCGACGCCTGCTGCGGCCGACTGGCGTTCCAGCGGGCCTTCGCGCGCGAGCTGGCCAGGGCGCTGCCCGACCACAAGCTGGAGCCGCTGCCAGCGGATCACCCGCTGTATCACGCTCATAACGACATCAAGAAGGTGGAATACACGCCGCGCGTGGCCGAGGACTTCGGGGCCATGACGGCGCCGTCGCTGGACGGCATCACGCTGGACGGCCGGCTGGCGGTCGTCTACAGTCGCTTCGACCTCGGCAACGGCTGGGAGCAGTTCCCGCACCCGTACTCCTACGGCTACAGCGAGCGGGACGCCCTGGCCATCGGCACCAACATGATCGTCTACGCGGTGACGCACTGATTCAGGCCGCTGGCGGCTTCGCACGAACCTGCGAAGCCGCAAGCGGCCTGGGGAGGCTACCCATGTCCCCCAAGGCCAACGCGGTCGCCCAGCGGCTGGAAGACGCCTGGCAAAGGTGGTGGCTGTACTCGCTGCTGGCCGGCGGCGCCCTGGCCGCCGGCGCCTCGGCCGGCGTGCTGCTCTTGTTCGTCGCGCTGGACGTGGTGCTGCAACTGCCCCAGGCCGCACTGCTGGCCCTCTTCCTGACCTGGGCGAGTCTGACCCTCGGCCTCGGCGTCGCCCTGTTGGTCCGTTCCCGGCGCGGGCGGCGCAGCCTGGCGGCGGCGGCCCGCCGTGTCGAGATGGAGTTTCCCGAGCTGGGTAGTCATCTCATCAACCTTGTCCAACTCCCCCAGGGCGGGACGGGGACCGTGGCCGCCTTCCGGAAGGCGGCCGTGGAACAGGCGGCGGCCGCCGCGGGGAACGTGCCCTTCGAGCAGGCCGGGGCCCGCGAAACCCGCTGGCGCCGCTTCCTCCTCGCCTTGCAGACGCCGCGCGACTTCGCCGAGGCGTTCACGCTGCTGACCGCGCTGCTGGCCCTGGGCGCCGTCCTGGTCCTGCTCACGCCGCGCTGGGCCTCGGCCGTCAACCGCGTCCTCCACCCCTGGGCCTTCGTCCCCTCCGTCGGCTCGGTCAAGATCGTCGAGGTGATCCCGGGCGACACCGACGTCCCGGCCGGGGTGAGCGTGGAGGTCGTCGCCCGTATCGACAACCCCGACCACAAGGCCCACCCGGCCACGCTGTACGTCCGCCGCGAGGGAGAGGCGGAGACGGCCCAGGCGATGACGGCCGACGAGGCCAACGAACAGTTCGTCGCCGCCCTGCCGCATGTCCTGGCGCCGTTGCGCTACCGCTTGCAAATCGGCGACTCGCAGACGAGGCTCTACGCCGTCGGCGTCCGGCCCATGCCGGTCGTCGAGGAAGTGCAAATCGCCTACTCCTTCCCGGCGTACATCGACCGGCCGAAGCAGACCGTGACCCAGAAGCACGGCGACCTGGACGGCCCCCAGTTCGCGATGGCCGATCTCACCATCCGCTCCTCGACCCCGCTCTCGGGGGGATACCTCCTTGTCGATGGGCAGCGGGTGGACGGCTGGCTCGAGGAGGACGGCCGGGCGCTGGGATCCTACCTGTTCTTACAACGGAGCACGACCTACACGATCCACCTTATCAGCGATGCGGGCCAGGCCAACCCCGAGCCGCGTCTCAACCAGGTCAAGGTGACGCCCGACCTGCCGCCGGCCGTGCAGCTGCTCGAGCCGGGGCGCGAGGGCCAGGCCGCCGCGGGAGGCAAGCTCGCCGTCGTCGTCCGGGCCGGCGACGACTACGGGCTGGGCGCGGTGCGCGTGGAGATGAAACCTGCTGAGGAGAGCGCCGCGGAGACGGTGGTCTCGTGGGACAAATTCGCCAACCCCACCAGCGCCGTGTTGCGGCACGAGTTGGCGCTCGACCCGGCTCGCTTCAAGCCGGGGCAGACCCTCTTCGTGCGCGCCCTCGCCGCTGACCGCCGCAAGTTCGACATCGACGGCCGCGGGCTGAAACTGGCCCTCCGGCCGCAGGAGACAAGTACCCCCTGGCACGCCGTGCGCCTGATCACTCCGGAGGCGAAGGCCGCCGAGGAACTGGCGCAGCTCGACGCCCTGCGTGCTGCGCTGGGTAAAATCCTGGAGCAGCAGGTCAAGGCGCGCGTCACGGCCGCCGAGGTGCCGAAGCGGAAGGCGCCGGCCGAGGCGACTCGCCTGGCCGGCGCGGTCCGCGCGGGACAGGTCGAGGTGCAGTTGGCCACCGTCGCGGTGGTCCAGAGCATCGGGAAGGCCGACACCGAGGAGCGGCTGGTCATCAAGCGGGCGGCGAACAAGTTGGCCTTCGGTGACATGCTGGAGGCCGTCAAGCAGGCCGAGGCGCTGGCGAAGCCCGAAGCCGCGGGGCCCTCCAAGCCGGCCGCGGCACTCAACGTCACGCAGGACCGCATCATCGACGTGCTGCAACGGCTCTTGAACGAGGTCCGGCGCGAGACGGCCGACGCGATGACGCAGACGGACAGGAAACCCTCCAACGAGTTGCCCCCCGACGTCAAGAGCAAGCTGGCCAAGCTCGACGACAAGCTGAAGGAACTCGTCAAGCAGCAGAAGAAGGTGATCGAGGCGACGCAGGCCCTGGCCAAGGTGCCGGTCGAGGACTTCACGGAGAAAGAGAAGCAATTGCTCAAAGACCTGGCCGCGACCGAGGACGACTGGTCGCGCTTCCTGGCCGACCTGCACAGCGACCTGAGCAAGCTGCCGGAGCAAGACTTCAGCAACCCGAGCCTGCTGCAAGAGATGGTCGAGGTGCAAACGCAGCTGAAGATGGCCGAGGACGCCCTGACGAAGAAGTCGGCGGACATCGCGGTGCCGCTGGAGCAACTCGGCGCGGAGATGGCCAAGGAATTGAGCACGAACATCGAGAAGTGGCTGCCGGACACGCCCGACCGCGAGCGCTGGAGCCAGGAGGAGCCGCTGACCGACGACATGAAGGCGGCGCCGATGGCCGAATTGCCCGGCGAACTCGAGGACATCATCGGCGACCTGATGGAGCAGGAGGAAGACCTGTTCGACGAGATGGAGGACGTCTCCAGCAGCTGGGCCGACTCGATCGACAAGGGAGCGGGTTGGGACGCGATGGATGGGCCGATCTCGAACAACAGCGCCAAGGGCGTGACCGGCAACCGGCTGCCGAACACGAGCGAGGTCGCCGGACGCAGCGGCGAGGGGCGCTCGGGCAAGTCGAGCGGTGAGTTCGTCGGCGACTCGGCCGTGGGGAAGGGCGGTCGCAAGACCCCGACGCGCCTGACGCCTGACGCCCACGTCAAGGGGCAGGTCAAGGACCACAGCAAGGATCCGAGCGGCGGCGCCACCGGCGGCGGTAAGGAGAGCGGCGCCGGCGGCGAGGGTCTGCAAGGACCGGTGCCGGACCGGCCGGAACGCATGATGGAGCGGCTGGCCACCCGGCAGGCCGAGCTGCGCAACAAGGCCGAGAGCGTGGACCTGCAATTTCAGGTCCACAACTACCACCACACCGACCTGCGGAAGATGATCGACACGATGTCGGGCGTGGAGAACGACCTGCGCGCCGGCCGCTACCACAACGCCCTGCGCCGTCGCGAGGTGCTGCTGGACGGGTTGGGCCAGGTGAAGACGTACGTCAAGGGCGAGTTCAGCGTTCGCCAGGACAAGACGGTCAACCTGCCGACCGACATCCAGAAGGAGATCCTCGGCACCATGCAGGAGGCGTCGCCGGCCGGCTGGGAAGGATTGAACCGGCAATACTTCGAGCGCCTGGCGGCGCCGGGCCCGGCGCCCGTCGAGACGAATAAGGACAAGAAGTAGCGTTGGCCGCTTGCGGCTTCGCAATCGTTCCTGCGAAGCCGCAAGCGGCAAGAGGGTTGTTGATACAGTTTCTAAGCCGCAAGCGGCTGTCGGAACAGACTCTCAGGACTCGGTACGGAGGTATCCGCCATGCGCCACGCACTCGCACCCGCCGTCTTGTGCGGCCTGGCCCTCGCGGCCGTCGTCCAGGCCGGCGAGCCGCAGAAGACCGTTATCCCCTTCGATTTCGAGTCGAAGTTCGACGACGGCCGCTACGGACGCACCCTCGGCGACATGTTCTGGCAGAAGCTGCAGCGCCAGGGCGGCTTCGTCCTCCCCGAGTCGATGCAGGACGTGCGCGACTGGTGCGAGCGCACGAAAACGCTCCCCTCCCCCGATACCTCGCTGGAGAAGATGAAGGAGATCGTCCGCAAGGGGCAGGGCGGCGACGTCGGCATCTGGGGCAAAGTGGAGCGCGTCCCCGGCAATGACACCGACGTTTACGATCTTTGGATCTACGTCGCCGACTTCTCCGCGGAGCCGGCGAAGATGATCTACGAGAAGAAGGCGCGGACCAAGACGGTCAGCGAAATCCCGCACGTCTATGTCAAGGAGGCTCTGGATCGCCTGTGCGACCGCAAGGCCCCGAAGGTGATCGCGGCCGACCCGGACATCGAGGATCGCTGGAAGAAGGGGTCGAACCTCGTCAAGGGCGACTTCGAGAAGGGCGAGAAAGGCCCGGCCGGCTGGGACCCGCTGCCGAAGCACGTCACCTGGGTCGCCGAGGAGGGGGGCAAGACGAAGAAGCGGCTCATCCGCTTCACCCTCAACGAGGACGTCGCCGGCAGCACCGGCGTGCTCTACTACAGCGACTACTTCCGGGTGGAAGAGGGGGCGACCTACCGCTTCCGGTGCCGCTGGCGCACGACGGGACCGGAGGCCAAGGTCTTCGTCAAATGCTACGACGAGGTTCAGGGTCCGTACGCGGAGAAGCCTGGCGTGGCGTCCGGCACCCAGCGGCGCGAGGTCTACCGCAGCCAGCAAAACCTCAAGGGCGACGCGAACGCCTGGAACACGCACACCGAGGACTTCACGCCGGCGCACACCAAGTACACGCCGCGCTGGGGGCGGGTGATGCTCTACGCCTACTGGCCCGCCGGGACAGTCGAATGGGACGACGTGATCGTCAAGCAGATCGCCCCGCCGCCGGCCGCCAAGGGGGAAAAGGACGGGCGGTCGCCCAAGTAGCCGCTTGCGGCTTAGCGGAAGCCTGGAATCCGCTAAGCCGCAAGCGGCTGCCGGAACAGGGTTTCACTTCTGCGGATCGCGGCGCGGGATCGGCGAGCCGGGCGAGTCGAGGTTGCGGTGGAAATCGATCTTGCCCTTCTCGGACCCCAGTCCCTTCGGCAACGGGTAGCCCGACATCTCCAGGAACGTGTTCAGCCGAACGATGCGCACGCCCAATTCTTCGGCCTTCTTCTCCTGGATCCTCATCGCCTCCAGCACGCCGCTCTTCACGTCCGCCTTCGCGTCATTCGGCTTGATCGGCCCGGTGCCAAAGTCCGGGCTCGCCCCGACGATAAGGATGTCGGTCTGCCGGGTGATTTCCCCTTGCATCTTCAGGCTCTTCATCTCCATCCAGGCGTCCACTTCCAGGTTCTGGTTCTTCAGGGCGCGGACGAACTCGGCCGTGTTGTCTTGCTTGTCGCCGGTCAGGTAGATGTAGCCGATGACCGCCACGTGCTGCTTCAGGTTCGGGTTCCAGCCCGGGTTGAAGATGAAGTCGCCGGGCAGCACTGGGTCGCGCCGCTCGTCGCGCAGCTCCGTGATCCGCGCCTGCGCCATGTGCTCGCCCGTGACCCGGATCACCTCCAGTTTCCCCTTCGGCGCCTTCAACGGCTTGCCGTCCACCCCCTTGCCGTAGATGCTGAACGTCACCAGCCGCTTCAGGTTGTCGGCCGAGCCGATGTTGATGTAGGGCATGTCCCCGCTGCCGTTGATGCTCACGATCCTCGCCAGGTTCTCCGGCGCGATTTTCGTGATATCGATCTCCTCGGCCGACTGCATCCGGGCCACCTCGTCGCGGTTCTTGTTGATCGTCTTGATCGCGTCCAGCAACTTCTTGTTGAGCGACTCCTTCTCCTTGCGCAGAAAGGCGATGTCTGCCTTCAGCGGGTCCAGACCGATCAGGGCCTTCTCACCGAGCGCCGCAAGTTCCGCCTGCTGCTTGGTGACCGTCTGCCGCAGTCCGGCCATCTCGTCTTCGTCAGCTTTCCTCTGCTTGGTCAACTCGTTGGTGTACTCCTTCTTCGCCGCCGCGAACTCGTCCTCCCTCTGCTTGGCGGTGGCATTCGCGTGGTCCTCCGCCAACTTCGCGGTCGCGGCGGCCTCCTCCGCCTTTTTCAGCTGCGCCGTGAGCCTGTCGATCTCCTGCTGGTACGTCTCGGCCGGCCGGGCGACGGTCCCGTCCCACTTCCGCGCCGGGTTCTTCTCGCCCCAAAGCTCCATAATGCTCTTCTTGTGATCCTCCTTGGAGTCGTCGCGCCCGGCGAGGGTGCCGCCCTCGTACTGGCGGCGCAGCTCCACGAGCGTCTTCGGGTCGTCCTTGGTCGCCGGCAGGCCGAGGTAGCTGCGGTAGGTCAGGGCCAGGAACTTCCAGTAGTTGGCGTCCTTCTCCCAGACCGCGGCCTTCCCCTTTTGCTCCTCCGCGCCCTTCTTCTCCTTGTCGATCTCCGAGTAGCCCAGGTACGTCGTGATGCCGAGGCTGATGCTCAGGAGGACGAACAGCACCAGGAAGACCACCAGGCCCGCACGGGACTCGCCGCCGCCTTTTGTCGCCATGGGATGGACCTCTCCAAGAGGAGCTGACTCGGGACAGGAGCAAGGAGCGCCGGCCCCGTCCTCGGGGCGCGGACGGCCGAACGATCACTTGCGAGGCTACTCCCATCAATGTAAGGGCTTGGCCGCCGCACTGTCAATCAAATTGAACGGGCAAGCCGGGGGAGAATCGCTGGCGGCGTGGCGGGGACGGGCTGTAACGCCGGCAACGACAGTCGCGCCGCCGGCCGCCGCGGCCAAGGGGATGGGAAGCGGGCTTCCCGCAAGCTCGACCGGCGGAGGGCAAATGGACTTGACAGCGGGGATGGGCAACTTTACACTCTCAAACAGATAACGTGCTTCCTCCGCTGCGTGTGATCATGTCCTGTTCTCCGTAAGTTTTCCAACGCTTGTCCGCTCCGCACCGGGAATAGGTCAGACGGGGCTCGTGCCCAGGAGTCGATGATCCGGCGGCATTCCTGAACCTTCCTGGCAAAGGTGCCGGGCGGTGTGCCGTTCCTCCCCGTCTCTGGCGGCTCGGCCAGCAGGCGCGCCCCCATAATTCCGAGCAGCCCAACGCCCGTGCTAAGGTCAGTACGCCGCCCCTCCCCAGCAGGAACCCTTCGGGGAGGCGAGCGGTAGGCCGTCAGCCTGCCGCCCGCTCCGCCGGACCCACCCCGGCGCCTCGTCCGAGGAATGAGAATGGCCGGTCCCCCCGCGGAACGCATGTACCTCGTCGATGCGCACTCGCTCATCTTCCAGGTGTTCCATGCGATCGGTGAAATGAGCAGCCCCACCGGACTGCCTGTCAACGCCCTGTTCGGCTTCGCCCGGGACCTGCTCTTCCTGCGCGCCAAACAGCCCGCCTACCTCATCTGCGCCTTCGACCGCGGCGAGCCAACCGTCCGCACCCGGGTCTACAAAGAGTACAAGGCCCACCGGGCGCCGATCCCCGACGACCTCTGCGCCCAGTTGCCGCTCATCCAGCAGATGCTGAAGGCGATGCGCATTCCCGACCTGGCCGCGCCCGGCTTCGAGGCCGACGACGTCATCGCCACCGTGGCCCGGGCGGCGTCGCGGCGCGGCATCGACGTCTTCATCTGCACCAGCGACAAGGACTGCCGGCAGCTCATCGACGAGCGCGTGCGCCTGTTCAGCCTGCGCAAGCGCGCCGAGTTCGGCCGTCAGGAATTGCTCCAGGACTGGGGCATCACCCCCGAGCAGGTGGTCGATTTTCAATCCCTCGTCGGCGACACAGTGGACAACGTGCCCGGCGTACCCGGCATCGGCGAGAAGACCGCCGCCGTCCTGCTGCAACAGTTCGGCACCCTGGACAACATCCTGGCCAACGTCGATCGGGTCCCGGGGGCCAAGAAGCAGGAGAACCTGCGCGCCTGGGCCGCCCGCGACCAGATCAGCCGGCAGCTCGTCCGCCTGGAAACCGACGTCCCCATCGAACTCGACTGGGAGGGCTGGCGCCTCAAGCCCTGGGACCAACCGCGCTTGCTGGCCCTGTTCCGCGAGTGGGGCTTCCGCGGCCTCGCCGCCCAGGTCGCCGAACCGGGCGCGGGACGCGCCGCGGCGAAGGAGGAGCCGCGGGCGCCGGTGCAGGGCGAGCTGTTCCCCTTCGGCGCCAACGAGGAGAACGGCACCGCCGCCGACGGACAATCGACCGCGGACCAGGGACGAGGAGCAAAGGACAATTGGCAGGCGACGTATCATCTGATCGATACGCCCGAGAAGTTCCGCAACTTCTACCAGGAACTGCGGGGGCAGAAGCGCGTCGCCATCGACCTGGAGACGACCTCCCTCAACCCGACCGAGGCGGAGGTCGTCGGATACGCGCTCTCCTGGAAGGAGGGGGAAGCGTACTACCTGCCGGTGCGCGGTCCGGCTGGGGCGCCGCTGCTCGACCCCGCCCAGACGCTCGGCAAGCTCCGCACGGTGCTCGAAGACCCGGCCGTGGCGAAGGTCAACCAGAACTTCAAGTACGACCTGCTCGTGCTCCGCAACCAGGGGGTGGTGCCGGCGGGGCTGGCCGGCGACCCGATGGTGGCACATTACCTCTTGCACGCCGGGCAGCGCAGCCATAATCTTGAGTATCTAGCTCAAGAGTACCTGCACCATCAGGTCATCCCCATCACCGACCTGATCGGCAGGAAGCCGCGGGCCAACGACAAGGGGGTACGGCAGCTGCGTATGGACGAAGTGCCGACCGCCCGCGTCGCCGAATACTCCGGCGAGGACGCCGACGTGGCCCTGCGCCTGGCCGGCTTGCTCGAAGCGCAGCTGGCCGCCGGCGGACTGGCGGACCTGTATCGCAACCTGGAGGTGCCGCTCATCGAGGTGCTGGCGGAGCTGGAACACAACGGCATTCGCCTCGACATCCCGATGCTGAAGCGCGTCGGTGAGGAGATGGCCCAACAGCTGGCCGGCATCGAGCAGGAGATCTACGCCGCGGCGGGGCACGAGTTCAACATCGCCTCCCTCAAACAGCTTCGCAAGGTACTATTCGAGGAGCAGAAGCTTCCCGTCAAGCGCAAGACGGGGATCACCGGCGAGCCGAGTACCGACCAGGAAACGCTCGAAGACATCGCGGCCGAGCGCCCCGAGAACCCGATCCCGAAGTTGATGTTGCAGCACCGCCAGATCGCCAAATTGAAGGGAACATATGTCGAACCGCTGCCGGCGATCGTGAACCCGCGGACGGGGCGCGTCCACGCCTCGTTCAACCAGACGGTGACCGCGACCGGCCGGCTGTCGTCCTCGGACCCGAATTTGCAAAACATCCCCATCCGTCGGGAGCAGGGCCAGGAAATCCGCCGGGCGTTTTTGCCCGAGGAGGGCTGGACCCTGCTGACGGCGGATTACTCGCAGATCGAGCTGCGTCTCCTCGCCCACTTCTGCGAAGACGACGAGCTACGGCGGGCCTTCGCCGAGGATCGCGACGTTCACGCCTCCGTTGCGTCGCAAATCTTCGGCCTGGCCGAGAAGGACGTGACGGCCGAGATGCGGCGCATGGCCAAGACGGTCAACTTCGGCGTGATCTACGGCATGAGCGCCCACGGCCTGGCCCAGCGGCTGGGGATCAAGCGCGAGGAGGCGGAGAAGTTCATCGACGCCTACTTCGCCCGCTACCCGAAGGTGAAGGACTACCAGGCGCGGCTGCTGGAGGAGTGCCGCCGCACCGGCTACGTCGGCACGATCCTCGGCCGGCGGCGCGAGTTCGACCGCGGCAACGTCCGCAAGGATTCGACCTACCGCCAGCGCAATCAGACGGAGCGTGAGGCGATCAACATGGAGATCCAGGGCAGTGCCGCCGACCTGATCAAGCTGGCGATGCTGCACGTCTACCGCCGGTTGAAACGCGAGGGGCGCCGGGCGCGGATGCTCTTGCAGATTCACGACGAGCTGGTCTTCGAGGTGCCACCGGACGAATTTGCGGCCGTCGCGGCGCTGGTCCGCGAGGAAATGACGACGCCGCGGGAACGGGAACTGAACCTGCGGGTGCCGTTGAAGGTTGATCTTGCTGCCGGCCCGAACTGGCTGGACGTGGAGGACGTGTAGGGCATGCTCCGCATGCCGTCGGCGGCATGCGGAGCATGCCCTACAAACGGGGAGTGCATGGCGAAACCGGTCGTCGGCCTGATCGGCGGCATCGGCAGCGGCAAGAGCACGGTCGCGCAGGCGTTCGCCCGCCGCGGCGCCAAGGTCATCGTCGGCGACGCCCTGGGGCACGAGGCGTTGCGGCAGCCCGCGGTCAAGGCGAAACTGGTCGAGCGCTGGGGGCCTCGGGTGCTGGACGAGACGGGCGAGGTGGACCGGCGGAAGGTGGCCGGTATCGTGTTTGCAAAAACTCCGGGGGCCCGCGACGAATTACGGGTACTGGAGTCGTTGGTGTTCCCGTGGATCGAGCGCCGCGCCCGCGAGGAGATCGCGGCGGCCGGGGGGGACGCCGGCACGCGCCTGATCGTCCTGGACGCCGCGGTGATGCTCGAAGCCGGCTGGAATAACGTGTGTGACCGGCTCGTCTATGTCCACGTCCCGCGCGAGGCTCGCCTGAAGCGCCTCGCGGCGGGGCGCGGCTGGGACCCGAAGGAGGTGGAAGAGCGCGAAGGCGCGCAGCGATCACTAACCGAGAAGGCAACCCGTGCCGGCGACGCGGTGGACAACTCCGGCTCGCCCGCGGAGGTGCAACGGCAGGTCGATGACCTGCTGGCCCAGTGGGGCCTGGCCCCGTGACGCCGCCGCCGCCGGCCTGGACGACCCTGTAATCGATAACGGACCTTTTTACCCCTGTTCTTAACCCCGGCCCCGCAAGCACAGGCGGGGCCTAGCCTGCCGCTGGCGCCCGCCGCGCGATACCCATCGGGGACATCACGGTGTCCCCAGCGCGGCCGGGATGGTGGTCATCGGCCACCAGACCCGCTTCCCGCGCCAGCCCGACGAAGGAGATGCCAGTCATGGCCGAAGCGAAGAGCCGCAGAGAGCCGACCGCCACCAAGCCGCGGCCGCGGGCCAAGGGCGACCTGCCGCCGGGGGCGGTCGATGAAGCGCCCGAGGCCGACGGTGCCGCGCGCGACGAGGTGGTCGCGACCGAGGCGCCGGCCCCGCCCCGCCGCGAGCCGGAGCGCACCTTCGTCCAGTCCACCCCCGAAGATTACGCCGGCTTCGACGAGGAGATCAACAACCGCTACGAGGAGATCAAGCGCGGCAGCACGCACATCAGCGAG
>DATFNV010000153.1:0-5507 GCA_035266225.1 Gemmataceae bacterium
CCAGCCACATGGAGAATCCCTTGATGTGATGATCGCGGCCGTTGCCCTGGGCCATCGGCGTCCGTCCGAACTCGCCTCCCCAGATGACCAGGGTCGAATCGAGCAGTCCGCGCCGTTTCAGGTCTTTCAAGAGCGCCGCCATCGCCCGGTCCACTTCCTTCGCCACCACAGGGATGTCGTCCTTGATCCTGCCGTGGTGGTCCCAGTCGCGGTGGTAGAGCTGGATGAAGCGCACGCCGCGCTCGGCCAGGCGCCGCGCCAGCAGGCAGTTCGCCGCGAAGGAGCCGTCGCCGCCCGGGGTGCCGTACAGGTCGAGCGTCTCCTTCGTCTCGCCCGACAGGTCCATCAGTCCCGGCACGCTCGACTGCATGCGGAAGGCCATCTCGTACTGGCTGATCCGCGTCGCGATCTCCGGGTCATCCACCTGCTCGTTGTAGAGTTTGTTCAGCGCCTGTGTGGCATCGACCACGTCACGCTGCTTGTCGGCGCTGACGCCGTCGGGGCTCTTGACGTACAGGACCGGGTCGCCCTTGCCGCGGAAGTGGACGCCCTGGAAGCTGCCCGGCAGGAAGCCGCTGTGCCACTGGCGCTGGGCGATCGGCTGCGACTGCCCCGAACGGCCCGTCGAGGTCAGCACGATGAAGCCGGGCAGGTCTTCGCTATCACTCCCCAGGCCGTACCACACCCACGAGCCGGCGCTGGGCCGGCCCGAGATGGTCGAGCCAGTGTTCATCAGCGTGTGGGCCGGGTCGTGGTTGATGGCGTCGGTGTGCAGCGAGCGGATGATGGCGATGTCGTCGGCCGCCTCACCCAGGTAGGGGAAGATGGTCGAGATTTCCTGGCCCGACTTGCCGCACTTCTTGAAGGGATGCTGCGGCCCCAGGCAGTTGAGCTTCGCCCCCTGCAGCTGGGCGATGGGCTGCCCCTTGGTGATCGACTCCGGCATCGGCTGGCCGTTCATCTTGGCCAGCGTCGGCTTGTAGTCGAAGGTTTCGAGGTGTGACGGCCCGCCGGCCATGTACAGCCAGATGACACGCTTGACCCTGGGGGCGTGGTGCGACGGGTTGACGACGCCTTTCCAGCGCTGCGCCTTGCCGTCGGCGCCGCGGAGCAGGCCGGGGTCGAGCAGGGACGCCAGGGCCACGGCGCCGAGGCCGCATGCGCCACGGCCCAGGAAGGCGCGGCGGGTCAGGCGCTGGCGGTGACGATCATTAAAGAACATCGATGAAATCCTCAAAGTGTACCGCCGCGCTCGTAGTGACCCGATTTATCGGGTCCGAGTCGCCCGAGGGACCGCATAAATGCGGTCACTACGAGCGCGGCCGGTAAACCTCAATTGCGTGTAATGGTTTCGTGCAAGTTTAGGATAACCCGTGCCACGGAGGTCCACGCGGCCAGTTCGGCCGTGTTCACGTCCTTCGGCACCGGCCATTGGCCGACGGCGACGGCCTTCTCCGCCCCCACCTTGTCCGCCTGGAATTCGGCGAGGTGCTTCTGATACAGCGCCGTCAGCACCTTCACCTCCTCGGGTTTCACGCCGCGCGACGCCGCCCGGCGGTAGGCCCAGTCGAGCCGGGCCGCGGTCTCCTTGCCGCCGTCCTTCAGGATGCGCTGGGCGAAGACGCGGGCGGCCTCGACGTAGATCGGGTCGTTGAGGAGGACCAGCGCTTGCAGCGGCGTGCTGGAGCGCGTCCGTTCGACGGTGCATTCCTCGCGCGTCGGGGCGTCGAAGGCGAGCAGGCTCGGGTGCAGGAAGGTGCGGCACCAGTAGGTATACAGCCCACGGCGATACACGTTCTCGCCGTTGTCCGCCTGCCACTCGCGCGTCGGGAAATTGAGGAACGACCAGTAACCCGCCGGCTGGTACGGCTTCACGCTCGGCCCGCCGATCTTGCGCGATAAGAGGCCGCTCACCTCCAGGGCGCCGTCGCGCACCATCTCGGCGTCGAGGCGGAAGCGCCCCTGCCGCGCCAGCCAGACGTTCGCCGGGTCCTTCTCGCGCACCTCCTTCGTCGCCACCGACGATTGCCGGTAGGCGCTGGAAGTCACCAGCAGCTTGAGCAGGTGCTTCACGTCCCAGCCGCTCTCGACGAACTCGACGGCGAGCCAGTCGAGCAGCAGCGGGTGCGACGGCAGCGAGCCCTGGACGCCGAAGTCGTCCAGCGACTTGACGATCCCCTGCCCGAAGCAGAGCTTCCACAGGCGGTTCGCGAAGACGCGGGCCGTCAGCGGGTTGTCCGCCGAGACCACCCACCGGGCCAGGTCGAGGCGCGTCGCCGGCTTCCCCCCGGTGTCGAGGGCGGCCAGGAAGCCCGGCACCGCCGGCTGCACCACCTCGCCCGAGTCGTCAAGCCAGTTGCCGCGGGCCAGGACGCGCACCACGCGCGGGGCGACTGCCGTCGCGACGAGGGTCGTCGGCACGCTCTTCATCAGGGCGTCGCGCTGGCCCTGCGCCGCGGCCAACTCCTTGCGCAGCGGCTCCAGTTCCGGCGCCACCGTGCGGTAGTGGTCGGCGAGGACCTGCTTCTGCTGCGGCGTTCGCTTGGCGGGGTCGATGGCGAGGGCGTCGGCGACCGGCTTGGGCAGTTTCGCCTTGTCGGCCTTCGCCTTCTCCTCCCATTTCGCCTGGGCGGCGTCCAGTTCGGGCCGCGGCTTTGCCAGGTCGGTTTTCATGCGGGCGAGGTCGGCGTCGAGCTTCTTGACCTGCGACTCAGTTTCGGGCGTCATGATCGGCGTTTGGTTCTGCCGGCCAACGGCATTCTCCTGAATGTCCGCGAAGAAGGCCTCAAAACTGTAGAAATCCTTCGACGTGAACGGGTCGAACTTGTGGTTGTGGCACTCGCAGCAGCCCATCGTGCTGGCCATCCACACCGAGGAGGCGTTGCGCACCCGGTCGGCTGCATACTTGGCGGTGTACTCCTTCGGCTGGGCACCGCCCTCTTCGGTCGTCTGGAGCAGGCGGTTGTAGCCCGAGGCGATCCGCTGCTCGGTCGTCGGGTTCGGCAGCAGATCGCCGGCCAGTTGCTCGACGGTGAACTGGTCGAAGCGCTTGTTGGCGTTGAAGGCGTCGATGACGTAATCGCGGTACAGCCAGACGTCGCGGTGGTTGTCGCTGTGGTAGCCGGCGGTGTCGGCGTAGCGCACCGCGTCGAGCCAGTACATCGCCATGCGCTCGCCGAAGTGTTTCGACGCCAGCAACCGGTCCACCAACTTCTCGTAGGACTCGGGCGATTTGTCGTTGACGAAGGCATCGACCTCCTCGGGCGTCGGCGGTAGGCCGGTCAGGTCGAACGACAGCCGGCGGGCGAGGGTGACGCGGTCGGCCTCCGGCGCCGGGGCGAAGCCATGCGCCTCCTGGCCGGTGGCGACGAAGACGTCGATGGGGTTGCGCACCCAGCCCTTGTTCTTGATCGGCGGCTGGGCCGGCCTCGCCGGCTTGACGTAGGCCCAGTGGACGTCGAACTTCGCCCCCTGGTCGATCCAGCGGCGCAGCACGTCGATCTGAGAGGCGCTGAGGCGAGCCTTCTTGCTGTCCGGCGGCGGCATCATCTCGTCGGGGTCGCTGCTACCGACGCGGACGACGAGCGGGCTGTGGGCGGCGTCGCCGGGCTTGACGGCCTTTTTGATCGCCGCGTCGCGGAGGTCGAGCCGCAGCTTGGCCTTGCGCTTGCCCTCGTCGGGGCCGTGGCAGGCGTAGCAGTGGGCGGTGAAGATCGGCTGCACCTCGCGGCTGTAATCGACGGGCTTGGCGTCGGCGGCGGGGAGCGGGGCACTGGTGCCGAGCAGGGCGATGACCGTGACGAGGGCCTTCCTTCGCATGGTGGGTCTCTCGGAGGGTTCGCAGGCGGGAGGCGCCGGGCGCGCCCGGCGGGTGGGCAGTTGTTATATCTATCACAGGCGGCGACCGTCTTCCAGCCGCTTGCGGCCCGGCGTTCGGGTTCGGCCGGCTGATTCGCGCTTGCACTCCGTCTCAGTTCCGCTACGCTGGGCGCATCGCTCGCTCGTGATCGTCCCGCCACCCCAGGAGATCCCCGCCGTGTTTCGCCGCCTCCTCTTCGCCTCCCTCTTCCTCGCGCTCCCGACCCTCGGCCTCGCCGCTGATCCCGCCAAGGCCCGTCAGAAGCTGTACGTCACCAACAGCCAGGGCGACGACGTGACCGTCATCGACACGGCCACGAACAAGGCCGTCGGCCGCATCGAGGTCGGGCCGCACCCGCACGGCATCGCGACGCCCGCCTCCCAGGACGTGGTCTACGTCACCATCGAGGGGCGCGGCCGCGACAAGCCCGGCGAGCTGCTCTGGATCGACCCGCAGACCGACAAGGTGACGCGGCGCATGGACATCGGCCCCGAGCCGAACCAGTTGGCCGTCACCCCCGACGGCAAGTTCGCCTACGTCCCCGTCAACGACGGCCATTACGAGGTCATCGACCTGGAGAAGGCGAAAATCGTCGAGCGCATCTTCGTCGGCAGCGGCAGCCGGCCGCACAACACCCTCTGCTCGGCCGACGGCAAACACGTGTACCTGGCGCCGATGGGGACGCCGAAAAAGGTCTTCGTCGTGGATACGTCCACGCACAAGGTGGTCGCCGAGATCCCGCTGAGCAACGTGGTCCGGCCCATTGCGCTGAGCCCCGATGAGAAGCGGCTGTACGCCAACGTGGACGGCCTGGTGGGCATCGAGGTGGCGGACGTGGCGGAACGGAAGATGATCCAGCGCGTGCCGGCGGAGCTGACCGCCGAGCAGAAGAAGGTCGCCAGCCGCAGCCACGGCATCGGCGTCCGACCCGACGGCAAGGAAGTGTGGACGTGCGACGTGGAACACTTCCAGGTGCAGGTCTTCGACGTGACGGGCGGCAAGCCGAAGCAGTCGCACACCATCCCGATCGGCAGCCAGGTCTACTGGCTGACGTTCCGGCCCGACGGCAAGGTGTGCTACGTCTCGGCCCGCGGCGCCAGCGCCGTCGCCGCCGTCGATACAGCGACGAAGGAGGTCGTGGCCCGGATCACAGTCGGCAAGGAGCCGAAGCGCCTGCTCGTCGTGACGCTCGCCGAGAAGAAGTGACCGCAGCCGCTTGCGGCTTAGCGTTCGGTTCATCGCCGGACGGCGCGAGCGCTAAGCCGCAAGCGGCTCCTCACCGGAGCCGCCATTGCGATCCTTCACCCTCGCCCTCGCGCTGCTCGGAGTCCTCGCGCTGGGTTTCGTCACCGGGCGCGGCAATCCCGCCCGGGCCCCGGAGCCGCACCGCAGCCCCTGCGACCTGGCCGTCCTCCCCGGCGGCCGCCTCCTCACGGCCAACCACACGGCCGACTCGGTTTCCTTGGTTGATGTCCGCGCCGGCAAGCTGCTCGCCGAGGTGGCCTGCGGCGGCAGGCCGTCAGCCGTCGCCGTAACGCGCGACGGCCAGCGGGCCGCCGTCAGCAACCTGTGGTCGGGCACTGTCACCCTCCTGGAAGTCCGCGACGACTCGCTGAAGTCTGTCGGCGAGGTGGCGGTCGGCCCGCTG
>DATFNV010000154.1:0-26695 GCA_035266225.1 Gemmataceae bacterium
GGTCTTCCTTATCGGGCGGGTTTGCGGCGTTGAACGGCTGCAGAGTGCCAATCGCCGGGGTGGGCGGGTTTCCCACACCCGCTCCGTAACCGCTGGCCGGCCAGCGGTTGAAGATGATGGGGATGCTGGGGTTGCTCGTCCTCTGCCAACCGTCCGAAATCTCCTTGAGGCCGTCGTTGAACCGGTCGTACAATTCCCCAGAACTCAGACCCGTGTCCGGGTCGAAATCGATGCCACGGCGGCGCTGCTTCAGGGCCAGGTAGAGGCAGGCGGAGGACTGGTCCTCGGGCGGGCGGCCGAGGCTGGCGGCCGAGGCGCCGGAGAGGGCGCGGACGTAGGCCGGGTTCGGAGCAAAGCTACCGACCCCCGGCCAGTTGAGGGTCTGGGTCGCTTCGGTGAAGTTGGTGGGGAACTCCCGTCGCAAGCACATAAGGATGTGAATGACCCGGGCGCGGTTGTTGCCCAGGGCGTCGTTGCCGGCGAGACCCTGGGCGATGGGGTTGACCTGTTCGGTCTTCGCGGTATCGATAACGGCCTTCCACTGCTGGGCGAGGCCCTTGTCGAGCTTGCTCACGGTCTGCTCGGTGTTGCGGCGCTGCTGCAGGTTGAGCACCTTCATGACGCCGGCCACGCTGAGGCTGACGAGCACGAGGATGATGGTCACTACTATGAGCAGCTCGATCAGCGTGAAGCCGCACCGAGCTGACGTGCGTGTCGGACGGATCGCATGCACCATGGCGCGGCTCCTTACGGCGTGACGCCGAGCTTGGCGTCGTAGAAGTTACTGATGTCGTCGGCGCCGAACGGGGCAGTGGCGGAGGGACCGGACTGGGGTGTCCATTGGCCGCCCGCACCGAACGCCTGGTTCTTGCCCGCCGAGATGATCTGAAACCCGTCCGCCTTGTAGAACGTCCCGCTGTTTTGGTAGGGCACGACGCCCAGCAAGGAGCAGTCGGAGGATCCCAGGCCGGAGTAGGCGAGATAGTTGTTGGCCGCGGTGCCGCAGCTGAAGTAGGCGTAGGGCTTGTCGTTGCCGACCGGCGGGTTCGAGGAGTAAGCGTCGAAGTACACGGGGTAGCCGTTCTGACCGAACGGCCGGAGGCGCGTTGTCACGAACTGGAAATACGGCCCCTTGCGCGGGGGGACCGCCTGGCCGTTAACGACCTTGAGCGGGTTCGTCGGGTCCGTGGAGAACCCGCTGGGGGAGCCGTTCACGATGGGGCCGGCGAGGAAGAAGACGAGGCACTGCTCCCCTTCCAGGACGGTGGGTCCGTCGATCTTCCCGTTGAGGTTCCAGTCGAGCGACAGCGGGGCCCGTGGGAAGAGCTTGGAATAAAGGTAGTTCTTGGAGTCGATGGCGAGCTGAGTCAGCGCCGCCTGCTGCGCAGCACTGAGGTTGTTGAAACCCGGGAAACCGTTGACCGGAGCAGCCGGGTTGTAGGTGCCCGTCTCGTCGAGGTACAGCCGGCTGGGCGGTGGACTCCCCTGGACCTTGAAATCAGCCATGAACTGGGTGAGGCCGCCGGAGAGGCCGGTAATCTCGTTGTGAGTCTTGACCTCGTCCATCTTGCTGAAAGCCGCCGAAAGGCCGGACAGCAGGAGGGCGACCAGCGCGGCGATGATAGCGATCACCACGATCAATTCGATCAGCGTAAAGCCGCCCCGCCGGCGAGCGGGCGTGCGGTGCAGTCTCATGGGGGAATCTCCTTCGTTTAGCGGCCGCCGTCGATTCATCAGTTCGCGAAACGATAAATCGTGCGCGAAACGATAAATCGAGGGCCGCCGCTCAACGGCTACTTGCTCAACCCTTCCAGCAGCTTGATCAGCGGCATGAACAGGGCCGTGACGATCAGGCCGACGATGCCGCCGAGCACCACCGTCATGAGCGGCTCCATCAGCTTCAGCAGGCCCTCGACCAGCACGTTGACTTCCTCGTCGTACACGTCGGCGATCTTGTAAAGCATCGTATCCAGGTCGCCGGTTTCCTCGCCGACGTCGATCATGTTCACGACCATGTCGTCCACCAGCCGGCTCTCCTTGAGCGGCTGGGCGATGGTGTCGCCCTCGCGGATCGACTCGTAGACGCGCGTGTACATGCGCTCGAAGACCGCGTTGGCACAGGTCTCGCGCGTGATGGCCAGCGCCTCCAGGATCGGCACGCCGGACGCCACCAGCGTGCCCAGGGTGCGCATTGTCCGCGCCACGATGGTTTTTTCGATGATTTGCCCGGCGATGGGGGTCCATAACCACAGCCGGTCCAGGGCGTAGGCGCCGCTCTTGTTGAGGCGTATGAGCTTGAGCAGCAGCCACCAGCACAGAGGGAACAGGGGCAGGATGTACCAGTAGGTGGCGACCCAGTCGGACACCTGAATCAGCTTCTCGGTCAGCCAGGGCAGCGTCATGCCGAAGTCGGCGAAGATCTTTTTGAACTTCGGAATGATGTAGATCATGATGAAGGTCAGGATGAGGACCGCCACCAGGATGACCACGCAGGGGTAGACCATCGCGCCGATGATGCGCCGCTTCAACGACTGCGATTTTTCCTTGAAGTCGGCGAGGCGCTTGAGGATCACTTCCAGGGCGCCGCCGGCCTCGCCGGCCTTGACCATGTTGACGTAGAGGCGGTCGAAGCACTTGGGGTGCTTGCCGAAGGCCTCGCTGAGGGTGCTGCCGGACTCGACGTCATCGACCACGTCGATGAGGGCGTTCTTGAGGACGCCGGGTTTCATTTGTCCTTCTAGGATCTTCAAGCTACGGAGAACGGGCAGGCCGGCGTCCTGGAGGGTGGAGAACTGGCGCGTGAAGGTACACAGCGCCTTCATCGAGACGCCGCCGATGGTGAAGGTCTTGCCCTTCTTCTTTTTGGCGCCGCCCTTCTTGCCCTTCTTGCCGCTGGCCACCTCGGTGATCTTGGTCACGAAGTAGCCCATCTGCTTGATCTTTTGCTGCGCCTCTTCCTCGTTGGCGGCATCGACGGTGTCCTTGACCTCCTTGCCGCTGGTGTCCATCGCCTCGTACTTGTAGGTCGGCATGCTCGGTGTCCTCGGAATCCCACGGGCTTGCCCCGTGGATCGTTAGGCTCGCGGCTACAGGGCGAGAGCTTTTTTCTCCCGTCGCCTTCGGAATCCCACGGGCTTGCCCCGTGGATCGTTAGGCTCGCAGCTACAAGCGGAAGGCAGTTTTCTCCCCCCTTCCTGTAGCCGCGAACGTGAATCCTCCACGGCACAAGGCCGTGGCATCCCGCAGCTACAAGAGGAAGACAGTTTTCCCCCCCCCCTTGCTGTAGCCGCGAACGTGAATCCTCCACGGCACAAGGCCGTGGCATCCCGCAGCTACAAGAGGAAGGCAGTTTTCTCCCCCCTTCCTGTAGCCGCGAACGTGAATTCTCCACGGCACAAGGCCGTGGCATCCCGCACTGTAGCCGCGAACGTGAATTCTCCACGGCACAAGGCCGTGGCATCGCTCCGCTACATCACCTCTTCGTCCAAAAGCGTCTCGCGCACCACTTCCTCGATGGTGGTCTGTCCCTTGAAGATGCCGCGCATGCCGGACTCGCGCAGTGTCGTCATGCCCATCTTCTTGCAAGCGATGCGCAGCTGGTCGGTCGAGGCCCCCGCCGAGATCAGGTCGCGCAGCTCGTCGTTCATGACGATCAGCTCGAACAGGCCCATGCGGCCGCGGTGGCCGGTGTTGTTGCAGCGATCGCAGCCGCGGCCGTAGTAGAACTTGCGGCCCTTGGCGTCGCCCGGCCGCATGTTCAGCTCCATCAGCATGTCGGGGCTGGGGTCGAACTCGGTGCGGCAGTCCTCGCAGATGCGCCGCACCAGCCGCTGCGCCAGGATGCCCTCCAGCGTGGCCGTGATCAGGAACGGCTCCACCCCCATGTCGCGCAAGCGCGTAATCGTGCTCGGCGCGTCGTTGGTGTGCAGCGTGCTGAACACCATGTGCCCGGTCAGCGAAGCCTGAATGGCGATTTGCGCCGTTTCCAGGTCGCGGACCTCGCCCACCAGGATGATGTCGGGATCCTGCCGCAGGATCGACCGCAGCGCCGAGGCGAAGGTCAGGCCGATCTCGTGGTTGATCGGGCACTGCACGATGCCGTCGATGTCGTACTCGACCGGGTCCTCCGTGGTGATGATCTTGTCGCTGATCTCGTTCAGCTCGTTCAGGGCCGAGTAGAGCGTCGTCGTCTTGCCGGCGCCGGTCGGGCCGGTCACCAGCACGATGCCGTTGGGCTTGTGGATGAGGCCGCGAAACAGCTCGAGCAGCTCGGGCTGCATGCCGACCTTGTTCAGGTCCAGCGACACCACGGTGCGGTCCAGCACGCGGATGACGATGCTCTCGCCGAACATGGTCGGCAGGACGCTAACGCGCATGTCCACCGCGTTGCCGCCGACGTTCAACTCGATGCGGCCGTCCTGGGGCAGGCGGCGCTCAGTGATGTCGAGGTTGGACATGACCTTGATGCGGCTGCTGATGGCGTTGGCCAGGTGGCGCGGCGGCGGCACCATCTCGTAGAGGATGCCGTCGCAACGCATGCGGATCTTGTACTCGTCCTCGAACGGCTCGAAATGGATGTCCGACGCCTTGTCCTTGATGCCCATCAGGAAGATCATGTTGATGAGCTTGCGGACGGGCGCCTCGTTGGCCATTTCCAACACGCCGTCGAGGTCGATGCTCATCTCGCGGCCGGCCCCGCCGCGCGCCGCCAGCTTCGGGTCGGTCTCGATCGCCTGCAGCACGTCGAGGATGCTTTCCTCCTTACCGGCGTAAATTTTCTTCAGGTACTCCTCGATGATCTTGGGCGAGGTGAGCTGGGCCACCACCTCGTTGACGCTGAGGAGGTTGCGCAGGTCGTCCACGGCGGTCATGTTGGCCGGGTCGCCGATGCCGATGGTCAGCACCTTGTCCTTGACCGACAGCGGCAGCACCTTGTAGACGCTGGCCATCGTCTCGGGGACGAGCTGCAGGACTTCCGGCGTCGGCTTGATCTCTTCGACGTTGAGGACGCGCAGGCCGTGCTGCTCGGCCAGCGCTTGCAGGAGCTGCTCCTCGGTGATGAGACCGCGGCTGACCGCGACCTGGCCGGTCGGCTGCAGGTTGGTCTTGGCCTCTTCGAGGATCGACCAGAGCTGGTCCTCGTCGATGTAGCCGAGGTCAATAAGGACCTGACCGATGCGGCGTCGGCCGCCGGTGTCGCGTTCTTTCTTGGCGGCGGGGGCCGGCTTCTTCGCCGGGGCCGGTTTGCCCGCGGCGGGGGGGGCCTTGCCGGCCGGGGCCGGCGACTTGGGGCCGGGCGGCGCCGGCTTCGCCCCGGGGGCGGCGGGCTTGGCGCCGGGGAGCCCCGGTCGGATCCCGCTGTTGCCGGCTGGGGCCGGCGGCCTGGCAGCCGCGGCCGGCCTCGGCGGCACCTTGCCGGGGGGGACAGGCTTCTTCTGCGGGGCCGGGGTCGGGTCGTTCGGAGTCGCCATGTCTGTGATCCTGGTGGGGGCCGCTTGCGGCTTCGCAGGGCATGCGAAGCCGCAAGCGGCGAAAAATCAATCCTCGCGACGTTGCCGGCGCTTCTTCATCTTGGCGTCGTAATCGTCCTCGTCTTCCTCGTCCTCATCCTCGTCCTCATCCTCGTCCTCGTCCTCGTCGTACTCTTCATCTTCGAGGACGCCCTTCTCGGCCTGGCTGATCTTGAAGGCGAGTTCGGCCGGCTTGGCGGCGCGCTGCAGCACCTCTTCCTTCTCGACGACACCCTCCTTCCAGAGCTTGAAGAGGCTCTCGTCGAGCAGGAACATGCCGTGCTTGCGGCCGGTCTGGATGCTGGAATCGATGCGGTAGACCTTGTTCTCGCGGATCAGGTTGGCGATGGCCGGCGTGACCACCATCATCTCGTAGGCGGCCACCAGCCCTTCCGGCTTCTTGGGCAAGAGCGCCTGCGACAGCACGCCGATGAGGGCGGTCGAGAGCTGGGTGCGGATCTGGTCCTGCTGGTCCTTGGGAAAGACGTCGATGATACGGTTGATGGTGCTGGCGGCGCCGTTGGTGTGCAGGGTGGCGAAGACGACGTGGCCGGTTTCGGCCGCCTCGATGGCCGCGTGGATCGTGGCCAGGTCGCGCATTTCGCCGACGAGGATGATGTCGGGGTCCATACGCAGGGCCCGGCGGATGCCCTCCTTGAAGTCCGGCACGTCCACGCCGATCTCGCGCTGGTTGACCGTACACTTCTTGTGCTTGTGGTAGTACTCGATCGGGTCCTCCAGCGTGATCATGTGCCGGTCGTAGTTCTGATTCAGGAAGTCCATCATGCTGGCCAGGCTGGTGGTCTTGCCGGAGCCGGTGGGGCCGGTGACCAACAACAGGCCGCGCGGGCGGGTGATCAGCCGGCGGACGGCCTCGGGCATGCCGATCTGTTCAAACGTCAGGAACTGGCTTGGGATGCGCCGCAGCACCATGCCGATGCTGCCCTTCTGCTTGAAGATGGCCACGCGGAAGCGGTAGCCGTCGGTGAACTCGATGGCGAAGTCGGCCCCGCCCACCGACTGCAGCTCCTGCTGGCAGCGGTCGGGGGTGATCGACTTCATGAGTCCCACCGTGTCGTCGTTGTCGAGGACCTTGGTGTCGAGCCGGCGCATGCGGCCGTGGTGCCGGATCACCGGCGGTTGGCCGACGCTGATGTGCAGGTCGCTGGCCTTGAGCTGGATTACGGTGGCCAGCAGCTTGTCAATCTGGACGGTGGTTGCCACGATGCCTCCCGAACACGCTGACCCCGGACGCCTGATAACCTGGACAGTCGCTCAATACCGAGCCGAGTATGGGACATCTCCCGTCACAGCATTATTCCGCGACCCGGGGAGTAAACCAAAAGATGGGACAAAAAAATGGAAATATTGCGCCGCCACAAACGAAGCAGGAAAAAGGGCCCACGTCGGCAAAGGGCGGCGCCGTTGACCCCTGGAGAGGAATGACGGGGCGCCTCGGACGCGGCGGCGCCCATCCTGCCGCTTGCGGCTTCGCGTTCGGAGCATCAGGGTCTGAGGGATGCAGTCTGACCCTGATGCTCCGAACGCTAAGCCGCAAGCGGCAAGCGCCCCCGCGGCGATCAACCGCCGTCGCCGGCGCTGTGGCAGTTGGTGAGCACTTCTTCCAGGGTTGTCAGTCCCTTAAGTGCTTTAATCACACCATCTTCGAGCAGGTTGTGCATACCGAGAACGCGGGCCTGGCGGCGAATCGACTGGGTGGGTTCGCGGGCGAAGGTCATCTCGCGGATGGGCCCGGTCATCTTCATCATCTCGAAGATGCCCTTGCGGCCGCGGTAGCCGGTGTGGTTGCAGTGGTTGCAGCCGCGGCCGCGCATGAAGGTGGCCCCGGCCACCTGCTCTGGTGTCAGCCCAGCGGCCCGGATCTCGTGGGCCGGCGGTTGGTCCGGCTCCTTGCATTTGGGGCAGACAATGCGCACCAATCGCTGGGCCATGATGGCGATGACAGACGACGCCACCAGGAACGGCTGCACGCCGATGTCCACCATGCGTGTAATAGCGCTGGGCGCATCGTTCGTGTGGAGCGTACTGAAAACCAGGTGTCCTGTCAAAGAAGCCTGGATGGCGATCTCGGCCGTCTCCTTGTCGCGGATTTCGCCGACGAGGATGATGTTGGGCGCCTGGCGGAGCATGGCGCGGATGATGCGCTGGAAGTCGAGTCCGATCTGGTGTTTGACCTCCACCTGGTTGACGCCGGGCAGGTAGTATTCGACGGGATCCTCGGCCGTGATGATCTTGCGATCGGGCCGGTTCAGCTCGTTGAGGGCGGCGTAGAGGGTGGTCGTCTTGCCGGAGCCGGTCGGGCCGGTGACGAGGAAGATGCCGTTGGGGCGCTTGATGAGGCCCTGGAAGCGCTGGTAGTCCTCTTCGCTGAAGCCGAGGTCCTTGATGCTGACCGTGATGCTGCCGCGGTCGAGGATGCGCATGACGGCCGACTGACCGTGTGTGCTGGGCAACATGCTGACGCGCAGGTCGTAGTGCCGGCCATTGATCGGCATCTTGATGCGTCCGTCCTGGGGACGGCGCTTCTCGGAGATGTCGATGCTGCCCATGATCTTGAGACGGCTGAGCATGGGGGCCAGGAGGCGGCGCGGCGGACTGTCGCGCTCGACCAGGACGCCGTCGATGCGGTAGCGCACCCGGACGCGGTCGGCGAACGGCTCGATGTGAATGTCGCTGGCGCGCAGGCTGACCGCTTCCGCGATGATGAGGTTGCACAGTTTCACCACCGGCGCGTCGCTCTCCTCCATGCCGACGCCCATCGCCTGCTCCGTTTCGGTGAAGTCGATGGCCGTATCTGTAAATTCGGCCAGCATGGAGTCCACCGACTCGGTTTCGGTCTGACCGTAATGACGGTTGATGGCCTCGATGATCTGTTCGCGGGCGGCGATCACCGGGGCTATATCTTTGTTCAGAATGAACTGAAGTTTCTGGACGGTGTCGAAGTCGGACGGGTCGGCCATGATGATCTTGAGGACGTTGCCTTCCTGGGAGAGGGGAAGGACGACGTTCTCGCGGGCCACCGATTCGGGAACCAACTCGATGACGGAAGCCGGGATGGTCAGATCGGCGGTCAGGTCGAGGAACTGCAGGCCGCCGTGCTCGGCGACGGCGGTGATGACCTGTTCCTGGGTGGCGTAGCCGAGCTTGATGAGGGTGTCCTGCAGCTTGGCGCCGGTCTGCTGCGCCATGCCCCGCGCTTCGGTGAGCTGGTCGGGGCTGAGGATGCCCTTCTGAAGGAGGACGTCGGTAAAGTCGCCTCGCGTCTTGGCCATGAGGACGGTCTCCGGAGCGAGAGGTACGTGCGAAACAGCGGACGGGTGCGGGACTTGTGTGTTCGGGCTGATCTCTTCAGCGTAAAGCAGCGGCGCGCGCTTCGCAAGAGAAAAGTGCGAAAGTTGAATGCCGGAGTTGAATGCCGGAGTTGAATGCCGGAATAGACCACGGATTCGACGGATGAGACGGATTTCCACGGATCTGATCCGTGAAAATCCGTCTCATCCGTCGAATCCGTGGTCTATTCTTGGGGCTCGGGATTAGCCGCCGCCCTCGGGGCGGCGCGGATTCATCGTTTCGCGAACCGATAAATCGAGGGCGGCCGCTAAACGGCGATCATTCCTCCTCCTCGCGCAGCCGGGCGAGGATGCTATAGTCCTCCAGCGTCGTCGTGTCGCCGACGGTCTGCCGGCCCGCGGCGATGTCGCGCAGCAGCCGCCGCATGATCTTCCCCGAGCGCGTTTTGGGCAGCGAGTCCGTGAAGCGGATCTCGTCGGGCCGGGCCAGGGCGCCGATCTCGTGGGCGACGTGCTCGCGCAGCTCGTGCTTCAGCGCCTCCGTCGCCGTGCTGCCGCCGACCAGCGTCACGAAGCAGGAGATGCCTTCGCCCTTGATCTCGTCCGGCTTGCCGACGACGGCGGCCTCGGCCACCTTGGGGTGATGCACCAGGGCGCTCTCGACTTCCATCGTGCTCAGGCGGTGGCCGGCCACGTTCAGCACGTCATCGACGCGGCCCATGATCCAGAAGTAGCCGTCCTCGTCGCGGCGGGCGCCGTCGGCCGTGAAGTAGACGTGCGGCACGTGGCCCCAGTACTGCTGCTTGTAGCGCTCGTCGTCGCCGTAGATCGTCCGCATCATCGCCGGCCACGGCTGGCGGATGACCAGGAAGCCGCCCTGGTTGGGCGGCACCGACCGCCCTTCACGATCCACAATATCGGCGACCACGCCGGGCAGCGGTTTGGTGGCACTGCCGGGCTTGGTCGGGATGGCGCCGGGCAGCGGCGCGATGAGGATCATGCCCGTCTCGGTCTGCCACCAGGTATCGACGATGGGGCAGCGCTCGCCGCCGATGACGCGGTGATACCACATCCACGCCTCGGGGTTGATCGGCTCGCCGACGGTGCCGAGCAGGCGCAGGCTCGACAGGTCGTGCCCGTTCGGCCACTGGTCGCCCCACTTGACGAAGGCGCGGATGGCCGTCGGGGCGGTGTAGAAGGTGTTGACGCGGTACTTCTCGATGAGGCTCCAGAAGCGGTCCTCGCGCGGGTGGTTGGGGGCGCCCTCGTACATCACCGTGGTGGCCCCATTGCAGAGCGGGCCGTAGACGATGTAGCTGTGGCCGGTCACCCAGCCGAGGTCGGCGGTACACCAGTAGGTATCGTCCTCGCGCAGGTCGAAGACCCACTTGTGAGTGAGCGAAACGCCCAGGAGGTAGCCGGCCGTGGTGTGCAGCACGCCCTTGGGCGTCCCGGTCGAGCCGCTGGTGTAGAGGATGAAAAGCGGGTGCTCGCTGTCCAGCGGCTCGGCAGGACAGTCGGCCGAGGCGTTGGCCATCAATTCGTGCCACCACAGGTCGCGGCCGGGCTTCATCTCGACGGTCTGATCGCAGCGGTTGAGGACGACGCACTTCTCGACGGTCGGCGACTTGGCCAGGGCGTCATCGACGTTGTGCTTGAGCGGCACCACCTTGCCGCGCCGCCAGCCGCCGTCGGCGGTGATGATCAGCCGGGCCTTGGCGTCGTTGTTGCGGTCGGCGACGGCGTCGGCGCTGAAGCCGCCGAAGACGATGCTGTGCGGGGCGCCGATGCGGGCACAGGCGAGCATGGCGACGGCCAACTCGGGCACCATCGGCATGTAGATGGTGACGCGATCGCCGGCCTTGATGCCGAGCCCCTTGAGGACGTTGGCGAACTTGCAGACCTCGCGGTGCAGGTCCTGGTAGCGGAGCACGCGGCTGTCGCCGGGCTCGCCTTCCCAGACGATGGCGGCCTTGTTCTTACGGCCGGCGAGCAGGTGACGGTCGAGGCAGTTGTAGCTGGCGTTGGTCTTGCCGCCGGCGAACCACTGGGCGTGCGGCTCCTTCCAGACGAGGACTCGGTCCCAGCGCTGGAACCAGTGCAGCGACTCGGCCTGTTCGCCCCAGAAGCCCTCCGGGTCGTCCTTGGCGCGCCGCCAGAGCAGGTCGTACTCGGCCGGGCCCTTGACGAAGGCGTTGGCGGCGAAGGCTGCCGGCGGCGGAAAGACGCGGGTCTCCTTGAGCAGGTTGTCGATGTTCTTGTGCTGGGACATCGGGAGAGTCTCCTGGGAAGGCCGAGTGAGGGCGGGCGGTGGCATTCTAAATCGGCGGGAGGGGGAAGGGAAGGAGTTGCCATCCGCGCCGGCCGCTCCAGCCCGTTGACAAGGTTGGGGCGGCGATGTTAACCTGAATGGTTGAGCCGGCCCTCCCCCGCTGCGAGTTATCATGCCACAAGAATTGACGATGCGATACGAAGCCGAAGTCCTCGAGGAGTGCCAGGAGGCCATCGGCTACCGCTTCCGCCAGCCCGACCTGCTCAAGGCGGCGCTGACCCACGCCTCGGGGGCCAACACCCGCCTGTCCTCCAACGAGCGCCTCGAGTTCCTCGGCGACTCGGTCCTCGGCGTCATCTGCTGCGAACAGCTCTACGTCCGCTTCCCGGAATTCCAGGAAGGCGACCTGACCAAGATCAAGTCAGCGGTCGTCAGCCGCCGCACCTGCGCCCGCATGAGCAAGGAGTACGGGCTGGGCGACTACCTGTTCCTGGGCAAGGGGATGCACCTGCACACGGCGGTGCCGCCCAACATGCTCGCCGACGTCTACGAGTCGATCGTCGGGGCCATTTACCTCGACGGCGGGCTGGACGCGGCGAAGACCTTTGTCCTGAAGTACCTGGAGCCCGAGATCGAGTTGGTGGCGGAGGGGGCGCACGGCAACCACAAGTCGGTCTTGCAGCAGGAGTCCCAGCGCCGCTTCGGGGCCACGCCGCAGTACGTGGTGCTCGACGAACAGGGCCCCGATCATAGCAAGTGCTTCAAGGTGGCCGCCGAGATCGACCGCCGCCGCTACCACGGCGCCTGGGGCAAGAACAAGAAGGAGGCGGAGCAGCGCGCCGCCCTCAACGCCCTGGCCGAAATCCGCGGCGAAGAAGTGCCCTACCCGTCCGAGTGATGCCGTCACGTAGGTCAGGCTTTCCAGCCTGACTTCCTCGCGTCAGGCTTTCCAGCCTGACTTCCTTGCGTCAGGCTGGAAAGCCTGACTTCCTCGCGTCAGGCTGGAAAGCCTGACTTCCTCGCATCAGGCTGGAAAGCCTGACCTACGCCATGATGCCCCCCTATCCGCTCCTGTGTTACACGCGCGACTGCGGGCGGCCGGCGCTCTACAAGATCGCGGCCCGCTGGAGCGACGGCGTCACCGAAGAACTGAAGACCTACGCGCTGTGCTGCCCGGAGTGCCTGGCGGCCTGGTTCCGCCGCAGCTGTGAGAAGCAGGCCGCCTGCCGCCGCGCCCCCGGCGAGATCCTGGAACCGCCCGGCATCTACGAACTGGCCCACGGCCGGCGCGACCGCGCCCTCGTGCGCCGGCTCGACCTCGAACGGCACATGACTCCCGAGGCGTAAACCGCCATGCCTGTCCTCCTGATCGGCACGCTCGACACCAAGGGCGCCGAGTACGCCTTCGTCCGCGACCTGCTGCGCGCCGGCGGCGTGTCGCCGCTGGTCATCGACGCTGGCGTGACGGGGCCGCCGTTTTTCGAGCCGGACGTGCCGCGCGAGCGGCTCTACGCCGCCGCCGGCACGTCCCTGGAAGCGGTTCGCCGGGCCAACGATCGCGGCAAGGCCATCGAGGCGGCGGCCCTCGGCGCCGCCCGGATCGTCAACGAGTACGCCAACCAGGCGGAAGGCATCCTCGCCCTGGGCGGGTCGGCCGGGACGACGATCGGCACGGCCGCGATGCGGGCGCTGCCGTTCGGCATCCCGAAATTGATGGTCAGCACTCTCGCCAGCGGCCAGGTCAAGCAGTACGTCGGCGTCCGCGACGTCCTCATGATGCATTCCGTCGTGGATATCAGCGGTCTGAATCGGATCAGCCGCGTGGTCCTGACCAACGCCGCCAACGCGATGATCGGCATGGCCAAGGGACAAGCCCACCGGTCGCAACCGCTGGGGTTGACGGAGAAACCGCTCGTCACGGCGACGATGTTCGGCGTGACGACGCCGTGCGTCGAGGCGGCGCGGCGCCTGCTGGAGGCGAGCGACTACGAGGTGCTGGTCTTTCACGCGACCGGCACCGGCGGCCTGACGATGGAGTCCTTCGTCCGCGACGGCCTCATTCGCGGCGTCCTCGACCTCACGACGACGGAGTTGGCCGACGAACTGGTCGGCGGCGTCCTGACGGCGGGGCCGGACCGGCTGACGGCGGCGGGGCTGTGCGGCGTGCCGCAGGTCATCTCGCTGGGGGCGCTGGACATGGTCAACTTCGGCCCGCCCGACACCGTCCCCGAGAAGTTCCGCGGGCGGCGCTTCTACCAGCACAACCCGACGGTCACGCTGATGCGGACCACGCCGGAGGAAAACGATCGCCTGGGGAAGGAGATTGCCCAGAAGGCGAGTGCCGCGCGCGGGCCGACGGCGGTGCTGCTGCCGCTGCGCGGCGTGTCGGCCATCGACCGCGCGGGGCAGCCGTTCTGGTGGCCGGAGGCCGACCAGGCCCTTTTCCAGAGCCTGCGCAACTGGATGAGCCCCCACGTCCGGCTGCTTGAGCTAGATTTGCACGTCAACGACGCGGAGTTCGCGGGCGCCGCGGCGCGTACGTTGCTGGATTTCCTGAGCGGGTGAGCCAGGCCGCACTCTGGCCGCTTGCGGCTTAGCGTTCGCGCGAACGCGAAGCCGCAAGCGGCTACCGGGCGCCGGCCTTCTGGGACGACACGGCGGTGCCCGGGTCGCTCTTTGCGGTGTGGCCCTGGGTGGCCTCCTTGAGATCGCGTTTGAGCGCCTGTTCCGCGCTCAGGACGTCGTGGCCGATCTTCTTCCCGTCGATATCGACGTTGACGGTCTCGTGTCCCGGGGTGGAACTTGGGGCGGCCTCGAGCTTGTACCAGCCGAGATACCAGCCGAGGCCGGCGAAGGTGACGACGGCGGCACCGACCAGTGCCAGCAGGTTTCGCATGGATAGTCTCTCCTGAATCGCCCGGGCGCGGCGCGGCGGGGGGTCTACCAGAGGCCGGGCGCAATGTCCAGCCGGACCGGCGGCCGGCGCCAGCCAGGTGTCCGGCGGCGGGGTTATCGTAGGGGGGCGCAGGGCCGGGCGTCCGGGAAACCGGTCTTGACACCCCCCCCGTTGGAAAGCGTATGCTGCTACAGGCGGTAAAAGGGTCAAACTCGGCGGAGCCTTCCCCGGTCCGCCGGACGAAAGTGGCCGCGCCGCGGACGTAGAACGGGGAAGGAGAGGGCTCGGGCGGCGGGGCGGTTTGACCCGGGTGCCGTAGCTGCGGTACAATTGACAAGTGGCCGCGCGAGAGCAAGAAGGGGCTGGGGTGACGCCACCCCCCGACAAAGCTAACTGGTTGTCAGGCCGCGATCGTCTCCCCAACGACCTCCCTTACCCAACACCAGAACCTTTCGCACCCCACGCACCCGGGGTTCACCCCCCACGGGCCGCCCTCGGCGCCCCTCCCACCGGCCGCGCCCGCCGGGCGTCCTGACAACCGAAGACTCTGTCCTCGGCGCCCCCCGCGGCGCCGCTTTAAGGAGGCGACAATGATGTCTAAAGGTAAGGCGATCCTCGCCACCCTGCGCCAGGAGCTGAACCTCGGTGACTATCGCAAGAAGCACTGGGAAGGCAGCTTCGACGAGTACCTGGACATCGTCAGCGAGCACCCCGAGGTCACGCGCAGCGCGTACCAACGGCTGTACGACATGATCCTCTCCCACGGCACCGAGGAGGTGTACGAGCAGAAGGAGAAGGTCACCCGCTACAAGTTCTTCAGCGAGTTCGCCGCCCGGCACGGCGACGGCATTTTCGGCCTGGACCGCACCCTGATCCACCTGGTCAACGCCTTCAAGTCGGCGGCCAAGGGCTACGGCACCGAAAAACGCGTGCTGCTGCTGCACGGCCCGGTCGGCTCCTCCAAGAGCACCATCGCCCGCCTGCTCAAGAAGGGCATCGAGGAGTACTCGCGCTGCGACGGCGGCATGCTCTTCTCCTACAAGTGGAAGGGCGACGGCGAGCAGTGGCCCAAGTGCCCCATGCACGAGGATCCGCTGCACCTCGTGCCGATGGACTTGCGGCCGTCGATGGTCGCCCGGCTCAACGAGGGCCGGGCCCCGAACGATTTCCACATCGTCATCCAGGGCGAGATGTGCCCGTTCTGCCGGCAGATGTACAACGAACGCCTCGCCAAGCACGACGGCGACTGGGGCCGTATGCTCGAGGAGGTCCGCGTCTACCGCCTGATCCTCTCCGAGCAGGACCGCATCGGCATCGGCACCTTCCAGCCCAAGGACGAGAAGAACCAGGACTCGACCGAGCTCACCGGCGACATCAACTACCGCAAGATCGCCGAATACGGCACCGACAGTGACCCGAGGTGCGTCGCCGCCGACACGGTGATCGCCACCGGCGAAGGGTTCCGCCCGATGGGCGCTCTGCTCCCCTGCGAGCTGCCGCCGGACACCTTCGTCCCCCGCCCGCTGCCGGTCAGCAGCATTGGCCAGGCGCGGGTGGCCCAGGCCGACAGTGTTTACTGTGGGGCGGCGCAGGCGCTGCGCACCGTCAGCACGCGCCTCGGCTACCGGCTGACCGGCTCGCCCAACCACATGATTCTGACGCTGACCCCGGAAGGCGAGCCCGCCTGGAAGGAACTGCGGCTGTTGCAGGAGGGCGACTATGTGGCCCTCGGCCGCGGCGTGCATACCTGGTCGGCGGAAGACGCGGCCTTCCCGGCGTGGGAACACTGCTACTACGGCAACGAACGGCAGCAGCCTCACTTCCCCGCCCGGCTGACGCCGGAGTTGGCCTACTTCATCGGCCTGTGGGTGGGCGACGGCCACTTCTACGAGAATGAGGCCGGCCATCAGTACGAACTGGGCTGGACGCAGAAGGAGCCCGAACGCCGCGAGCGCTTCGCCGGCCTGCTCCGCGACCTGTTTGGCGTCCAGCCGCGCATCACGGAGCCCCGCGACCACGCCGGCGCTGTCCTGGTCGGCAGCCGAGCGCTCATCCGCTGGCTGAAGGACGTGGTCGGACTGGCGGGCGGCGCCCGCAACAAGGCCATCCCCGACTGTGTCCTCCGCTCCACGCGCGAGAGCGTCCGGGCCTGCCTGCAAGGGCTGTGGGAGACCGACGGGACGATCCGCGAGAACGGCTCGAACTGGGCCATGTTCGCCACCTGCTCGGAAACGCTCGCCCGCCAGGTCCACATGCTGCTGCTGGCCTTCGGCATCGTCTCCTCGCTGAAGCGCTGCCCTTCCGACTGGGAGGTGCGCGTCTACGGGGGGAACGTCAACCTGCTGGTCGAACTGCTGCCCTCGCTCCGCGCCCGCTTCACGGTCGGCGCCGAGTTGAAGACCACCGCGCTCCCCAACGTGGACGTGATCCCGTTCGTCAAGCCGAAAATGCGCGCCCTCTACCTGCGGGCCGAGAACCGCGACGCCCTGAAGGCACGCTACAGTGGCAACCTGCACGATGCCCGCAAGCCGAACGTGTCCTACCGCCTGCTGGCGGACTTCCTGCGCGACGTGCGCGTCGGAGATGCCGAGTCGCTCAAGTGGCACGCCGAGTTGAGCCACCTGCTGGAGCAGCGCCACGTCTGGCTGCCGGTCGAGAGCGTCGAGCCGGCCGCCGAGGCGCGCGTGTACGACGTGTCGGTGGCCGGCACGCACGCCTACTGGGCCAACGGCTTCGTCAGCCATAATTGCTTCAACTTCGACGGCGAGCTGAACATCGCCAACCGCGGCCTGGTCGAGTTCATCGAGGTGCTGAAGCTGGACGTGGCGTTCCTCTACGACCTTCTGGGAGCGTCGCAGGAGCACAAGATCAAGCCGAAGAAGTTCGCCCAGACCGACATCGACGAAGTAATTCTCGGACATACTAACGAGCCAGAATATCGCAGATTGCAAAACAACGAATTCATGGAGGCCCTCCGCGACCGCACAGTGAAGATCGACGTGCCCTACGTCACGCGCCTCCGCGACGAGATCCGGATCTACGAGAAGGACTTCAACTCGCAGCGGGTCAAGGGCAAGCACATCGCCCCGCACACGGTGGAGATCGCCGCCATGTGGGCGGTGCTGACGCGGCTGGTGCAGCCCAAGCACGCCAACCTGACACTGCTGCAAAAGCTGAAGCTGTACAACGGCAAGACGCTGCCGGGCTTCACCGAGGACAACGTCATCGAGTTGAAGCGCGAGGCGGTCACCGAGGGGATGCACGGCATCAGCCCGCGCTACATCCAGGACAAGATCAGCAACGCCCTGGTGGCGCACCCGGAGGAGAACTGCGTCAACCCGTTCATGGTGCTGCACGAGCTGGAGGCCGGCCTGCGCCACCACTCGCTCATCACCAGCCAGGAGCAGCTGCAGCACTTCCGCGAGTTGCTCTCGGTGGTCAAGGAGGAGTACGAGGACATCGTCAAGAACGAGGTGCAGCGGGCCATCGCGGCCGACGAGGACGCCCTGACGCGGCTGTGCTCCAACTACATCGACAACGTCAAGGCGTACACGCAGCGCGAGAAGGTGCGCAACCGCTACACCGGCAACTACGAGGAGCCGGACGAGCGCCTCATGCGCTCCGTCGAGGAGAAGATCGACATCCCGGAGGGGCGCAAGGACGACTTCCGCCGCGAGATCATGAACTACATCGGCGCCCTGGCCATCGACGGCAAGAAGTTCGACTACAAGACCAACGAGCGGCTGCAGAAGGCGCTGGAGCTGAAGCTGTTCGAGGACCAGAAGGACACGATCAAGCTGACGAGCCTGGTCAGCAGCGTGGTCGATAAGGCGACGCAGGAGAAGATCGACGTCGTCAAGAGCCGCCTGATCCGCAACTACGGCTACTGCGACGTGTGCTCGACCGACGTGCTAAGCTTCGTGGCCAGCATTTTCGCCCGCGGCCACACGAAGAAGTAAAGCCGCGAAACCGACCTCCGGAGGAGGTAGGGGCATGGTCGAGTTTCGGCTGCTTCTGCCGGACAACGTCGGCGGCATCCTTGGCGAGGTGGATGAAAAAGGGGTACTGACCTTTGTTGTGTCCGCAAAGGCAGAATCCCCGATTCGCGGCACGGAATTATTCGACCTGATGCTGCGTGCTTTCGCAGGCCGGGTTCGGGCCGTGCTGGGCGTATGGCGCCGGGGTTTTGCAGGCGCTCCCAGCGTGAACCTGGATAAAGTGAATGAACGGACTGCGGCAGGAATGTCCCTGATGGACGCCGTGCGCCAGACGTGGACTTTCACCCGCGCGGCCCGTTGGGGCTTTACCAGAATTACACGGATCGTCGTGGAGGGCACGCCGGGGAGTTACAGCAAGGTCGATGTGCTGCTGGAGAAAGCCGAGGACCCACAATGAGTAAATTCGAGGGCGGAGAGGTGCGTGCCGAGTTGATCCGGGAGTTACGCGCCCTGGCAGAGCGGGGCGCCGACGTTCCGGAATTGGTGGAACTCCTCCAGCATCGCCTGGAACTCGACGACAGCGATGCGGTCCTTCCCGCTATCGTCTATTTTCGGGCGGCCTTCGATCTCTCCTTGCGGGAGGCGATGCCCTTGCGCGAATGGCTGGGGGGCAGGGATCGGTCCGAGGTGGACTCCCTCTTGATTCCGGCGATGCGGCGCTCGAAGGGTCGCTGGCAGGCGTGGGAAGCGCTGCCGGCTTGACCTTCCCCTCTTGGGGCCACCGACTGAGGAGACAAAGGCCGTGGGACAGAAAATCGAACGCGATCACCAGCGCTTCCGCAAGATCGTGCGCGGCAAGGTGAAGAGCAACTTGCAAAAGTACATCAGCCGCGGCGAGATGATCGGCAAGAAGGGGAAGGACCTGGTGAGCATCCCCCTGCCGTCGATCGACATCCCGCAGTTCCGCTACGGGCAGAAGAACTCGGGCGGGGCCGGCCAGGGCGACGGCGACGTCGGTCAGCCGCTCGGCCCGCCGCAGGGCGACGCCGCCGGCGGCGCCGGCGACCAGCCGGGCGGCCACATCCTCGAAGTCGATCTGACGATGGAGGAGATGGCCGAAATCCTCGGCGAGGAGCTGGCCCTGCCGCGCATCGAGCCGCGCGGCAAGAAGAACATCGTCACCACCCGCGACAAGTACACCGGCATCCGCCAGGCCGGCCCCGAGTCGCTGCGCCACTTCAAGCGCACCTTCAAGCGCGCCCTGCGCCGCCAGATCGCCTCGGGCAGCTACGACCCCACCAAGCCGATGGTCGTCCCCATCCGCGAGGACAAGCAGTACCGCTCGTGGAAGGAGGTCCAGAAGCCCGACAGCGTCGCCGTCATCGTCTACATGATGGACGTGTCCGGGTCGATGACCGACGAGCAGAAGGAGATCGTCCGCATCGAGGCGTTCTGGATCGACACCTGGATCAAGGCCCACTACAAGGGCGTCGAGACGGTGTACATCATCCACGACGCGGTCGCCAAGGAGGTGGACGAGCACACCTTCTACCACACGCGCGAGAGCGGCGGCACGAAGATCAGCTCGGCCTACGAGCTGTGCGAGAAGATCGTCAACAAGCGCTACCCGCCGGACCAGTGGAACGTCTACGCCTTCCACTTCTCCGACGGCGACAACTGGGGCGACGACATCCCGCACTGCATCGAGGTCCTGACGGAGAAGCTGCTGCCGAAGGTGAACCTGTTCGGCTACGGGCAGGTGGAGAGCCCCTACGGCAGCGGCGAGTTTTACGAGTACATCCACGAGATGCTCGGCGAGCGCGACAACGTGGTGTGCAGCCGCATCCCCGACCGCGACGCCATCCTGGGCTCGATCAAGGAATTCCTGGGGACCGGGAGATAACGATTTATCGTTTCGCGAAACGACGAATCAGGGAATGACCCATGCCGAACACGCCGTACAACACCAACCTGCCGGCCGACCTGCGCGCCCTGAAGGAGGAGATCGAGGCGCACGCGCGCTCGTACGGGTTGGACTTCTACGAGACGATCTTCGAGGTGGTGGACGCCGACGACCTCAACGAGATCGCGGCCTACGGCGGCTTCCCGACGCGCTACCCGCACTGGTCGTTCGGCATGTCCTACGAGGAGCTGCGCAAGGGCTACGATTACGGGTTGTCGAAGATCTACGAAATGGTCATCAACAACGACCCGTGCTACGCCTACCTGATGCGCTGCAACCACGTCGTCGATCAAAAGCTAGTCATGGCGCACGTGTACGGGCACTGCCTGGCGCCGGAGACGCTGGTGGAGGTGCGTTCGGGGGTCAAGCCGATCCAGGATGTCTACGTCGGCGAAGAGGTGTTAACCCACACCGGCGTCTACCGCAAAGTGCGTGTCGTTGCCAAGCGCTGGTTCAAGGGCAAGATCCACCGACTGTCCGTTTCCGGCAGCAGTGAGAAGGTTCGCATCACGGGGGAACACCCTGTCTACGTCTTGAGGCCAGCCCCTTGCGTCCTCGCCGGCCGGCAAAGAGTTCCGTGTCGCCCGACCTGCAAGACGCAGCACAAGTGTTCCGCTCCGCGGCCCTACGAGACTTACCAACTGGTCTGGGTCCCGGCCGAAGAGGTGAAGCCGGGTGACTTCGTCGCGCTGCCGCGGCGACGGTTCGCGCCCGCGGCGACCCCCGAGTTCGTTCACGTTCCCGTCGATAAGGTACTGCACCGGCAGCGGATCGTCGGGACCCGCCGACTTCCGCTGAACAAATCGCTGGCGAAGTTCATCGGCTATTTCATCGCGGAGGGCAACGCGCAGAAGCGTGGGCTCGTCGGCTTTGGGTTCCACCAGGACGAGGTTGCGTATCACGGAGAAATCGGAGCGTTAGTTCGCGAACTCCTCGGCGCCAACGTCGGCGAAGATCATCGCCCGGAGAATCACGCGACCATCATCCGATTTAACTCGATTGAAATGGCACATTGGTTGCGCGAGCAGGTCGGGGTCGGTGCGGCGGACAAGAAAATCCCCGAATTCCTTTTTGACCACCCCGACGACGACTGTCTGCTCGGCTGTCTGCAAGGACTCTTCAACGGCGACGGAACCTACACCGTGGCTAGCGGTCGCCGCTCCGGAACCCTCTCGCTGACCACCGTCTCGCGCCAGTTGGCGTATCAACTCCGGCACGTCTGTGCGCGCTGGAGCATTCAGACCGGCGTTTATTCGCGGCAGCGGGCCGGCCGGCAGCGGTGCTACGACGTCGTCTGGAGTGGGGCGTCCGCCCACAAGCTGAGTGCCCTGTTGCTGGGCGAGGATGTCATCGAAGGCAATCGCTCGTTCGAGCGCAGCTGGTCGGACGAAAACTACATCTACCGGCAGGTGCAAGAGGTCGAGACCGAAGACTACGATGGCCTCGTTTACAACTTTTCCGTCGAGGAGGACGAAAGCTACACCCTGGCCGCCGGTTTCGTCGTCCACAACTGCGACTTCTTCAAGAACAACGCCTACTTCGCGCACACCAGCCGCAAGATGATGGACGAGATGGCCAACCACGGCATGCGCATCCGCCGCTACGCCGAGAAGCACGGCGAGGACGAGGTGGAAACCTTCCTCGACAAGTGCATGTCGATCGACGACCTGATCGACATGCACTCCGTCGCCATCCGCCGCCGCGAGGAGGTGTCGCGCTACGACTTCGCCCCCAAGGAGGAGGAGGAAAACAAGGGGACGCGCTTCAAGAGCAAGGACTACATGGACGACTACATCAACCCGCGCCAGGCCCTTAAGGCGGAGGAAGAGGAGCGGAAGAAGCTGCAGGAGCAGGCGGCGCGCAACTTCCCGGAACGACCCGAGAAGGACGTGCTGCTGTTTTTGATCGAGCACGCCCCGCTCAAGCCGTGGCAGCGCGACGTGTTGTCGATCGTCCGCGACGAGGCGTACTATTTTGCCCCTCAAGCGATGACAAAGATAACGAATGAAGGATGGGCGTCATATTGGCATAGTACAATTATGACTCAAAAGACGCTGCAACCGTGGGAGTGCATCGACTACGCCGACCACCACTCCGGCACGATGGCCAGCTACGGCCCCCGGCTCAACCCCTACAAGCTGGGCATCGAGCTTCTTCGGGATATCGAGCACCGCTGGAACACCGGCAAGTTCGGCAAGGAGTGGGAGGAGTGTGACGACCTTGACAAGCGCCGCTCCTGGGACAGAAAATTAGGGCTAGGTAGGCAGAAAATCTTCGAGGTGCGCCGCGTCCATAACGATATAACCTTCATAGATACCTTCCTGACGCCGGACTTCTGCCGCGAGCACAAGCTGTTCAGCTTCGCCTTCCAGGACCAGGCGGGGCAGTACGTCATCGAGTCGCGCGAGTTCGACAAGATCAAGAAGCGGCTGCTGTTCAGCCTGACGAACTTCGGCAAGCCGTGGATTTACGTCGTGGACGGCAACTTCAAGAACCGCGGCGAACTGCTGCTGCGGCACGAGCATAATGGAGTGGACCTGCGCCAGGACCAGGCGAAAGACACGCTGGCCAACCTTCAGTTCATCTGGAGTCGGCCGGTTCACCTGCAAACGGTCGTCGAGGGCAAGCCGACCACGCTCTCCTTCGACGGCACTGAACACAGCTCCAAAACCGGAGGCGACGCCGATGACGCTAAACGAAACCCTGCTGGGAAAACTCGCTGAATGGAGGCCCGGCCGCGGCCGGCAGACACTCAACGTACACGACCAAGGGGCCGGGTGGACGGTGTCGCTCACCGCCGACCGGGCCGACGAACTCGGTTGCCTGGTGTGGGAAATGACCCTGCGCCGCTCCGCTCCGCTGGCCGGCGCCGACGCGCAGGCGCTCCGCGCCTGGGCCGACCGCGCCGCCGGACGTGCCCGCGGGCTGCTGGAGACGCTCAAGGTCGTCGAGGTGGACGCCGAGCGCGACGAGGCGATCCTGCGCAGCGACACTCCCAGCGCGAAGGGCGAGGACCGCTTCTACTACGAAGTGCATTTGAAGGGCACCGGCGTCGTCGTCGTGCGCCGCTACCGCGGCTCGCTGGCTGGTAGCAACCCGAAGCGCGAGCAGGTGGCCTACGCGCTGACGCACGAAGCCCTGGCCCGCCTGGCCGCCGACCTCACCGCCGAGAAATGATTTCGCCCGCCGGCCCAGCCGCCCTTCGGCTGGGCCGGAATGGCGAAGCCTCCCTCCTGTCCTCTCTCCCACTCCCCTGCGAACCGGCTTGACCCCTCGCGGCGCCTCGACTACAAAGCATGACTTCCCAGGCGGAAGGATGCCGCTGCTGCACGCCTGTTGTTCCACCAGGGTGCCATGAGGCGTATGGTATTACCCCGGCAAGGAAGAAGGACACAAGCCTGACGCGCCAGCGAAGGGGAGGCGGCTGACCTTCGCTGGCGCGTCAGGCTTGTGTGTGCTGCGAAGGGGAGGCGGCTGACCTTCGCTGGCGCGTCAGGCTTGTGTGTGCGCCTCTTGCTTGCCGGGGTGATAAGAGTCTGTTCCGCAAGCCGCTTGCGGCTTAGCGCGAACGCTAAGCCGCAAGCGGCTTGCGGAACAGACTCTCAAGTGGCGGCATGGTGGCTTCATCAGCCCGCAAGGAGGCGATGCCGTGCTGATGCCTTACCGTGCTTCTGCGCTCGACTCGGCCGTCTGGCGCTGGCGCGTCCTGGCGGCCCTCCTCATTCTTGGGGCCGCGGGGCTGCATGTCGCCTACCTCGCCGGCCCCGGGTCGCTCGACCTGGCGCCCGACGAGGCGCACTACTGGGATTGGTCGCGGCACCTCGACTGGAGCTACTACAGCAAAGGCCCCCTCGTCGCCTACCTGATCCGCGCCGGCTGCGAGGTCCTTGGCTCCAACGTCCTTGGCGTGCGCCTCCCGGCCGTCATTTGCGGCTCTCTTCTCCTGCTCAGCCTGTATGTCCTGACCGTGCAGGTTTACGGCCGAGAGCGGTTGGCCTGCGCCGTGGTGGCTGTCGCCCTGACGTCGTACGTCCTCGCCGCCGGGTCGTCTCTCATGACGATCGATTCCCCGTACACCTGCTGCTGGGGCTGGGCGCTGGTGTTCGGCTACCAGGCGGCCGTGCGGCGCTCGGCCTGGGCGTGGCCGCTGGCCGGGCTCGCCGTCGGGCTCGGCATCCTGGCGAAGTACACGATGGTCGTGTGGCTGCCGTCACTCGGCCTTTTCCTGCTCACCTCGCGCGAACATCGGGGCCTGCTGCTGCGCCGGGGGTTCTGGAGCGCGTGTGCCGTGGCCGCGGTTTGCTGCCTCCCGATCTTGATCTGGAACCAGGCTCACGACTGGGTGACGTTGAGGCACGTGTTTCGCCAGGCCGGCGGGAACAACGGCCCGTCCCTCTTCTGGGAGGGGCCGTTCATCTACCTCGGGACGCAGTTCCTCCTGCTACTCGGTTTCTGGTTCGTGGCCTGGGTCGCGGCGATGTGGGCGCATCGCCCCTGGAAGGAAGAAGATGCCGGCAAGCGTTACCTGTGGTGGCTGTCGGCGCCGATGTTTGCGATGTTCCTCGCCTTCAGCGTGAAGACGAAGGGGGGCGAGCCGAACTGGCCGATCGCGGCGTACGTCTCGGGACTGGTGCTGGCGGCGGGCTGGCTGGTTCGGCAACTGTCGGGTCCGGCGAGCTGGTATCGCCGATTGACGCGGGTTGGGCTGGGGGCGGCATGTGGGCTGGGACTGCTCCTGACGGTGTTCATCCATCGCAGCGACTGGGCGTATCCGCTGCTGGCCGAGTTGGCGGGGCCGCCGACGGAGACGCGGCCGCTGCCGCTGCGCCGCCTCGACCCGACCTGCCGGCTGCGCGGCTGGCACACGCTGGGGGCGGCGGTCGATGAGGTGTGCGCGGGGTTGCGCGGCGAAGGCGTCGAGCCGGTGGTGGCGGGGATCGGCTGGGCGCTGCCGGGGGAGATCGGCTTCTACTGCTCCGGGCAGCCGACGGTCTACTCGGTGGGGCAAGCGGCCGGCGACCGCCGCAGCCAGTACGACCTGTGGCGGCCGAACCCCTTTGACGACGGCACCCGGTTCCAGGGCAAGACGTTCGTGATCGTCAGCCCTGGCCCGGCGGACTTCAGCGCGGCCTTCGAGAGGATCGATGCCCCCCGCACCGTGACGCATTATGAGCGCGAGCAGCCGGTCGCGTCGTGGACCGTGCTGGTGTGCCGCGGGTTCCGGGAGTTTCCGCGGGTAGAGAGTCGAAGTGAAGACTATTGAACAAAAGCCGCTAGCGGGTCAGGTGGTAGGCCCCGGGGAGGAATGTGCGTATAATCGACTTGGTCGCCCGCGGTGTCCGAGGATGCTCATGCTCTTCATCGGCCAGCAACGGCAGTACACTTGTGGGGGGTGGACGCGCCGCGCCTTCCTGCAAGTCGGGGGCAGCACGGTCCTCGGTCTGTCGCTGGCTGACCTGCTGCGCCTGCGGGCGGGGGCCGGTTCGGGCACCGGCGGCTCCGCGAAGTCCGTCCTCCTGCTCTGGCTGTGGGGCGGGCCGGCGCACCTTGACACCTGGGACCCCAAACCCAATGCCCCGCTCGAATTCCGCGGCCCCTTCAGCCCCATCGCGACCCGGGCGACTGGCGTTCGCATCGCCGAGTTGTTCCCCCAGGTCGCGGGGATGGCCGACCAGTTCAGCATCATCCGCTCGCTGCACACCGCTTCCAACGATCACGGGGTCGCCGGCACCATCGGCCTAACCGGCAGCGGCGCGGGGGCGGTCGATCTCGGCGGCAAGGCGGCCGCCGGCGGGGCGCGGGCGGCGACCGGGTCGGTGGTGGCGCGGGTGCGCGGCTTCAAGTCGAAGCTGCCGCCGTTCCTGGTCATCGGCGGCCGGCTGCACCAGGGCAAGAAGGCGATCGCTGGCGAGGGGGGCGGGCCGCTCGGCGCCCTTTACGACCCGTTTCGCCTCGAATACGACCCCGTCAAGGGGACGAAAGTGCCTGCCTTGCAGCTGGAGCCGGAACTGACGCCGGAGCGCCTCGGCGACCGCCGCCGGCTGATGCTGGCCCTCGACGCCGCCGAGCGCCGCGCCGGCCGGCTGGAGGCGGGCGGGGCGCTGGACGATTACCGCGCCCAGGCCTTCGCCCTGCTCACGGCCCCGGCGGCGCGGAAGATGTTCGACCTGGACGACGAGCCGCGGCGGCTGAAGGAGCGCTACGGCCTGACGCGCTTCGGCCAGTCGTGCCTGCTGGCCCGGCGGCTGATCGAGAACGGCGTGCCGTTCGTGCAGGTCAACTGGAGCGACCATGTCGAGGCGGAGGAGGACTCCGGCGACGGCGGCTGGGACCATCATTATCGGAATTTTCAGATCATGCAGGACCGTCATGCCCCGTGGCTCGACCAGGCGTACGCGGCGCTTCTCGGCGACCTGAAGGAGCGCGGGCTGCTGGACAAGACGCTGGTGGTGGCGGTGGGCGAGTTCGGCCGGTCGCCGAAGATCAACGCCATGGCAGGGCGCGACCACTGGGAGCACTGCTACGCCGCCCTGGTGGCCGGCGGCGGCGTGCGCGGCGGTCGGGTGATCGGCGCCAGCGACGCCCGCGGCGAACATCCGAAGGAGCGGCCGCTGACGCCGGCCGACGTGGCGGCGACGATTCACCGCTGCGTCGGCATCACCAGCGAGCAGGCCCAGACGCTGGGCATCGCCGTGGACGGCAAGGTGATCGAGGAATTGTTCTGATTAGTACGGCTTTGTCAATTGCGCATTGGGCGGAAGAAAGTGATGCGCTGCCGATCATTCGAGTCGCACTGCCGATCGTT
>DATFNV010000155.1:0-7829 GCA_035266225.1 Gemmataceae bacterium
CAAACAGGGGACCCAAGAGCATGGTGCTGCCTCCTACAGATGCTGCATCTGATTGCTGGATCGCAACTTACCACAAGCACCCCTCACCTTGGAAGGGCTGGGCGAGAAGACCTGCGACACAGCCTGTCCAAGTTACTGTGGAGAACCCGGTAGCGGGTCGATCACGAGTCGTGGCACTCGGCGCACAGCTTCTTGACCGGCGCCTTGAGCAGGCCCTTGCGGGGGGAGCCGTGTGGGGCATGGCAGGAGCCGCAGTGCTTCAGCGGGTCGAGCGGGTGCGAGTGCTTCGCCTCGAACTCCGCCGGCTTGTGGCACTCCAGGCAGGCCGCGAACGGCTTCGGCCCCTTCACCTCCGTCCGCCCGTCGCGCTGGGCCGTCTCGTGGCAGCGACCGCAGGCGCCGCCCCCCGCTTCGATCGGGTGCAGCCGGTACGTCTCCCACCCGGCCGGCGCCTCCTGCCCCTCCGCCGCGACGCACACCGCCACCTTGCGGTCGCCAACGCGCACCTCATGCGTCCCCGGCGTGAGCCGGACCCGGACGACGTGCAGCGGCTCCGCGAACGGGCCCCACGGCCGGGACTCGCCATCGACCGCGAGCCCGCCCACGTCCCCCTTGCAGATCACGTAGAAGTCGCCCGAGGAAAGGACGGCCCGCTCCGGCGGGGAGATCACCGCCGGAGCGGTCGGCGCCGGCGCCTCGGCCGTCAACAATCCCGGGACCACCGCGACGAGGGCCGGCACCAGCAGAAGCGCGCCGGCGTGAAGGCGTCTGGTCATGGGCGGGGTACTCCGTACTTGCGGGCCAGGGCGACGTCCTCCGCGACCTGGTCCGAGTAGCGCGGGAACATGCCGACGAGAACGCCGTCGGTCTTCTTGATGTTCGCGAAGGCGTCCTGGAACGCCTGCTCGACCGACGGCTTGCTCCAGCAAGCGCGGCCGGCCGCCAGGACCTTGAACGCCAGGCACGGCTTGTCCACTTGGCGGATGACGGCCGTCATGTCCGCGGGGTCGGACTCGAAGAACGGCTCGCCCACCGTCACCTTGCCGAGCAGCTTGCGCTGCTCCTCCACCGGGCGGGTGACGTAGTAGAAGCAGGTCATGAAGAAGTCGTTCTCCCAGCCGGCGTCGGCGATGCGCTTGATGTTGTCGGGGCAGTGGCTCGACACGCCCGCGAGCAGGCCGTGGTCCTTGACCTTCTTGACGAAGTCGCGCACCTGCTGCGCCTTGCCGGCCCGGAACTGCGAATCGGTCACGCCGCCGTGGTGGACGATGGCCATCGGCGCCGTCTCCTCGATGACCCCCTTCAGTGGGGCGTCGAAGGGGCGCTCGGCGTGCAGGCAGATGACCTGGAGCCGCGAGCCGCCCTTGCGGAGGGCGCGCAGGACTTCCACCGCCTTGTCGGTGTGGTCGTACTGCCAGGCCGTGATGCCGTGACGCTCGCAGCTTTGCAAGAACTCCACGGTATGCTCGACCGTGAACCACTCGCGCATGGCGCGGGCCATGTCGAGAGTGCTGTGCGAATGACCGCCGATGGGGTTCCAGCCGGCGACGAGCCGGCTGATGCGGTGCCTGCCCAGCGCGATGCTTGGCAGGGCAGCGGGCGGGGCGGCAGGCGCGTCGGCCGCCGTGGCGGGGCCGAGGCCGACCGCCGTGACGGCTGCGGCCGCGGACACTTGCCGCAAGAACTCCCGGCGATCAGTCGCCCGGGGGTCACAATTGTGCTCGGACATGGTCGGGATCCCCTTGTTGCTTCCGAACCGCCGTCGATTTATCGATTCGCGAAACGATGAATCCGCGCCGCGGAGATTTATCGTTTCGCGAACCGACGGTGGTGTGGCGTTTCCCCTTAGCACCCCTCATGCCAGCCGGCACCGTCCCAACTCGGATTCGTCCCAAGTCCTTGTTTGTGCCAACCTTCGGGCTCCTCCGGCTCTCCGCGGCCTTCGCCGCCTCTTCTCGGTAATGGGGCGCAACAGCACACCAAATTCCCCCCCACGGGCGGAATCGCACCCCATCCCCCGGCCCGCCGCATCACCGCGGCGCGATTCCCCACGATCTCCTACGCGACTTTCGCCGCGTCAGGCCGCGGCACGAGAGTTGCCGAAGGCGCCGGGGCCTCGCACCTTCTTGCGGGAGTGCGTCCGCCCGGGTCTGTCATCGCACGTTTGGAAGGGTCAAGCCATGCTGAAGCACATGATCCTGGCTCTCGCCCTGGGAGTCATCGGCCTGCCGGGACCGGCGGCCGCCGACCCCCCGCGGCCGCTCACCGTCCACGTCGCCCCGGACGGCAGCGACACCAACCCGGGCACCCGCGCGAGACCGTTCGCCACCATCCGCCGCGGCCTGGATGCGGTCCGCGCCGCCCGGCGTGAGGCCGGCACCGCGGACGTCTCCGCCAACGTCCTCGTCCACGGCGGCACCTATTCCCTGACCGCCCCCCTCGTCCTGGGGCCGGAGGATTCCGGGACCGCCGCGGCCCCCCTCGTCATCGCGGCGGCGCCCGGCGAGGCGCCTGTCGTCAGCGGCGGGCGGCGCATCGGCGGCTGGAAGGAGGTCAGCGTCGCCGGTCGGAAGCTCTGGGCCGCCGACGTGCCGGACGTTAAGGACGGCCGGTGGTACTTCCACGAGCTGTGGGTGAACGGCCGGCGGCGAACGCGCGCCCGTCACCCCAATGACGGTTTCCTGAAAATCGCCGGCGTGCCCGACGCCCCGCGCGGCACGCCCTTCGACAAGGGGCAGGACCGCTTCCAGTTCGCGGCCGGCGACCTCAAGAGGTGGGACAACCTCGCCGACGTGGACGTGGTCGTCCTGCACTACTGGGTCGTCAGCCGGCGGGCGGTCGAGGGGCTCGACGAGAAGGGGCGGATGGTCACGCTCGCCGGCAAGAGTCACCTCAGCTTCCTCGACGGCAGCGAGCCGGCCCGCTACTACGTCGAGAACGCCCTGGAACTGCTCGACGCGCCCGGCGAATGGTACCTCGACCGCAAGGCCGGCGTCCTCTACTACGCGCCGATGGCGGGCGAGGCGATGGCGACCGCGGAAGTCGTCGCCCCCGTGCTGGCGCGGCTGGTGACCTTCGCGGGGCGGCCGGACGAGAAGCGGTACGTCGAGCACGTCACCCTCCGCGGCCTGACGTTCGCGCATGCCGAGTGGTGGCCGGAGCGCGCCGCCGCGACCGACGAGCAGGCGGCGGTGATCGTGCCCGCGGCGGTCCACGGGGACGGGATGCACCACTGCGCCCTGGAGGACTGCGCCGTCGCCCACGTCGGCACCTACGCGGTCCATCTCGCCCGCGGCTGCCGGGACAACCGCGTCGTCGGCTGCGACCTGTTCGACCTCGGCGCCGGCGGCGTGAGGGTTGGCGAGACGGTCGTCCGCGACGACGAGGCCCAGCAGACCCACGGCAACGCCGTCACCGACAACCACATCCACGACGCCGGCCGGGTCTTCCACCAGGCGGTGGCCGTCTGGGTCGGGCAGAGCTACGCGAACCGCGTCGCCCACAACCACGTCCACGACCTCTACTACACGGGCATCTCGTGCGGCTGGACGTGGGGCTACGGCAAGTCGCTGGCCCGCGACAACCTCATCGCCTTCAACGACGTGCATGACCTCGGCAAGGGCTGGCTGAGCGACATGGGCGGCGTCTACACCCTGGGCGCGCAGCCGGGCACCGTCGTCCGGGGCAACGTCTTCCACGACATCGCCGGCTACCGCTACGGCGGCTGGGGGATCTACTTCGACGAAGGGAGTACCGGCATCGTCGCCGAGAACAACCTCGTCTACCGCACCACGCACGGCGGCTTTCACCAGCACTACGGCAAGGACAACGTGGTGCGGAATAACGTCTTCGCCCTGGGCCGCGACGCCCAGCTGGAGCGGACGCGCGCCGAGTCGCACCGCAGCTTCACCTTCGAGCGCAACGTCGTCTATTACCGCACCGACAAACTGCTCGCCGGCAAGTGGGACGACGATCAGGTGGCGCTGGACAACAACCTCTACTGGCGCGACGGAGGCGCGGTGCGCTTCGGCGACCAGAGCTGGGAGGCCTGGCGGTCCAGGCGGCGAGACGGGCACTCGCTGGTCGCCGATCCGTTGTTCGCCGACCCGGACAGGGGGGACTTCCGCCTGAAGCCGGGCTCGCCCGCGGAAAAGGTCGGCTTCAAGACGCCGGACCTGTCGGGCGTCGGCCCCCGAGCGGCCGGTAAGCGAGATTGAACGGGTCTTGTAACATGACTTTGCCAGGTTGCGGCACGCCGTCTCGTCTGTTTCGCCGGGATGCCGGCACGGAGCGGCCGGCTGAACTTCGCGGCCCGCCAGCCGTTCGTCGTGCCGCAGAAGGTGGAAGAATTCTCTCGCACCCGAGGGAAATAGATTGCGGGCGCATCCGGCGCGATTTACAATCGCCTCACATGACCGACGCCAGTCGAATCTTGAAGGCCGTCGAGCAAGGGGATCCGCAGGCCGCCGGCCAGCTGTTGCCCCTGGTCTACGACGAGCTGCGCCGGCTGGCCGCGCAACGACTCGCGCAGGAGCAGCCCGGACTCACTCTTGACGCCACGTCGCTCGTTCACGAAGCCTACCTGCGGCTGGTCGGGGGCGACCCGGACAAGCCGTGGAACGGCCGCGGACACTTTTTTGCGGCCGCCGCCGAGGCCATGCGACGCATCCTGATCGAGAAGGCCCGGCGTAAACGCCGAGAGCGACACGGCGGCGACAGGAAACGACTCCCGCTCGACGAGGCGAACCTGGCTGAGGACGCGGCGGACGACCGGCTGCTGGCCGTGGACGAGGCCCTCGACCGGCTCGCCAAGGAGGAAGAGAAGGTGGCCGAGGTCGTCAAGCTCCGCTATTTCGGCGGGCTGACCATTGAGGAGACGGCGGAGGTCCTGGGCATCTCCGTGCGCACAGCCAACCGCCACTGGGCCTACGCCCGCGCCTGGCTGTACCAGGAGCTGAGCTACTGGGTCCAGCCCGACTCGCCGTGAGCCACGGCGCGAACCGTGGGTTCCAATTTCGTTACTATTCTGTCGCCGCCGTTAAGGATTCGTGACCCGACGGCGTACTACAGATAGGATCCCACTCCTCGCCGAGGCTCTTCGCCGATGAAGAATCCCGCGCCCACCGCCAAGGCGGTGTTCGACAACGCTCACGAGATCGACTCGCCGGCCGAGCGAAAGGCTTACCTCGACCAGGTTTGCGCCGATTCCCCCGAAGTCCGGCGGAAGGTGGAGGCGCTGCTCCAGGCGTACGAAGACGCGGGGAGCAGTTTCCTGAAAGGGCCGCTGCTGCCGCTGGCGGCCACCGGTCCCTACCAGCCGGGTGCCGACACGCTGGGCCAATCATCCGGCGCCCAGCCGGACACCGTGGACCAGTTGCCGCGCACGGACCTCCCGCAGGGCAGCGAAGGTTCCGGCAGCCAAATCGGACCGTACCGGCTGGTCGAGAAACTCGGCGAAGGCGGCATGGGCGTGGTCTGGATGGCCGAGCAGGAGCGGCCCATTCGCCGGCAAGTCGCGCTCAAGATCATCAAGCCCGGCATGGACAGCGCCCACGTCATCGCGCGCTTCGAGACGGAGCGCCAGGCCCTGACGATGATGGACCACGACAACATCGCCCGGGTCTACGACGCCGGCACCACCGCACTGGGTCGCCCTTATTTCGTCATGGAGCTGGTCAAGGGCACCCCGCTGACCCGCTTTTGCAATGACAATGCGCTGACGCTGCGCGAACGGCTGGAGTTGTTCGTACCGGTCTGCCAGGCGATCCAGCACGCACACCAAAAGGGCGTTATCCACCGCGACATCAAGCCGTCCAACGTGCTGGTCGCCCTGCAGGACGACAGGCCGGTGGCCAAGGTCATCGACTTCGGCCTCGCCAAGGCGACCGAGCAGCCGCTGACCGAGCATTCGGAGCTGACGGAATTCGGCGCTATTGCCGGCACGCTGGAGTACATGAGTCCGGAACAGGCCCATCCCGACGCGCAGGGCATTGACACGCGCACCGACGTCTATTCCCTCGGCGTGACGCTCTACGAGTTGTTGACGGGCACCACGCCGCTCGACCGCGCCGGCCGGCGCGGCGCGGATCGCGCCGACCTGCTGCGGAGGATCGAGGAGGAGGAGCCGCCGAAGCCCAGCGCCCGGGTTGCCGGACTGGGTGATCGGCTGACGGAAATTGCAAAGCAGCGAAAAACCGAACCGGTCCGGCTGGTGAAGCTGCTGCGCGGCGAGCTGGACTGGATCGTCCTGAGAGCGCTGGCGAAGGAGCGCGAGCGGCGTTACGACACCGCCAGCGGTTTCGGGCAGGACGTGCAGCGCTATCTCGATGACGAGCGAGTGGAGGCGTGCCCGCCAACGCGTCGGTATCGGCTGGGGAAGTTGTGGCGCAAGCACCGCACTCTGTTGGTTACGGCGGCCGGGTTCGTCGCCCTGCTGGTGCTAGGAGTCGCGGGCCTCGCCGCGGGCCTTGTTGTAGCGAATAGCGCACTGCGGCAGGAGGCGAACGAACGGCAGAAGGCGGTGATGGCAGCAAGCGTGACGCGCGAAGCACTCGTCGTTACCTTGGCGCAAAATCGGCTGTCGCTTCAGAACCGCACCAGGTTAGGAGAGAAGGAACAGGCAAGCCTGCGCAAGATGCTGCAAACCTACCGACAACTTGTGGCCGAGCCGGGCGCTTCACTGGAGCTGCGGTCAAGGGCGGCGCAAACGGAATGGTATGTGGCGGGATTTTTCGCACGCATTGGATCGCGTAATGACGCTGAAGCCGGCTACCGCAGCGCGATCGAACAGTACCAGGCGCTGGCAGCTGAGTTGCAAGACGACGCAGGATACCGCTGCCGAAACGAGTTGGGGAGATGCTACTTCGACCTGGCCGGGCTTTTCAATGAACAGGGCAATCGTGCGGAGGCAATTGATGCCTATCGCCGGGCCATCGATTTGCACGAGCAGGTGTCGGCCCATTTTGGGGACGCCCCCGCCTTTCGGAGCGATTTGGCGGACGATTATAACAACCTCGGTGCCTTGCTGCGCGATGAGAAGGAATTCGCCAAGGCGGAGGAGGCTTATCGTCAGGCCATCGCCCTGGGAGAGCAGGTGACAGCCAAGGCACCACTCGTTCCCCAGTATCAAATCAACCTCGCGGCCAGCTACCAGAACCTTGGCAACACCGTGCGGGACCAGCGCGACCCCAGGGCCGCACTGGCCTGGTACGGCAAGGCGATTGAATTGCTTGCCCCCATCGATCCTCGGCCGGACGACGCCAAACGCTTTCTCCGCAATGCCTACTGGGATCGGGCCAACGCGTTCGGCCAGCTCGGCCAGTTCCGCGACGCGAGCCAGGATTGGCAGCGAGCCATCGCACTCGAAGAGACCATCGACCTGAAGGGCCTCCAGTTCTTCCTCGCGACTGCACAGACGGAAGTGGAACTCAAAGCCCAGAATAAGCCGGCGGGAGAGTTTCTCTCCAAAGCCGCAGCCGTTCACGCTCGGGCTGCGGCCGCAGCTGAGGCGACCGGCGAGCCCGGTCTTCAGAAGCAGTATGCCGACCGTGCCCTGGACCTCTTGGAGAAGGCCAAGACCGCCGGCTGGTTCCGCGATCCGCTACGGATCAAGCAGCTGAAAGAGGACAACGCCTTCGCCTCGCTGCCAGGCGACGACTTCAAGCGGTTTCTCGAAGGCCTGGAGGTCGAAAAGGGGACGAACGATCGGCCCGAAAAGAAATGAGCTTTTTTTTCAGCCGGGGTGGCACAGAACGCCGGCAAACGTCGCACTGGGAGGTGTCAAGACAGCGGTTCCCTCGATAGCGGCGTGCGGACTTGCCCGCTTGTGA
>DATFNV010000156.1:0-2880 GCA_035266225.1 Gemmataceae bacterium
TCCAGTTCCTGGCGGGTGGACAGGTCGCGGGACCGCGAGCGCCGCAGGGTGTCGCGCAGGCGGCTCAGGGGGTCGTTGGGCATCGGAGGCTTCCGCTCATTCAGGGTCGTCGCCCGGCCTGGACCGGTGCGTCACCATTCCGCGTCATGATAGCGAGCGGCGGAAGACTTCTCTAGGGGATTCCGTATGGTGGTTTCCCGGGGCGAGGACGAACCGCGCGGCCCGGAACCGCGTCAGTACGATGCGTCGGCCAGGCCGACTGCGTTTCCCCGGAGGTACCGCCGTGACTCACCTGCAAGACGCCCTGCAAGCCTGCGCGCCGTTGCTACCCGAGCCGTTTCGCTCCGCACACCAACGGTTGTTCCATCCCGTGTACCTGTCCAGGCTGGCCGGGCGCTTGCTGGCGTTCGCCGTGTACGGCGCCCCGGACCGGCCACCGCCGCCGTACTTCGCCGCGGAATGCACGCCGCCGCTGGCCGAGCCGTGGTCGTTCTTCCGTTCGGCGGTCGCCGCCTGGCAGTCGGCGGAACACGTGGGCTCCGCTCAGGCGCTGCAAGGGTTGGCCGACGCCTTCGTCGCCGCCGGTTGCGGCAACGTGCTGCTCCTGCTCGGCCAGCGACGGACGCCGGCCAGCCTCACCGACGCCCGGGCCATCCCGCCGACCCGCGGTGAGCTGCTGGCCTCGGCCAACGCGGCGCACGCCGAGGGCGGCGGCCTGTCGGTGGTGGCGCGGGCGCTGACCAAGCACATCCCGCGCGCGTCGGGGGTGTTCTGGGGCGAGGTGTGCGGCTCGACGGCACAGAAGAACGCCGCCGCCAACCAGGTGCTGGAACGCATCCTGGACAACACGACGTGGTGGAACGTCTTCGGCCACTTCCAGCAGGAGGTCGTGTACGAAGCGCGTGCGCCGTCAGGCCACGGCGCCCGCTGGGCGCACGGCGGGAAGGAGTTCATCGGCTTCCTCGAGCCCTTCACGGAGGAGAAGCGCTTCGACGGGGGGAAATGACGCCGGGGCCGCTTTCGGCTTCGCAGCTTTGAGGTGCGAAGCCGCAAGCGGCCTCAATCGCGGAAGACGCTGTGGCAGTTGTTGCAGCTGGTAAACACCTTGATCGCCGCCGCTTTGACCCCCGTGGCGTCGCCGGCCTTCGCCGCCTCCTCGAGTTCGCCTGCGCCTGCGCGCATGGCATCGGTGGCGGCCTTCCAATCCATCGGATCCTTGTTGCCGACCTTCTTGATCGGCGCGTACTCGTCGAGCAGGGTAGCCATCGCCGCGGTGATCGACGCCGCGCGGGCGAGTTCCGCGGCCTCGGCCGCCAACGTCGCGGCTGGGAGCGGCTTCCGGGTCAGGGTGATCAGCTTGATCTCGAGGCCATCGCGGGCGGCCAGGGACCCGAAGCCGAGGCCGCCGCGGCGCCGGGGCCCCCACAGCGACTCCACCTCGTCCAGTTCCGCCAGTTGTTTCAGGTCCACCCGGCGCGTGCCGGCCGACATGCTGCCCAGATCGAACAGGCCGCCGGCCTGTTTGCGGGCCGCGTCGATCCGGCCGTCCGCGAGCGCTTTCTGGAGCTTCAGGGCGTTGTCGCGCAGGGCGGTGCGCTGCGAGATGTCACGGGCCCCGCGGCCGCTCTGCGCGTGCGACGCGATGAGCAGCGCCGACGCCCGCACCTTCGTGATGCCCCGCCCATCGGGCCCCGGCGCCTTCAGTTCCTCCTGAATGATCTTGTGCAGGGAGCGGGTCAGCTCGTCCGGCTCGATGCGCGTCAGAACCATCTCGCCGGAAATCGGCTGCGGCTCGTTGGCCGCCTGGCCGCCGTCCCCAGTGAGGAATGCCAGGCCCAGCGTCAGCCCGACCGCCGTCAGCCGTCGTGCCTGCGTGTGCATACCGTCCCCCGTTCCTTTCCCACAGTGGGCGCCTTCCACGAGTATCCGCGGGGCGGGGAGCGATTGCAAGGACGATCACGGCCTGACGCCTTTCATGCGCCCGCCGGGGGACGCGCCTCCCCCTTGCGGCCGGCGCGGCTGTGGTAGGCGTCCAGGGCTGCGGGGAACGGCCCGAGGGCTCGCTCGAGAATCCCCAGCGTGTAGGCGATGGTGACCCCGTAATTGGTCATCGGCACGTCGGCCGCGCGGCAGCGGGCCAGCCGCGAGAGCAACTCGGCCTCGTGCTGCCAATCGCCGACGTCGCGCGCGATCGCCAACGCCTGGGCGAAGAGTGCGAGGGCAGGAGGAGGGTCGTGCAGGCGGGAATGCGGCAGCCCGAGGTGGGCCAGTGTACTCTTCTCCGCCAGGTGGTCCCCGGCGGTGCGCGCGGAGCGCAACTCCTGTTCGAGGAGCGCCAGGCCGCGCTGTGGTTGGCCGGCGGCAGCGGCGGCGAGTCCCAGGTGGCCCAGCACATCGCCTTCCCAGGACGGGTCACCGAGTTGCCGCGCCAGTGCAAGGGCGTCCTCGAGGATGACGACGGCTTGGGGACATCGCCTTCGTACAGGGGCATGAGCCCGAGGTCGGCGAGGACGAGCGCCTCGCGGCGTCAGTCGCCAGCCTGGCGCGCCGCGGCCAGCGACTGCTCGGCGGACTGGTGTGGGCAACTCTGAGGCGGCATGGCCTCCCCCTCACGTCGTGCATCCAGAGGTCAATAGCGGATTTTATCGCAATGTTTTGTGCGATTACGACGATGGCCACTTGGGATTGAGGTTGGGGGAAAATAATCCGCAACGTCAAGAGGCGCATGAGGTTAGCGACAGTGTCATTGCGCCAGGAAGCTCAGGAAAGGAGAAAGAGATGCTGGAATGATCTCGGAAACCTTTCGTAGGAACCCTGTGGGTAACCAATCCCACCCGGCAGGGCCTAGCCAGCCACCGGAAGCGAGTCTTGCGTCGGCGG
>DATFNV010000157.1:0-8495 GCA_035266225.1 Gemmataceae bacterium
GCTCAGCGCGAAGCCGTGTCGTTGACCGAATTGACCGGCGGCGTGATCGACAGCCACACCTCGCTCTGACACGGCCCCACGGAGATCGCCGCCCAGTTGGGCGGCAAGGTTTCGTGTACGCTGGGCGAAGTCAAGAACCGCGCCGACCTCATCATTTACTGGGGCGGCAACCCCGCCGAATGCCACCCGCGGCATTTCACCAAGTACACCCTCACCCAGAAGGGGAAGTTCGTGCCCAACGGCCGCAAGGGCCGCACGATGGTGTTGGTGGACATCCGCGAGACGCCCAGCGCCAAGGCCGCCGACCTCTTCCTCCAGGTGCGGCCGAGCAAGGACTTCGAGGTCCTCACCACGCTGCGCGCGCTCGTCAAGGGCCAGCGCGTGGACGAGGCCGCCGTGGCCGACACCGGCCTGACCGTGGAGCAACTCCGCGACCTGGCCGACCGGATGAAGAGGGCCCGTTTCGGGGTGCTGTTCTTCGGCATGGGTCTGTCGATGACCCGCGGCAAGCACATGAATTCCGCGGGGCTCCTGATGCTGGCGGCGGAGCTGAACGCCTTCACCAAGTTCGTGGCCATGCCGATGCGCGGCCACGGCAACGTCACCGGCGGCGACGTCGTCATGCGCTGGACCACCGGCTATCCCTTCGGGGTCAACCTCTGTCGCGGCTACCCGCGCTTCAACCCGGGGGAGTATTCGACGGTGGACCTGCTGATGCGGGGCGACAACGACGCGGCGCTCATCCTGGGGGCGGACCCGGGGGCGACCATGCCGCAGCCGGCCATCGACCACCTGGCCCGCATCCCGACTATCGTACTCGACCCCAAGGTCACCCACACCAGCCGCCTGGCTCGGGTCCACATCACGACGGCGGCCACGGGGATCAGCGCCCCGGGGACCGTTTACCGGATGGACGAGATTCCCCTGCCGCTGCGCCCGGCCCTGAAATCGCCGTACCCGACCGACGAGGAGGTCGTCCGCCGGATCGCGCGGGCCGTCGCCGCGAAGCCGCCGTGGGTCCCGCCGGCCATGTCGAACCTGGCCAGGCCGCAGTGACCGGGATGTAGGGTGGGTCGAGGGACGAGACCCACCGAGCCCGGCGGCGCTCGGTGGGTCTCGTCCCTCGACCCACCTTACACACCGTGAGAGAAGAGTCGATGTCGCAGGGGAACTCCATGCTTCGCATCACGGGCGGGAAGGTCTACGACCCCGCCAACGGCATCAACGGCGAGGTCAGGGACGTCTGCATCTCGGACGGCCGCATCGTCGCCGAGGTCGAGGGCGGCCGCACGATCGACGCAACGAGCCTGGTCGTCTTTCCGGGCGGGGTGGACGTCCACACTCACGTCGCTGGCGCTGCGCTCAACTTCGCCCGGGCGATGATCCCGGAGGACCACCGCCGCAACGTCCCGTTCGTCCGCACGGCGGTGCGGCGCGGCGGCATCGGCGGGGCGACCCCCACGACCTTCGTCACCGGCTACCTGTACGCCGGCATGGGCTGGACGACGGTCAACGAGGCGGCCGTGCCGATCCTGTCGGCCAAGCACACCCACGAAGAGCTGCGCGACACGCCCATCGTGGACAAGACCAGCTGCGTCCTCCTGGCCAACAACGAGATCCTGCTCGACCTGATGGAGGCCGGCGAGCTGGAGCGCGCCCGGCACGTCGTCGCCTGGCAGATCTGGGCGGCCAAGGCTTACGGCGTGAAGGCGGTCAACCCCGGCGGCGTCGAGGCCTGGAAGTGGGGCAAGGACGCCAAAACGCTCTCCGGGCCGATCGAAGGCTACAGCCGGGTAACGCCGGCGAAGATCATCGCGTCCCTCGCCCAGATCGTGGACGACCTGGGCTTGCCGCACCCGCTGCACCTGCACTGCAACAACCTGGGCGTCCCCGGCAACTATCGGACCACCCTCGAAACCATGAAAATCCTGGAGGGGAACCGGGCGCACGTGGCTCACCTCCAGTATCACGCCTACGGCGGAGACGATTGGTCCACGATCCGCTCCGAGTCGGTGGCCATCGCCGACTATTTCAACGCCCACCCGAACCTGACGACCGACGCCGGCGCGGTGCTGTTCGGCAACACCGTGACGATCACCGCCGACGGCCCGTGGCAGCACCTGCTGCACAAGCTGACCGGCCGCAAATGGGGCAACCTCGACGTCGAGAACGAGACCGGCTGCGGCATCGTCCCTTACACGTACCGCGAGAAGAACCTGGTCAACGCCGTGCAGTGGGCGGTGGGGCTGGAGTTGCTGCTGCTCATCGACGACCCCTGGCGCGTCTATCTCACCACCGACCACCCCAACGGGGCCGCCTTCTGGCGCTACCCGGAAATCATTCGGCTCCTGATGGACAGGGACTTCCGGCGCGAGCAGCTCAAAGCGCTGATTCCCAAGGCGCTGAAGCGGACGGTCCTTCCGGAACTCGACCGCCAGTACACCTTGTCCGAGATCGCGATTATCACCTCCGCGGGTCCGGCCCGCGCCCTGGGGCTGCCGCAGAAGGGGCACCTGGGCGTCGGCGCCGACGCGGACGTGGCGATCTTCAACGAAGACAAGGACGTCAGCCGCATGTTCGCCTACCCGCGCTACGTCATCAAGGGGGGCGAGGTCGTCCTGGAGGAGGGCGAGATCCGCAAGATCGTCGAGGGCCGGGAATTCCTCATTCGGCCGACCTACGACGAAAAGGTCGAAGACTACATCCGCCCGCTGTTCCAGCAGTATTACACGATGTCGTTCGACAACTACCCCGTGGAGATGGAGCGCCTCGAACGGCCGGAAATCCGTCCCTGCAAGTAGTTGGGGTCCCAACCCGGGGTAGAGTTCATGAGCACGACCACGTTAACTCTCAAGGAACACCTCACCGTCCCGCTCGAAGCCGAGGTCCTCTCCCCGGACGTGATCGCGCCGCTGGGACCGGACGCGGTGCGCGCCCTGCCGGTCTTCCTGGGCAAGCGACAGTACCGCCTGGATGAGTTCTTCGCGGTCGAGGGGGGCGGCGGCGACGAGCTGGAGGTCCGCGGCGACGCGGGACGGGTGAAGTGGATCGGCCGGGGCATGACTCGCGGCCGCATTACCATCGCCGGCAACGCCGGGATGCACCTGGGGGCCTACATGAAGGGGGGGACCATCGAGGTCAGCGGCGACGCCTCGGACTGGCTGGGGGCCGAGATGTCCGCGGGGCTCATCCGCATTGGCGGCAACGCCGGCGGGCAGGTCGGGTCGGCCTACCGCGGAAGTCTCTCGGGGATGAGCGGCGGGGCCATCCTCGTCGAGGGCTCGGCGGGCATCGAAATCGGCATGCGAATGAAGAGGGGAATTATCGCGGTCAAGGGGCGGGTGCGAGACTTCGCCGGTTTGCAGATGAAGGGGGGAACTATTGTCCTGATGGGCGGGGCCGAGATCCGCACCGGGGCGTGGATGTTTCGGGGTACGATCGTCTCCCTGGTGCCGCTCCCGCTGCTGCCGACGTTTTCGTATGCCTGCGCCTACAACCCGGCGTTCTTGCGCCTCTATGCCCGGCACCTGCGGGCACTGGGATTCTCGATCCCTTATGCGACTCAGGACGGAGCCTATCGACGTTACACCGGGGACGCCGCGGTCCCGGGCAAGGGGGAACTCCTCGTCTGGCAGCCGCACACCGCTTGACGACGACCGTGCGTCAGAGGAGAACTCGGCAGTTTCTCGGGCCGGTCCTTGGGGGATTCGGCGCGTGCCATGGTGGAGCCAATGACCTGGCCCATTTTCAACTGGTTGTTCCGCACGCCTCGACCCGCAGAGGCAGCTCGCTCGGCTACTCATTCCCAGATGGACGCCCTCGGGGGGCCTCGGCTGCGAGTCCCCAGCGGATGAGGATAGCCCCTTCGGCGGCAACAGCCTCTTTGTATCCGCCTGGCGGGCGTGTCCCAGCCGGCTCACCAGCCGTGTCAGCACATCCCCTGCGACGGGAGTAACTCCTGGCATCTTTTTCTTCACGTGCCGCTTGGGATTGACTGCGGATGGCTGACGAAGGCACAATCCCTTTACGGTTCGTCCCACGCTCGGAGGTCAGCGATGCCGGGGAAACCGCCGAAAGGCCGCAAGCCTGCACCGAAGAAGCGCGCGTCCGCTGCGCCGGCGAACGCCGTCCCGGCCATTGTGCAGCAGCCTGCTGCACAATTGGGCACCCTGCCACCCGGATACGCGGAGCTGCTCGACAACCTCAAGGGTCGTGTCCGTGCAGCTCGGATCAAGGCGGCGGTGTCGGTGAACCGGGAGTTGGTGCTGCTTTACTGGGGGATTGGACGGGACATCCTGGAGCGCCAGCAACGCGAGGGTTGGGCGCCAAGGTGATCGACCGGCTTGCCGACGACCTCCGCCGTGAGTTCCCTGACATGCAGGGCTTCTCGGGGCGCAACCTCAAGTACATGAGGGCGTTCGGAGAAGCTTACTCCGAAGAGTCATTTGTGCAACAGGTTGTTGCACAAATTCCCTGGGGCCACAATGTTCGCATTCTCGACGCGGTCAAACACCCCGCCGAGCGCGAGTGGTACATCCGCAAGACGATCGAGCAAGGCTGGAGCCGAGCGGTGCTCGTCCATCAGATCGAGACGGACCTGTACCGTCGCCAAGGCCGGGCGCAGACGAACTTCGAGCAGACGTTGCCCGCGCCGCACTCCGACCTGGCGCAGCAGCTGCTCAAAGACCCGTACTGTTTCGACTTCCTCACGCTCACTGAGGAGGCACACGAACGCCATCTGCATCGCGGCCTGATCGAACGTCTGCGCGACTTCCTGATCGAGTTGGGGACCGGCTTTGCCTTCGTCGGCAGCCTGTACCACCTGAAGGTCGGTGAGAAGGATTACTACCTCGACCTGCTGTTCTACCACCTGCGGTTGCGTGCCTTCGTGGTGGCCGAGTTGAAGGTGGGGGAGTTCGAGCCGGAGCACGCGGGCAAGATGAGCTTCTACCTGTCCGCAGTTGACGACCTGTTGCGCCATCCCAGCGATGGGCCGTCCATCGGCCTCATCCTCTGCAAGACAAGTAACCGCGTCGTGGTCGAGTACGCGCTGCGCGTCACGAGCCAGCCGATGGGCGTCGCCACTTACGAGGTGCGCCACGGAGAGGCGCTGCCGGACCACTTGAAGGGGAGTCTGCCGACACCGGCGCAAGTCGCGGCGGAACTGGAGGCTATGGAGGCCGACGCCGAGTAGGTGGGAACACCGAACAAGCGTGGGCATCCTTTTTTGATTTTCTGCTCTCGAAAAAGGAAGCTGACCCCTTTGCGGCTCCCCTGATCCCTTTGCGGCTCCCCCTTTGCGGCTCCCCATCCACAAGGACCGATTGCTGCGGAGTGCATCGGTCAGATGAAGGCTACGCGGTTTGCTCCGCCGAGTCGAGAACGAGAAAATGCCACTTCTCCTGCTTGGCATCGGCGAGTACGCCCTCATAGCCGAGAAGCTTGTCCGCCCATTCTTGTAATCGGGCGTGAAGTTCGGGTTGACGCTCGAATTTTTTTCCCAGGAGGGACTCGATGTACCATTTTGCAACTCCCCCACTGAAAGACTCGCCGGGCAACTCGTCATTGAGCGCCTTTGCGTACCGGGCAAAATCCAGTCCGGCGAAGCCGACGAACTTGCAGGGGCCAAATGCGCTCCCCTTGAGGTCGTACACCCAATGCCGTGTCTGCCTGATGATTTTGCGGGCTCGTTCCTCGTTGGCCTTCGCCTGGCTGTTGAAATTCCGCAGCGACGACAGAAGCTCCTGCATGCTGGTCACACCCCGCAGGGTATCCGGAGGGGTGACAACCCCTTGGATCTCTCCCGCCAGCTCTTCCCCGTTGGTCGGCCGTTCGTCCGCGTCATCGTCGATGCACGACTCTAGCACGTCGATGAGCCCCGGTACCATGCCGCGCTCCTCCAGCTTCCTGCGCCAACCCCTGCCGCTAGGCCTTTCCGCAGTCAGGTCGCCAACGAGGAGTTGATACCAGATGACGCCCAGAGCATGCACGTCGTCGCGCGGGTCGGGCTCCTCGCCACGGCGCTGCTGGGGCGACGCATACAGCGGCGTGTAGGCGCCGCGCACGGCGGTCGGCATCGCCTGCTCGCGCGTCGTCGGGCGGCCCGTCTCCTGACGGATGACCTGCGCCGCCGCGATGCCGCCAATGCCGAAGTCGGCGATGAGCAGCGTCACCTTGCCGTCGGGCTTGCGCTTCACCAGGATGTGGGCCGGCTTCAGGTCGCGGTGGACGATGGGCTCGCTCATTCGGTGAGCGAAGGCAACCGTCTTCGCCAGGCGGTGGATGATCTGTGCGGCAACCTGCGGCGAGGCGCCCTGGGCCATCTGTTCCTGCATCAGCCCGCCGAGGTCGCCGCCCTCGACGAACTCGTACTCCAGGCAGGGCGGGTCGGCTCGCAGGTACGTCTGCAACAGGGCCACGATGCCCGGGTGCCGCCCCTGCTGCATGACACGGTCGAGCAGCTGCGCCTCGTTGCGGAGGGCGCCCGCGGCGGCGGCGTCCAGGCAGAACTTCAGCGCCACTGGCGGGCGGTTGCCAAACGTCAAGTGCTTGGCCTTCCACACCTCGCCGAAGCCGCCGACGCCGAGCAACTCGACAAGTTCCCAATCAGCCGCCAGCGGCCGGTCGCCCGGCTTGAAGCGCGGCAATCGCGGGGGCAAGAATGACAGCAAGTCTTTCGGCGTGCGCAGCGACCGCGTCGCGGGGAGTGTGGTGCCGGTTGGATCGGCGGGCGTCCGCAGCGATTGCCGCACCGTGGCCGGCACCTGAGTGAGGTACGAGGTCAGCGCCACCTGCACCTCGGCCGGCTGGTCGGCGGCCACTTCGCGAACCACCTGCTCCGCAACCTGGCGCGATTCCGGGGCGCTGGATCGCGCCGCCTCCTCGATCTCGGCGCGCAACTCCTGTTCCTTGCCCTCTGCGCGGTAGTCCGTCCAGGCATCGCAGGCGATGTCGTACAACTCGCCTCCCATCGGCACGAGGCCCGCGAGGCCGCGCAAGCCGTGCTTGACGACCGCCTTGCCAATACACCGCATGAGACGATGGAAACGGGGCATCGGAACGCTCCCGAATCGAGGGGGGAGGATCGGAGAGTTATTCGCTCGCTCTGCCCGAGCATTTTAGCCGACGACGCGGGAAGAAGCGAAGTTGTGTTGAGCGGCGGCTCGCAAGGCCGCGTGGCTCTGCGACTTGCCGGCGCCGTCGCCCCTCGAGTTCCTTCCCTGGGCGGGTGTTACCCCGACTGGAACCAGGCCCCGTTCACGGGGTGTTCATGCCCGTCCGCCGCCGCGCCCCGTCCTGAATTTGCGCCGCGATGTCCAGTCCCACCTCTTCGCCCCACGCCGCCAGCAGGCGCTGGCCCATCGGCCCCGGCTTGCCGTCGGCGATGGGCACACCGTTGATCTTCGTCACCGGCATCACGCAGTACGGCGTGCTGGACGTGAACGCCTCGTCCGCGTTGATGATATTGAAGACCTGGAAATCGCGCTCGACGAAGGGGATGCCGAGCTTGCCGCACAACTCGATGACCATCGCCCGGCTGATCCCCGGCAGCGTGTTGCGCGTCGTCGGCGACACGACGGTGCCGCGCTCCACGATGAGGAAATTCGCCCCACTCGTCTCGGTGACGTTACCGTCGAGGTCGAGCAGCAGCGCCGCCGCCTCGGGATCGGCCAGGCGCGCCTCGTGGTCGGCGAGGTAGTAGTGCATGCGGCTGCGGTACTTCATCTTCGGGTCGTAGCACTGTGGCGGAACGTGCCGGATCGATGGCGTGACCAGGTGCTGCCCGACAAGCATCTTCTTCGCCCACAGCTCGAACGGCATCGGGAAGGTGTGGGCGCACACGGTCGGCGTCGTCCGCGCCGGCCGCCCGGACATGCCCGCGTAGGTCGGGTACTCGCCGGCGGTGACAAAGTGGATCAGGCCCAGCTCGCCCCAGTCGTCCAGCAGCCGGGCGTTGTGCGCGACCAGTTCCTCGGACACGGCGTCGAGCTGCTCCCTGGACAGGCCGATGTCCATGCGCGTGTATTTCAGCGAGCGGAAGAGTCGGTCGAGGTGATCACCGAGGCGCCAGGGGCGCTTGCGGAAGGTGCGCGTCATCTCCGTGACCGTTGCGCCGAGGACGATCCCGGCGTCGTAGATCGCCAGGTACGCCTCGGAAGCGGGCACCATCCGGCCGTTGAGGTAGACGAGCGGTTCCGGCATCGGTTCATTCCTCCGTTTAGCGGCCGCCCTCGGGGCGGCGCGAAGAGCGCCGCCCCGAGGGCAGCCGCTAAACGATCACTTGCGCTTCTTCTCGACCGCCTCGAATTCCGCCTTGAGCGGCCGGTACCCGTACTCATTCAGCACCGCGATCACTCCGCGATCGCTGTTGTCGCGGGCCGACTCGCCCAGCGCACTCAGCGCGTTGTGCATCGCCTCGACGGCCTTCTCCAGCTGCCGCAACTGCTTCTCCGTGTCGCCCTTCGCTTTCGCCTGCCCGGCCAGGCGCAGCGCCT
>DATFNV010000158.1:0-5594 GCA_035266225.1 Gemmataceae bacterium
GAGCCCTGCGATCTCTGGGCCGGATGAAGTGAGAATCTTTCTGGCGAATGCGGCTACGAGCGCGTGGCGGGGATCTTGTGAAACAGGCATCCAGGCGGGCCGTAGCCGCCGCGACAACGCGTTTGCACCCGGATAGAATCCTCGGGAGAAGTGAATCGGGGGGCGGGATCTGCGGGTGTCTGCCGACGGGGTGACCGTTTCGGCGGGATCCTCCCAACCTGCCCGACGGAGGACATCCGCATGACCGATCGCGCCTCGCCAACGGCCAACCCCTGGACCCGATTGGCGCGGCGCGTCGCCTACCAGAATCCCTGGATCACCGTCTGGCACGACGACGTCCTGCGCCCCGACGGCCGGCCGGGTATCTATGGCGTGGTCCACTACCGCAACCGGGCCGTCGGCGTCGTCGCCCTGGACGAGCACGACCGCGTCCTGCTCGTCGGCCAGTATCGCTACACCCTCGACCAGTACTCGTGGGAACTGCCCGAAGGTGGGGCGGCGCCGGACGAAGAGCCCCTGGCGGCGGCGAAGCGGGAGCTGTTGGAAGAGACTGGCTGCAAGGCGGCGCACTGGGAGGAATTGCTGCGGGCGCACCTGTCGAATTCGGTGTCGGACGAGGAGGCGATCGTCTACCTGGCGCGCGGCCTGACCGAGGGAACGGCCGAGCCGGAGGGGACGGAGCGATTGCAGGTCCGTTGGGTGCCGTTTGCCGAGGCGCTGGGGATGGTGCATCGCGGCGAGATCACCGACGCCATGTCGGTGATGGGACTGCAGCGGGTGGCGCTGATGCGCGCCGCCGGATGAGTCGGCGTGGGACACAAGCCTCAGGCGCCAGCAAAGGTTGGCCGGCCCCTTCGCTGGCGCGTCAGGCTTGTGTCGCCGGCCAAGGTTCACCAGGGCAAACCCCCGTATCGTTTGCTGCTAGCGTGTCCCGTTCCGCCTACGATGGGAGCGGCTCGACGGCGGGGTCGGCGAGGCGGGACAGGTTCGTTTCGTCGGTGAAGACGAGGGATTCGGAGTTGACGCAGTACCGCAGGCCGGTCGGCGGGGGGCCGTCCTCGAAGACGTGGCCGAGGTGGGCGTCGCAGCGGCTGCAGAGGATCTCGGTGCGGACCATGCCGTGGCTGCGGTCGCTCAGCGTGGCGACGTTCTCGGCAGCCACGGGCTGGAAGAAACTGGGCCAGCCGGTGCCCGAGTTGAACTTGCCGCTCGACGCGAACAGCGGCAGCCCGCAGCAGACGCAGGCGTATACCCCGTGGCGATTGTTGTCGAGCAAGGTGCCGCAGAACGACCGCTCGGTGCCCTTGCCCCGGGCGACCTGGAACTGCGCGGGCGTGAGTTGCTCGGACCACTCCGCGTCGGTCCTGACGACCTTGGCGACCTCGACGGGGCCGACCAGTTGTCCTTGGCTGTTGAACACCTTCACTTGCACGGTCGCCTCCTTCGGCGTTATCGGGCAACGGGACGGCTTTACCTCCATTCTATCCGAGCCGGGCCGCGACCCAACCGTCCCAGCGCCGCCTTCGCCTCGAAGGTCAGCCGCGCGGCCGCAGCATCCTTCGTGGAGGTGCGCCTCCGTCTCACCTGTCTCGTCGCGCTGGCCGGTGTTCTGGTCGGCGGCGTCACCTCAGGGGCCGCGCGGCCGCCTGCGGAAGGGGAAGTGAGCGGGGGCTGCCGAGGGCTTCGCGCCCCGACTCAGGCGGCCCGGCCTGGACTTCAGCCACCCCTCAACGGACGTCCCTTCTCAGGGACAAGGCCCGCACGTCCCGGTCCAGCCTCATGACCTGCGAGGACAGGCTCTGGACGGTATTGTACATCGTGTTGTATTGCTTCTTTATGAACAGCAGGTCCTTCGTGAGCTGCTCAACCGTCACCGACTCGGCGTCCTCGGGGAGAAGTCCTGCGGGAGTGCTGACCATGGTTCTTCCTCGGTCAAGAGAACTGTTTCAGATATTTTATAATCATAATATAAATATTATGAGTATTCGATGAGAATCCCAAAATAGGACCGCCAGGGGTTGGGACGATGCCGGCGCGAGGAGGCATCCAGGAGAGATCATCGTGGCAAGCGTCTACAAGCCGAAAGGCCGCAACATCTACCGCGTCAAGTTCCGTGATCAGCACGGCCGCGAGCGCGTCATCAGCAGCGGCACCGATGACAAGCGGGTCGCCGAGAGCCTCGGCCAGAAGATCGAGGAAGACGCCGACCGCATCCGCGTCGGCATGGCCCCGCAGCACCCAGGGTTGACCGGCCCCTACCTCGGCCTGGTGCCCCTGGAGCGGCGGGGCGCCCGATCCTGGGAGGAGGCGCAGGGCAAGTACCTCGACGAGCTGGACCGGCAGGGCCGCTCAGCGACGCACCTCCGCGACGTGCGGCAGATCCTCGGCAAGGTGCGCCAATGGACCGGCTGGCAGGGCCTCGGCGACGTCAGCGCCGACCACATGAGCGCTTACCTGCACTGGCTGGCAACCGAAGGCTGGCCGCGCGGGAAGGAAAAGCCCGCCGGCCGCAGCCCGCGCACGCAGAACCACCACCTGAAGAAGACGCGGGCCTTCCTCGCCTGGTGCGTCGATCAAACCTGGCTGCCGCAGAACCCACTGGCCCGCGTGAAGCTGGTCCGCGTCGGGCCGGGCGGGCGCAGGCACCTGCGCCGTGCGCTGTCCCTTGAGGAACTCGACCGGCTGTTCGGCCAGTCCGACGCCTGGACTGAGGCCGATACCCGCTACGGCGGACAACGGGCAATCCTCTACCGCGTGGCCGCCTTCAGCGGCTTCCGCCGCTCGGAGCTTCTGCGGTTGCTGAAGGAGGATTGTACGCCGGCCGGCGACCGGCCCCGCTGGCACGTCTCGGGGGAGCGGACGAAGAACGGTCAGCCCGCCAAGCTCCCCATGACGCCCGAGTGCGCCGCCGCCCTCTACGCGCACTGGGAAGCACTCCCCGCCGGCAGTCCGCTATTCACGTCGGCGCCCAACATGGCCACCTGGCAAGCGGACCTCCGGCGAGCCCGGAAGGGTTGGGTGGAAGAGACGGAGGGGGAGGAGCGGCAGCGTCGCGAGGCGTCGGACTTCCTCCGCTACCGCGACGGCCGGGGCCGGGTCGCGGACTTCCACGCGCTGCGGTACACGTTCTGCGCCCTGCTGTCCCGGCACTATCCGATCGAGGTCGTGAGCAAGCTCATGCGGCACAGCAGTATCCAACTCACCAGCGACGTGTACCTGGAACTGGGGCTGGACCGTGAAGGGGAAGGCGAATGGGTGCTACAGCCGCTCCGGTCCAGAGGCCCGGAGGTTACTGGTACCGCTCCTGGTACCGCTCACTAACCTTGTCGCCGTGAGTTGCCGTAAGTCCTTATCCTGCAAGTACGCCTGGCAGGGCTCGAACCTGCAACCTTCGGTTCCGTAGACCGATGCTCTATCCAGTTGAGCTACAGGCGCAAAATCTTGTGATTTTCCGACTTACCTGCTGCTTCTCTCCTTCTTCCTATTCACCTTTACACCTACTTCGAGACCCACTCCACTCCTTCGGAGTGGCCGGAGCGTCGTTACCGCCCCCGCCGTGAACACAGTGACAGCCGTTTCGAGGAGTCGTCACCACCTCCGAAGATCATCCTACCGCCCCCGCTGCCCCTGGCAAGCCCGCCAAGCCTTTTCCCGACCTCCCCTCCTCCCCCACGCTGCCGGGGTGTGAGCCAAGAAGTCAGGGGCAAGCTCGTCTCCTTCGGGCCCGACTGTCGATGGCGACCGGGCTGAAAGTGGCGCGGGGGAGCGAAATCGGACCTCGAAGACGGCCGTTTCCCTCCCCGTCCCCGAGCCGACGTCGTTGCTGCTGTTCGGGATGGGGCTCGCGGGTTGCCTGGGCTACGCTCGCCGGAAGGTATCCTCCCGACGCATCGTGTGACCGCACAGCCCCGGCACGGGCCAGGGGAAGCGGCGCAGCTGCTGGCAGGGGGCGCTCGGAGAGTTGCTGCCATTGGAGCGTGTTCACCCCGACATCCTCGCGGCCTGGGTGGCACGACCGTCCTTGCCCCCAGCAGCCACATCAGAACGTCCCACCGAGGCATCGCCAAGCCGATGTCGCCCACTTCGTTGCTTGCGGCGCCTTGACCGCACCCCGGCGCATTTACTATCCTCATCGATGGAGGTGTGTACGCGACCCTTGTTCGCAGGACGGCTTGACAATCCGTACCGCGAAAGGAGAGAGAGACGCTCATGACCGAAGCACTGGGCCATCCGCACGCCGCGAACGCTCTCCACTTCCCTTCCGCGGAGTGGGAGCAGCTCCAGGCTGACGATCGTCACGCCGCCGTGGTCGTCCTCGGCCTCATGACGGGCATCTTCAGCATCGGACTCGTCTTGTACACGATCGTCCTCCTGTCCGTGCTCTGAGGCGTGCCGCCCCTCCCTCGATCGTCATGGCGAACGCGAAATCCTCTCCGCGCCGCCCCGCGAGCCGCCGCGAAACGACGTCTACCTGGAGGAGTTGTTATGGGGACCGAAGGGGTTGACCGCCAGCAGCAGAAAGTGGCGGAGTTCCTGCGCCTGCTGCCGCTCACGATAGAGATCGCCGGCCTGCCGCACGCCGAACTGAACAAGCACTTCACCGAGGGACAGATGGAGGTGCGCGCCAACACCCTGCGGGTCGCCTACAAGTTGGCACGCCAGTTGGTCCTCGACGTGGTGAAGTGACCGGCTAACTGCGCACGGCGATGGCGTAGGCCGTGGCGTAGGCGCGGCAGTGCGAGATCGTCAGCAGGATGTCGCTGATGCGCAGCTGCTGCGCCGACTCCTTGGCGGCGCCGCACAGCAGCACCACGGGCTGGCCGCTGGGCTCGTTGCGGATTTCCATGTCGGTCCAGCACAGCCCTTTGCGCCAGCCGGAGCCGAGGCACTTGAGCACGGCCTCCTTGGCCGCCCAGCGCCCGGCGAAGTGCTCGACGGCCCGCTTGCGCGCCTGGCAGTAGCGCACCTCGCGCTCGGTGTAGACGCGGTTGAGGAACAACTCGCCGTGCTGCTCGATCATGCGGCCAATGCGCAGGCACTCCACGATGTCGGTGCCGATTCCAACGATTTCCATGACGCACGGACCTCGTCCTCGGGGCGATCGCACCTGCTGATCTTAGCAGAGCGGGGGCCGGAGTGTAAAATCCGATTGGAGTCGGCGAGCGGGGGGCGTCAGCCCCCCGGTGGGGGTATACAACCGGGGGGCTGACGCCCCCCGCTCGCCAACAGGAGTCCCCCATGCGCCAGCCCGACCTTCTCTCCGACCTGACACCCGCCCAGCGCGAGGCGGTCACGCACCTGGAAGGCCCGCTGCTGATCCTGGCGGGCGCCGGCAGCGGCAAGACGCGCGTCATCACGCGCCGCGTCGCCTACCTCCTTCAGCAGGGGGTGCGGCCGAGCAACATCCTGGCGATCACCTTCACCAACAAGGCCGCTGGCGAGATGCGCCAGCGCGTCGAGGCCATCGTGCCCGGCTGCCGCGTCTGGATCAGCACCTTCCACAGCCTCGGCGCCCGCCTCATCCGCCAGTACGCCGACCGCTTTAACCTCGACCCCAACTTCACCATCTACGACCAGACAGAGCGCACCCGCCT
>DATFNV010000159.1:0-6549 GCA_035266225.1 Gemmataceae bacterium
GGACATCACCGAGCGCAAGACGGCGGAAGGGGGTCTGGAAAGGTACGCTGGCCGTCTTCAAGCCCTGTCGCGCCGCCTGGTGGAGGTCCAGGAGGAGGAGCGCCGCCACCTGGCCCGCGAGCTGCACGACGAAATCGGCCAGGTTCTGGCCGCCATCAACTTCCAGCTGCACGCGGCGAAGGGCCTGGCCGGCGCCGCCGCCCTGGCGCGGCTGGAAGAGTGCGCCCGGCTGGTGCAGCAGGCGGGGGAGCAGGTGCGCGGCCTGGCGCTGGAGCTGCGCCCGGCCATGCTCGACGTCCTGGGCCTGGAGGCCGCCCTGCACTGGCTGGCCGAACGCCACCAGCAGCGGACCGGCTGCGAGGTGCGCGTCGAAGGCCACCTGCCCGGGGAGCCGCTGCCGCCCGACCTGGCGATCGCCTGCTTCCGCGCGGCCCAGGAGGCGCTGACCAACGTCGTGCGCCACGCCCAGGCCCGGCACGTCTGGATCGAGATGGGCGAGGCCGAGGGCGCCCTGGAGTTGGCCATCCGCGACGACGGGGTGGGCTTCGACGTGGGGGCCGCCCAGCGGCGCGCGGCCGAGTTGGGCAGCCTGGGCCTGCTGGGGATGGCGGAGCGGGTCCAGTTGCTGGGGGGCCGCCTGCATGTCGAATCTCAGCCGGGGCGAGGCACCCGCATCCGTGCCTCCTTCCCCTTGAGTGCGGGCGCCGACAACTCGGCGGGACCGGCGGAGTGAGTGACATGGCTGCCATCCGCGTGATGCTCGTGGACGACCACCAGCTCTTTCGGGCGGGGATCCGCTCGCTGCTGCAGACGGTCAGTGACGTCGAGGTCGTCGCCGAAGCCGGCGACGGCCGCGAAGCCCTCAGCCTGATCGCGGCCCACCGGCCCGACGTCGTGCTGATGGACATCATGATGCCCGGCCTCAACGGGCTGGACACGACGACACGGGTGATCCGCTCGTACCCCGCCACGCGCATTATCATCCTGTCCATGAACGCGGGGGAGGACTCCGTGTTGCAGGCACTCCGCGCCGGTGCGGCCGGGTACCTCGTCAAGACCGCCGACCCGGCCGAGCTGGAACTGGCGATCCGGGCCGTTGCCCGGGGCGAGACGTTCCTGAGTTCGGCGATATCGCAACATGTCATTGCCGCCTGCCTGGGGCGGAACGAGGGGGACCAAACTTCCCTGGAGCGGCTGACGCCGCGACAGCGCGAAATCTTGCAGCTGGTCGCGGAAGGGCACACCACCAAGGAGATCGCCGGGCGGCTCAAGCTGAGCACGAGCACCGTCGAGACCCACCGCACCCAGCTCATGAACGCCCTGGACATCCACGACATCGCTGGGCTCGTGCGCTATGCGATCCGGGTGGGTCTGATCTCGCCCCTCGTTTAGCCCGTCTCCGCTCCCCGTGAGAGGGGCAATTTCGCCGGGCCCTGAAGTTTTCGCGTCAAAGACAAATTGACTGACCCCAAGGCGTTGATGACATCGAAGTAGTATTGACACTGGCGTGTCATTTCAGGTCATTTCTTGGTCGATCTCCCGGTTCTCCTCTATTGGCAAGGGTCAATTTCGCACCTATCCTACTAAGCATTGTCCCCAACGAGGGACGGTCCGCCGGCCTGGGGCGGGTCGCGGCTTTCCCCCGAGGGGCCGGCGGCCCCGGGCCCCTCCGGTGGCTTGCCGCCCGTATTCCCCGGCACCCCCTGGCACTCCCCCGCCGGGGACGCGGGCGGCTTTCTTACCTGTCGTCAACGGAGACGCCCATGGGACCAGCCTCCTCGATAGCGCTGTCGTCGGCGGCAAGCGTGTACGCGACGTCATCGGCGAAGATCTCGACGGGATCGTCCCCCCCGGAACGGTGGGGCGCGGCCGTACGGCTGCGGGCCCAGGGAGATCGCCGGCGGGCTCACCTTTGCCAGGCCGCACGCGCCCCCATGCCTCAAGGGCGGCGGGCCGCCGTCGCGCGGACTCTCGCTTCCTAAATGTCTAAGGAGGATCTACAATGCGGCATGTAGACCCGGCCACGGCGGACGCGGTGTCGGCCGAGTTGGAGAAACTTCGGCAGCGCGTCGCCGAGCTGGAAACCAGGGCGGCGGACCTGACGCGCGCCAACGAGGCACTCCTCATCGATCGCCGGCTCGCCGACCATCATGCGACTCGTTTGGTCCAGGTTTCGACGGCGCAGCAAGCGGCCGCCTCGACCCTCGCCCAGGAGGCTGCGCAGGCGCTGCAACGGGCCGAACAGAGCGAACAGGCGGCCCTCCGTGCCCACGAGAGGTTCCGGCTGGTGATCGAGTCGGCCCCCTACGGGATCCTGATGATTGACCGCGAGGGGCGCATCGTACTGGTCAACGCCCAGACCGAAAAGTTCTTCGGGTACCGCCGCGACGAACTGTTGGGGCAGTCGGTCGAGTTGCTGGTTCCGGAGCGCTTCCGAGACAGCCACCCCGGCTACGTCGCAGGCTACTTCGCCGACCCGGTGGCGCGGGCCTTGGGGAAGGGGCGCGACCTGAACGGCCGCCGCAAGGACGGCCGCGAGTTCCCCGTCGAGATCGGCCTGACCCCCGTCCGGACCGAGGAAGGGCTCTTCGTCCTCAGCGCCGTCGTCGATATTACCGAGCGCAAGCGCGCCGAGGAAAGGTTTCGCCAGGCGGTGGAGTCGGCCCCCAACGGGATGGTGATGATTGACCGCCAGGGGCGTATCGTACTCGTCAACGCCCAGACCGAAAAGCTCTTCGGCTACGGCCGCGACGAACTGCTGGGGCAGCCGGTCGAGATGCTGGTCCCGGAGCGCTTTCGAGACAGGCACCCCGGCTACCGCGATGGCTTTTTCGCCGACCCGGCGGTCCGGGCGATGGGAAAGGGGCGCGACCTGTACGGCCGCCGCAAGGACGGCAGCGAGTTCCCTATCGAGATCGGCCTTAATCCCGTTCAGACCGACGAAGGGCTCCTCGTCCTCAGCGCCATCGTCGATATCACGGAGCGCAAGCGGAATGAGAGCGAGATCCGCCGCCTCAACGCGGAGCTGGAGGATCGCGTCGCCGAGCGCACCGCCCAGCTCGCTGCCTCCAACAAGGAGCTGGAAGCCTTCTGCTATTCCGTCTCGCACGACCTGCGCGCCCCGCTACGGGCCATCGACGGCTTCGCACGCATCCTGCTGGAGGAGTTCAAGGATCCACTGCCGGACGAGGGCCAGGAGTACCTGCAGCTGGTGCGCGACAACACGCGGCAGATGGGCCGGTTGGTGGACGACCTCCTGGCCTTCTCGCGCCTGAGCCGGCAGGCGCTGCGCAAGCAGCCGGTCACGCCCGCCCGGCTGGTGCGCCAGTGCCTGGACGAACTGGAGCGCGAGCGGGAGGGCCGCCGGGTGGAGATTACGGTCGGCGACCTGCCCCCCTGCGAGGACGACCCGGCGCTGCTCAAGCAAGTGTGGTTCAACTTGCTGGCCAACGCGGTCAAGTACACCCGCAAACGGGATCCGGCGCTGATCGAGGTCAGCTCGCGCCCGGGGGAGGGGTCGGACGGGCCGGTCTATTTTGTCAAGGACAACGGCGTCGGCTTCGATATGAGATACGGGCACAAACTGTTCGGCGTCTTCCAGCGACTGCACCGCACCGAAGACTACGAGGGCACGGGGGTGGGACTGGCCATCGTGCAGCGCGTCGTCCACCGCCACGGCGGCCGCGTCTGGGCCGAGGCCGAGCCCGACAAGGGCGCGGCGTTTTATTTCACCCTGGAAAGTGAGGCCCCTCATGAGTGACACCGCCGTCGAAATCCTCCTCGTCGAGGACAACCCCAACGACGTGAAGCTGGCGCTGCACGCCTTCAAGAAGAACAAGGTGGCCAACCACGTCCACGTGGCCCGCGACGGGGCGGAGGCGCTGGAGTTCATGTTCGGCACCGGCCGCTACGCCGGGCGGGACATCGAGAGCGGCCCGCGGGTGATCCTCCTGGACCTGAAGCTGCCGCTGGTGGACGGCATCGAGGTGCTGCGCCTGCTCAAGGCCGACCCGCGCACCCAGGCCATCCCGGTCGTGGTGCTGACCGCCTCGCGCGAGGAGCGCGACGTCGTCCAGAGCTACCAACTGGGCGTCAACAGTTACATCGTCAAGCCCGTGGACTTCGACCAGTTCACCGAATCGGTCCGGGAACTCGGCTTCTACTGGCTGTTGCTCAACCATCTTCCCGCCACTTCGGGGAAGTCCTAACGCGAGAGGCCATCATGGGGGAGCGCATCCGCGTTCTGATCGTCGAAGACCGCCAGGCCGATGCCGAGCTGATGCTCCACGAGCTGCGCCGGGCCGGCTTGGAACCGGAGTGGCAGCGGGTCGAAACCGAGCCGGACTTTCTCGCCGGCCTCGACCCGCCCCCCGACCTGATCCTCGCGGACAACCAGTTGCCCCAGTTCGACGCCCTGACCGCCCTCAATTGCTTGAGAGAGCGAGGGCAGGACGTCCCGTTCCTGATCGTGTCGGGGACCATGGGTGAAGACGTCGCCGTGGCCGCCATGCGACAGGGGGCCAGCGACTACTTGCTCAAGGACCGCCTGGCGCGGCTGGGGCCCGCGGTACGACAAGCCCTGCAGCAGAAGCGGCTCCGGCACGAAGCTCTCGTCGCTCTGGCGGCGCTGCGCGAGAGCGAGGCCTGCTTCCGCCAGCTCGCCGACGCCATCCCGCAGATCGTCTGGTCGGCCACACCCGACGGCCGCTTCGATTACTACAACCGGCGCTGGTACGACCTCACCGGCCTCCAGGACGACCAACCCGGCGAAGGCTGGAGCCTGCTCCTTCATCCCGAAGACCTCGAGCACAGCGTCAACTGCTGGCGGCACGCCATTCGCTCGGGGCAGGGGTACCAGACCGAATACCGCCTCCGGGATCTGCAGGGCGGCTACCGCTGGTACCTGGAGCGGGCCGTCCCCGTACGCGACGAGTCCGGGGCGGTCATCCGCTGGCTGGGCACCGGCACCGACATCGACGACCGCAAACGGGCCGAGGAGGCGCTGAAGGAGGCCGCCCAGCGCAAGGACGGGTTCCTGGCCATGCTCGGCCACGAGCTGCGCAACCCCCTGGGCCCCATCCGCAACGCCGTCCACGTGCTCCGCTCGACCGACCCGACGGCGACGGCCGCCCGGCGGGCCCGCGACATCATCGACCGTCAGGCAACCCACCTGGCCCGGCTGGTGGATGACCTGCTCGACGTGGCCAAGGTTTCCCGCGGCGCCCTCCGCCTTCAGAAGAGGCGGCTAGACCTGACCCGGCTTGTGCGCGACGCGGTCGAGGACCATCGCGCTCTCCTGGAGGGGAAGGACCTGGCCCTCAGCGTGGAGCTGCTCGACTCTCCGCTGTGGGTCGTCGGCGACCCCACGCGCCTGTCCCAGGTGGTGGGCAACCTCCTCCAGAACGCTCACCGGTTTAGCGACCCGAGGGGCCGCGTCAAGGTCGCGCTCGCCGCGAAGCCCGCGGACGGCACCGCGGTCCTGACGGTGCAGGACACGGGGGTCGGGATGAGCCCGGCCCTTCTGGGGCGGCTGTTCGAGGCGTTCAGTCAGACCGACCCCGGCCTGGAGCACGGCCGGGGCGGGCTCGGGCTCGGGCTGGCCCTGGTCAAGGGGCTGGTCGAGCTGCACGGCGGGACGGTGGGGGCTTACAGCGAGGGCCCCGGGAAAGGCTCGCGATTTACCGTGCGCTTGCCGCTGCCGCAACACGACGCCGCGCTGCCCGCCCTCACTTCCCGCCCCCACTTCGGCGAGCCGTCCCTGGGAATCCTGGTGATCGAGGACAGGCCGGACGCGGCCGAGAGCCTGCAGATGGTGCTCGAGGCGCGGGGGTACCGCGTGGAGGTGGCCCACACGGGGCCGGCCGGCGTGGAGGCCGGGCGCCGCTTCCGGCCGGACGTCGTCCTGTGCGACATTGGCCTGGCGGACGAGATGGACGGCTACGGTGTCGCCCAGGCCTTCCGCCGCGACCCGGACCTGGCCGCGGCTTACCTGATTGCCCTGACCGGGTACGGGCAGGAGGTGGACAGGCGCCGGGCCCGCGAGGCGGGCTTCGACCTGCACCTGACCAAGCCGGTCGATCCAGAGGCCCTGGGGCAGTTACTGGCGAACCTGCCGCTGGGCCGCGCCGAAGACCGGCCCCTCCAGGGGGCGGGCGATGTGTGCATCGAAAAGGATTCCGGGTAGTCGTTATTCGCCGGCCCGGCGCCGACTGTTAGTGCGGCTTCAAGCGACCTGTTGTTCAACCCCTGCCGGTTTGCTCGGCAGGTGAAGGAGGTCGGCGGGCTAGACGAACGGGACGTGGCGCACTCGTCTCGACCCCTGCCGGCTTGTCCGGCAGGTGAAGCAGGTCGGCGGGCTAGACGAACGGGACGTGGCGCACTCGTCTCGACCCCTGCCGGCTTGCCCGGCAGGTGAAGCAGGTCGGCGGGCTAGACGAACGGGGCGCGGCGCACTCGTCTCGACCCCTGCCGGCTTGCCCGGCAGGTGAAGGAGGTCGGCGGCTAACCTATGGCGACCTCCTTCACCTGCCGGGCAAGCCGGCAGGGGTC
>DATFNV010000160.1:0-16959 GCA_035266225.1 Gemmataceae bacterium
GCGCACCAGGTCGGTGCCGCAGACGTGGATGTACTGTCCCTTCGGCGGCTCGAAGCCAATCATCTCCTTGCGGAAACCCATCGAGCCGTGAACCAACTCGGCTGGGATGATCCCTTCCTTGAGGATCCGCTGTTCGTGGTAGACGTCGTGGAGGAACAGGTTGAGGGCGTAGATGCGCTGGAGCAACCCGCTTTCGAGGGTGGCCCACTCGGAGGCGGCGACCGTCCGGGGCACCAGGTCGAACGGAAAGATCTTCTCGACCCCGCGGCGGTCCGAGTAGACGGAGAAGGTGATGCCCTGTGTGGTGAAGGTCAGGTCGGCGCCGGCGCGGCGCTGCTGGAACTCATCGAGGCGAAGCTCACCGAGGCGATCAACGAGGGTTCGGCAGTGAGGATGGGGCTGACCCGAGGCGTCGAACAATTCGTCCCAGGCGGAAGGATGGGGGCGATAGCCGGCGAACAGCCCCGGCCCCGCGGCGCTGTCCAGTGACTGCGATTGGCGAGCCGTCCCGCTATTCATGACTTGCAGCATGTTGCTCTCCTTCTCCGCGCCGGCGGGTCAGGCGAGCGCGAAACCGCAAGCGGCCGAGACCATGGCACGGGCGCCCAGGCTGCTGCTCGGAAATTAAATGCTCATAAGAGTGCAAGTTCAATGCCTCAGCCGTGTCCCTGGCACTAAATCTCGAGGGAGACAAGAGATACGTCGGAAGAATTAACGGAGCGACCGGACGAAGCACCGCTGCTACTGCCCACTTCCGAGGCAGAACTTGCCCTCGATGACGGCACCCCGGGAGGTCGCGGGGACGCCGCCGACTCTCGGGATGAGGGAAGAGGCGAATGGTGGAGAACTAGGGATGGTAGGGAGAGAAGGGCGGGGCCCCGTCACCAGTTCTCCAGTTTCCCGCGCCCGCCGTTGCGAGGGCCATCGTTCGATTGTATAGTATGGAAGTGATCGTTGGGTTCGCCGATCTGCACGGAAGACATTCCGAGTAACGACTCGTAGGCACCCGAGTACTCTACCTCGGCAGTTGCTGCCACCGGATGGCCGGGATGGGAGCCGTTGTGCGCTCGTCCAGCGGGCGCTCTGCGCTTCGGATCGGCGGCCAGCGTGACGACCCCTGAAACAGAAGAGACATTTGCTGAGGATACGCTAATGCGCGGGTTCGCTCGGACTGTGTGGGAGTCTCTCCGTGACCGTGCCTTTCCCCGCTCCGGTCCGCGGAAGACGCGCCGCCCGGCGACGAGGCGGCTGGAGTTGGAGGTGCTCGAAGGGCGCACACTGCCGGCGGCCGCCACCACCGGCAGTTTGACCGCCTTCGCCTTCCTCGACGCCAACGGCAACGGGAGATTCGACCCGGGCGAGTCGGGCATGTCGTCGCTGCCCGCCACCCTGACCGGGAAGACGACCACGGGCGTAACGGTCAGCCAGATCGCCACCTCCAACGCCGCCGGGTCGGTCACCTTCTTCGAGCTGAACCCGGGGACGTACACCGTTAGTTTCCTGGCGCCCGGCTACTCGGGGAGCGGCGTCATCTCCGGGATCAAGGTGGTGGCCGGCAAAACCACCAGCGTCAGCACCGGCTTTGAAGGGCTCTCCGCCGCTGCGCTCACGGAGCGCCTGTTCCTGAATACCTCGACGCCGGGCGACTTCCGCTTGATGGGGCCGAGCGTGACCAGCCCCATTGGCACCGTCACAGTGACGACCGGCCTGTCACAGACGGTCGATCTGTCGGGCAACTTCACCGCGCCGGACATCACCACCAGCCTGGTGCGCATGGACACGTCCGGCGGCCCGGTCTTAGTGGAGTTGTACGACAGCCTGACGCCGATGACTGTGGCGAACTTCTACAACTACATCAACAGCGGGCGGTACGACGAATCGATCTTCCACCGCCGGGCGACCGCGGCCGCTGACAACGGGTTGCAGGTGCTGCAAGGCGGAGGCTTCACCTTCCAATCGACGACCTCGGGTGGGACGACGACGACGACCCTGCCGGCGATCCACCCCGACACGGACCTGCAAGGGGCGAGCGAGGTCGGGCTGGGGAATGTCACCGGCACCATCTCCATGGCCAACCAGACCGGCCCAAACACCGCCAGTTCCCAGTTCTTCTTCAACCTCATCAACAACTCGACCGCCCTGGGCCCCTCGAACAACGGCGGGTTCACCGTCTTCGGCAAGTTGCTGGCTGCGAACGACCAGACGGTGATCAACACGCTCTCTGCCCTGACGACCCCCACTCCGGCCCCGGCCAGCCCGTTTAACGAGATCCCCCTCGCGAGCGGTGCTAACGTCACCACGTTCCCCAACAACTTGAAGAAAAGCGACCTGGCCCTGATCAGCGACGCCGTGGTCGTTAACCGCCCCGAATTCCTGACCTACTCGGTGGTGTCCAACAGCGCCCCGGGCGTGGTGATCGCCTCCGTCTCCAACGAGCGCCTCACTCTGAACGGGCTGAGTAGCGGCAGCGCCACCATCACGGTGCAGGCGACCGACCAGTACGGGAGCAGCACCACCACCTCGTTCACGGTGAACGTCGTCTGAGCCTTCGCCACGACATTCCGCGCCGCTCGCGGCTTCGCAAGCCCTGCGAAGCCGCGGGCGGCTTTGCCTATCCCCCCGACCAGTCAAGAGCGGCAAGGGTTTCCGGCTGCCGGTAGTTCCCCCCCTCCGAGCAAAATAGGAAAGTCCGGCACCCCGCCGCGCCGATACATCTCATACCGTTGGAACGATTCGCACCCACGCCGTCCCCACCCCCAAGTGGGGGACCGGGGTCAGGCGGGTTCGGCCTGTACTCGTCGATGGGGACGAAGCCATGAGAGATCGAATGCTGTTGGCCCTCGGCACGGCGCTGCTCCTAGTGGGAACGACCTGCGCCCAGGCGCCGCAGGCGGAGCCGGCCGCGGCACCGCCCCTGACGCCGATGCCGGTCCTTTCCGAGGAGCCGCCGGGCCCGACTCACTGGTGGGGAGGGGCCCCAGCCGCCCCGGGTGGGCAGTTCTGGGCCGAGGCCGACTACGTCGTCGGCTGGTTCAGCGGCGACCGGCTGCCGGTCCTGGTGACGGCCAGCCCGGCCGGGACCGCCCGGAACGTCGCCGGCGTCGGCGGGGTCGGCACGACCGCGGAACTCTTCGGCGGCGGCATCGTCAACGACGACGCCCGTTCGGGCATCCACCTCGGCGGCGGCTACTGGTTCTGCCCGGAGCACACCTTCGGCATCGAGGCCGGCGGCCTGCTCCTGGAGAGCCAGGCGAGCCTCTTCGACGCCTCCTCGAACGGCACGCCATTCCTCGCCCGCCCGTTCATCAACGCCACCACAGGCCTGCCGCAAGCCTTTCTGATCGCCTCCCCCGGCATCTCGTCGGGCTCTATCGGCGCCCGGGCCGCCTCCGGCGACTTCTACGAGGCCCACATCGATCTGCGGGAAAACGTCGTCGATTGGGGTTGGCTCCGCCTCGACTCCCTCCTGGGATATCGCTTTTATCGTTACGACGAGGGGCTGAGTATCGCGCAATCGAGGACGAACATCCTCAACACCCGCACGGGAACGGTGTTCGCCAGCGAGGACGACTTCAACACCCAGAACGAGTTCCACGGCGCCGACATGGGCTTCCGGACCCAGCTCTGGTGGGAAAACTTCTCGCTGGACTTGCTCACCAAGTGTGGCGTCGGCAGCGTCAACCGCACCGTGAAGGTCCTGGGCGAGACGGTGACCACGATCCCCGGATCGCCGACGCTGGTGCGGGAGGGCGGCCTCTACGCGCTGGCGAGCAACATCGGCAGTGCTCAAGGCCACGACTGGACCGTCCTGCCGGAGCTGGGGGCGACCCTGGGCTGGCAGGCCAGTCACAACGTGCGCGTGACCCTCAGCTACTCGCTGCTTTGGCTGGATCGGATCGCCCGCGCCGCCGACCAGGTGGATCAGGTGATCAACCCCGCCCTGATTCCGCCGGCCACCGGGACCGTAACGAGCGGCAGCCGGCCGGCCTTCGTCCTGGACCGCGCCGACACCTGGCTGCAGACCCTCAGCCTGGGGGTGGAGTTCAGTTACTGAGCAATCAGCCAGGTAGAACGTCCCCGCCGCTTGCGGCTTCGCAGGTCAAACATGCGAAGCCGCAAGCGGCGTTACTTGTTCCTCGGGCGTTCTGGGGGTAACATCCCACCAGCCCCGGAGGGACGAGCGGTGAAATACCCCCGCGTTTCGACCCTGAAGACCGCCGCCGAATTCCAGGCCCATTTGACGGCCCTCGGCGTCGATCTGCCATTCGATGCGGTCGTTGACTCCGGCCCCGACGCGCCGCTGGCCCGGCCCTATCGCCGTGCGGCCGGGGTGATCGGCAATCGTTTCGCGGTGCTGCCGATGGAGGGCTGGGACGGCACCCCAGATGGGCACCCGTCCGACCTGACGCGGCGGCGCTGGCGCCACTTCGGCCTGAGCGGGGCGAAGCTCGTCTGGGGCGGCGAGGCGGTCGCCGTTCGCCACGACGGCCGGGCCAACCCCAACCAGCTCGTCCTCAACGAGGCGACCGTCGCGGACATCGCCGGCCTGCACGACGTCCTCCTGGCCGCCCACCGCGAGCAGTTCGGCCGCACCGACGACCTGCTGGTCGGCTTGCAGCTGACGCACTCCGGCCGCTTCGCCCGGCCCAACGACAGGGGCCGACCGGAGCCGCGCGTCGCCTACCGGCACCCGTACCTCGACTGCCAGTTCGGGGTCCAGTACGACGCGGCGCTGCTCTCCGATGACGAGGTCGCCCGCCTGACGGACGACTTCGCGAAGGCGGCATGTCTGGCGCGGGTGGCCGGCTTCGCCTTCGTGGACATCAAGCACTGTCACGGCTACCTGGGGCACGAGTTCCTGTCCGCAGTCGCTCGGCCCGGCCAGTACGGGGGCAGCCTGGAGAATCGGACGCGCTTCCTCCGCGACATCGTGGCGGGCATTCGCGCCGCGGTGCCCGACCTCGAGATCGGCGTGCGCGTCAGCGTGTTCGATTTCATGCCGTTCCGGCGGGGAACCGACGGGATCGGGGTGCCGCTTGTGGTGGCCACTTATCCCTACGCGTTCGGCGGCGACGGCACGGGCCTGGGCATCGACCTGGACGAGCCGTCCGCCTTTCTCGATCTCCTGGAGGGGCTCGGAATTGACCTGGTCTGTACGACGGGGGGCAGTCCGTACTACAACCCGCACGTCCAGCGGCCGGCGGCCTTTCCTCCCTCGGACGGGTATCAGCCGCCGGAAGACCCGCTCGTCGGAGTCGCCCGGCAGGTCGCGGCGACAGCGCGGCTGAAGGCGCGGCACCCGCGCCTGACGATCGTGGGGTCAGCTTACTCGTACTTGCAGGAGTGGCTGCCGAACGTGGCGCAGCGCGTGCTGCGCGACGGCGGGGCGGACTTCATTGGGCTGGGGCGGATGATGCTGTCGTACCCCGACTTCGCGGCCGACGTGCTGGCGGGCCGGCCGCCGGCACGCAAGCGCCTCTGCCGCACGTTCAGCGACTGCACCACGGCGCCGCGCAACGGGCTGGTGTCGGGGTGCTACCCGCTCGACCCGTTTTACAAGGGACGACCCGAAAGGGAGCAATTGGGCCGCTTGCGGCTTAGCGTTCGCTCCATCTGAGGGTGGTGCGAACGCTAAGCCGCAAGCGGCTACGGGCACTCGCTCCAGCGCGCCGGGGGTTCCCAGTCGTCGAGGGTGAGGTGTTTGTCGAGGTACAGGTTGAACGACCGTCCGAAGAACAGGTCGCGCGGGTAGGTGGCGGCGGGGCGGGCCGTGGTTCCGTCGATGAGGCCGGCCGCGACGCACGATTCCGTCACCAGTTCCGAGCAGAAGTACTCCTCGCGATCACCGTGCGGCTTGCCGACGAACCACGTGCGCAGCGGGCCGCGCGATCGGAACGGCGTCATCTGGCCGAGCAGGCGCAGCACGGCGAACGGCTTACCCTCCTGGCGCTCGAGGAAGGCGGTCAGTTGGGCCGACTGCTCCGGCGTCAGCGGCACGCGGCGGCGGCGTACCCACACCTTGTCGCCGGCGCGGACGTGCGCTTTCATGTGCTCGATCGGGTCCATGACCTCGACCTTGATCGAGTTAAACGGCCCCGCCTCGATCAGTCCCAGGCGGCCGTCGGAGCGGAGGAACACGATGCCCGAGTGGTGAACGCCGGCGCCCCCCGCGACCCAGTGGCCGGCCCGCGCCCACCGCGCCTGGTCGGTCGCCAGGAAGATGTCGCCCGGTTGCGGGACGTAACACTCCGCGGGCATCCGCAGCACGTCGTCGAGGCTGAAGGCGGGGCGGTAGAGGTAGGATCCCTCCTTGAGCGAACCCTCGCCGGAGCCGGGACAGGCGACCCAGAGCAGCGAGATCATGAGGTAGCCCATCGGTCCTCCGTACCGAGCGCAAGACGTCCCCGTTGCTGCGACCGTTATTCGTTATCAGCCGGAGTCGCCCTCATTCCTGAGTGCTCGGCGGACCGCCGTTCCCGGCCAGGGCCGCGCCGGCGCAAACTCTGCCGGAGATGCGAGCGGTGCGGGTGGGCAGCGGCTCTCGTGCGACTATCATCAGGGAAAGGAACGCCAATCCTGCCAATCCAGGTACACAGGGGGAATCATGAAACGTCTGCTCATTGTCCTGGCGGCAGCCGCCGTCGGCTACGGCTCGCCGGGCCGGGCCGCCGACAAGCCGCTCGTCCTCGACGTGTGGCCCGGCAAGCCGCTCGGGGAGACGGCCAACGTCGGTCCGGAAAAGTCCGAAGAGAAGGGGAAGGTGACGCGGATCTCGAACGTGACCGTTCCGACGCTGACGGTCTTTCGGCCGGCGAAGGACAAGAACACCGGCGCCGCGGTCGTGATCGCCCCGGGGGGCGGGTACAACATTCTCGCGTGGGACCTGGAAGGCGAGGAGGTCGCGGCGTGGCTGAACACGATCGGCGTGACCGGCATCGTGCTGAAGTACCGCGTGCCGCGCCGCCCCGACTCGCCGAAGGAGGGCCCCCCGCCGCAGGCGCAGATGGACGCGCAGCGGGCGTTGCGCCTCGTGCGCGCCAAGGCCACCGGCTGGGAGATCGACCCGAAGCGGATCGGCATGCTCGGCTTCTCGGCCGGCGGCAACCTGACGGCCTGGGCGTCCACCAATTACGACAAACTGGCTTACGATGGCATCGATAACGTCGATAGGGTGAGCTGCCGGCCCGACTTCACGGTGCTGATCTACCCCGCCTACCTGACGAACAAGGCCGGGGACGCCCTGGCGCCGGAAATCCGCGTCACGAAGGACACGCCGCCGACGTTCTTGGTCCACGCCGAGGACGACACGGGGGTGCCGGCCGAGGGCAGCATCCTGACGTACCTGGCGCTGAAAAAGGAGAAGGTGCCGGCGGAAATGCACATTTACACCGCGGGCGGCCACGGCTTCGGCCTGCGCCCCAGCGACAAGCCCTGCTCGAAGTGGCCCGAGCGCTGCGCCGAGTGGATGAAAGCGCAGGGGTTGCTGCTGAAAAAGTAGCGGCGGGTCGCTCGCGCCCTCGCACCTTTGACCGGCGAAGCCGCGAGCGGCCCGGTAGCCTGTCACGCCTATCGCCCCGCCAACCGGGAGGTCCCCCATGCGAACTCTTGCCGCCGCCGTCCTACTCACCGTTCTCGCCGAGCCGGCACTGGCCGCCGACCCGAAGAGCGAGATCAAGGTCACCGCAACCGACGACTACGTCCAGATCGACAGCGACGCCTTGCAGGCCCGCGTCGCGAAGAAGAAATACGTCAGCGGCATCGCCGCGGGGACGTTCCTCGACCGCAAGACGGGGGCGCGCGAACTCGGCTTCGGCCTGCACATCATGGACTTCCTGATGGCCCCCGGCTGGCGCGACGACGGCTACCCGCGCGACGCCAAGCTCCACGGCGACCTGCCGAAGCATCTCGTCGAGGGGCCGCAAATCTGCACCCAGGCCAAGGAGGTGAAGCCCGAGATCGTCAAGGGCAAGGACTTCGTCGCCATCAAGTTGCGCTACACCTTCAACAAGCCCGGCCAGGGCTACAAGGCCGGCTCGACCTGGGAGCAGACGCTCGTCTTCCTGCCGGGGGTGCGCTACGTCCTCTCGGGGGAGCGCATCACCAGTGCCAACGACGTGGACGACCTCTTTTACCGCATCGACATGCCCGGCCACGTCAAGCACGACGGCGGCGACACGTTTGAGCAGGTGTACCTCAGCTACCTCGACAAGCCGATCCCGGCCGCCGAGTTCAAGGAGTCGTTCGGCCCGGACGCGAAGTATCTCTACCAGCGCAAGGAAGGCAAGGTGCCGGCGCGGATGATCCGGGCGTACCAGGTGAAGCGCGACGGCAAGCCGGGGCCGTGGCTGGCGGGGATGACGCTCGACCCGGCGGCGGCGGCGGAAGCCTGGTGCCACCAGCGCGGCTACGTCTGCTTCATCGAGGAACTGCACCGCAAAAAGGTGAAAGCCGGCGAGACGTTCGGCGCCGCCTACGTCGTCGGCTGGTTCGACGACGTCGCCGAGATGGAAAAGGTGTACGATCGCTACAAGGGCAAGCGGTCGCTCGTGGTGGAAGGCGACAAGTACCGCTTGGAGTAGTCATGGAGATCGTCCGCACCGAGAAGCTGACCAACGAGCGCTGGGTCAACCTGTTCGTCCGCGTGTTTCGGCAAGACGGCCAGGAGGGGCGCTGGTCGTTCGCCTCGCGCGGCGACGGCACGCCGCCGCCGGCCGGCCATTTCGACGCGGTGGTAATCGTGCCCATCCTGCTCGGCAAGGGGCGGGCCAAGCCGCGCCTGGTGATGCTGCGCGAGTACCGGGCCCCGGTTGGGGACTACATCTACGCCTTCCCCGCCGGGCTTTCCGAAAAGGGCGAGAGCATCGAGACGACGGCGCGGCGCGAGCTGAAGGAGGAGACGGGGCTCGACCTGGTCGAGGTGAAACACGTCAGCCCGGCCATCTACTCGTCGGCCGGGATGATCGACGAAGCCGCCGTGATGGTGTTCGTGACGGCCCGCGCCGCGGACGGGTACAAGGCCTCGCCGGAAGGCGCCGAAGAGTTCGAGACGCTGCTTCTCGACCACCGCCAGGTGGCCCAACTCTGTAACAGCGGGGCCCGCATCGACGGCAAGGCGTGGGTGGTGCTGTACATGTACCAGATGCTGGGGCGGCTGGTGTGAGGGGCCCGGGGCGGCTAACCGGGGACGGGTGGTTCCGCCGCCGCGCCGTGCCGTGCGATGGCCTCCCTTCCGAGCAGACCCAGCAGGACCAGCAGGACGGCGCTCGCCGCCCCCAGCACGACGTAGACCGCCCAGGGATAGCGCTCCGTCCACGGCTTCGGCGGCGGCTGGTAGTCTGGGTTCTTCTGGCGCGGCCCCAGCGTCGTTTCCGCCGGGGCCGGGTCGAGTGCCGCCGGCAGCGTCCGCGCGAAGTCGTACCCGGGGGGCGGCGCCTTGGGGTTGCCAAAGTACAGCCGTAGCGTGCCCTGCACGTCGTCCGGGCGGAAGATCACCTGCCGCGCCGCCGCCGTGTACTGCGCCCCCGTCAGACTCAGTGGCGGGTTGCGCTGGTCGGTCACCACCAGGCGCAGCCGCCGGGCCGTCACCTCGGGGAAGGAAATCACCAGCGGCTTGTTCGGGTCGGTCGCCTGGCGGCGCAGCTCGCCACTGCCGACGACCTGCGCCGGCTCGTCCGGGTTGGCGACCTCCAGCCGGTACGGCCGCACGAACTCCGTATCGGCGACCTCCAACGTCAGCGACTCGCATGGCGCCGCCTCGCCATTCTCGCTCAGGCGGATGAACCACGCCGAGCCCGGCCCCTCGTAGGCCGGCACCGGCTGCCGCGCCTCGACGAACGCCGGCCAGGTGCGGTAATCGCCCGCCTGGTGGACCTCGTGGAACACCACCACCGAGCCGACGGCCGGGGCGTCGTTGGCCGCCGCGGGGTCGGGCGAGACGCGGACGCGCAGGTAGCGGAAACGGCTCGGGGTATACGTGAAGCGGCGGATGTCCAGCACCTGTCCGCCCTCTGCAAAGTGGATCAGGTGGACCTTGTCCAGCACCGTGCTCCACGACATGCGGTCGTCGCTCCCCTCCACGCGCAGCGGGCGGCGGAAGTCGCTGCCCGGCGTGGCGACCTCGATCTCGTTGTGCTCGCCGGCGGACTCGCCGAGGTCGAGGGACACCTCGGCGGAGCGGTCGGGGTTGGTGGTGCGGTTGAACTCCTTGGCGGCCAACGGCTGGCGCACGTCCTCCTTACGGCGGACGTGGAGGGCGTAGGGAACCTCGTGGCGGCGGCCGTCGTAAAGGCGCAGGTCCGCCAGGTCCGGCCGCGCCCCGTCGAAGACCGGGGGCGGCAGCACGAAGTCGGCAAGGGGGCGGTTCCCGGCGGGCGCCGCCACTTCCGCGTACCACTCCCACGCCGGCAGCGATTCCGTCCCCGGCGCCGGCGCCGCGGCGAGCGCCGCCAGGGCCCCGGCCAGGACCAGGGCCGTCGTGCTAAGCCGTCTCATGACCCGCCTCCTCGCTCCGGGCGCGGCGCAGGCGCTCGATTTTCTGATAGCCCCACGCCGCCGCCCCCATGATGACCGAGAGGATGAAGAACGCCGCCACGCGGTAGAAGCCGGGCAACTCCGCCATGTCCACCAGCACCACCTTGCCCAGGGTCAGGGCGAACAGCGCCAGCCCCGTCCAGCGCAGGGCCGCGCTGTCCAGCTTGAAGCCGACCAGCAGCAGCAGCGCCGCGTAGACCGGCCACAGCACCGATAGGCTGGTGCGGGCGACGCGCTCCAGGTGCTCGGTGTCCGTACCGTAGGACGGCCGGGTGGTAAAGAACTGGTAGGTGTCGAGCGACAGGACCAGCCAGACCAGCAGGACGCCGGTCAGCCCGGCCGCGACCCGGGCGACGCGGTCGATGTCGCGCGGACGCTTCAGGAAGTGGCGCGAGGAGGCGGCCGCGAACAGCAGGCAGGCCGCCACCCCCAGGGCCGGCAGGGCGTACTTGTTGAAGATCGGCACGAACGGTTGCGTGCGGTCCAGCCCCAGGGTATCGACCAGCAGCAGCCGACCAGCGCCCAGGATGAGCAGCGCCGCCCCGAGGCCGCGCAGCTTGTCGGAGCGGAGGCGCAAGCCGAAGCCGCTCAGTGCCGCCCCCTCGACCGCCCAGCCCAGGGCGATCCAGGCCGCCGACGTCTGGAGCGGGAAGACCACGGCCACGAAGCCCAGGCCCGTCGCTACCGCAACCAGTTGCTGCCAGGTGTCGTCCGGCCGGCGGCGCAGCAGCACCCAGCCCAACCCCGTGTAGACGATGGCCAGGCCGACCGCCGCCGTGCCCAGCCAGATTCGATAGTCGTCGCGCAGCAGGACGTAGCCGGCCAGGGCGAAGAGGAAGGCGTTGAGCACCATCCGCACCAGCGCCTCGGGGTCGGCGGCGCGGCGGCGGACGACGTGGGCCAGGATATTGTGGAGCAGGAAGAGGACGAAGACCGCCGCCTGGAAGAGCAGCGCCGGCTCCAGCTTTTCGGGGTGGTAGTTCTCGGCCCACCACGCCCAGAAGAGCGCCTGCGTGCCGGCGAGCGCCACGGTGGCGATGGCCCGCCAGGGGCGGAACAGGGCCAGCGTGACGACGCCGAGATTGAGGACGACCAGGTAGGCGAACAGGCTGCGGTACTGGTCGTGGTCGGCGTGCAGCAGGAGCGGCGTGAGCAGCCCGCCGACGACAGCCATGAGGGCGATGGCCATCGCGTCGTAGAGCAGGGCCAACGCCGCGGCCTCGGTGACCAGGAGCACCAGGAAGAGCGCGGCACGCTCGCGCGGCATCAGGTGGTAGTAGCCGAACGAGGCGAAGGTGGCGAGGTAGAGCAGCACGACGCCGGCCGCGGTGAGCATCTGCGAGAAGACGCGGTAGCTGCGACGGTGGGCGACCCAGCCGGCGACGCACAGCCCCGCCCCGGCGACGACGCCGATGCTGACGCGGCCGAGCGCCCCGATCCAGTCGTTCTCGAAGGCGTATTTGAGGAAAAAAGCGGTCGCAAACAGCAGCAGAACGACGGCCGCCCAGCCGAGGCCCCGCCGGCCGATCCAGTCTTCGAGGGTGACGGCGTCCGCCGGTTGGAAGAGTGGGCCGCGCCGCCGGCGCGGCGCGGCCGGCAGCACTTCGTGTACTTCCGCGACGTTGACGGACTCGGCCGGCTCCGGCTCCGGCGCCACCTCGGGCGGGGCCTCGGCGTCGGCCTTCTTGCGGACCAGTCGCCGCAGTCGCCGCACCTCGTCTTCCAGGTCGTCGAGTCGCCGGTCCAGCTGCACGACGCGACGGCTGCGGACGAAGGCGATGATCGGCAGGACGACGGAAACGCCGACAACGCCGAGAAAGAGAGCGATGCCGAACAGGGCTGCGATGATCTCGCCCATGACCCGGCCCTCAGACGATCGACGGGGCACCCTACTGGAACCTACCGGAACAGGCACCGAGAAGCGAGGGATGTCACGCAGAAAGTGGCTCGACGACTTCTTCTTCCCGCCTTGCTGGGCCTTCTCGATCATGGCTTCGTCTTGCGGCGTCGGTCCGAGGTTCCCAGCAATTCCTGCCAACTCGTTACCGCGTACACACGCTTCGCCAGTTGCTCCAGTTGCGGCACGTCGTTGATGGCCTGCACGGCCGCGGTTGTCGCGGCGTCGGCGCGGCCCAGGTGGTCCTCACCCAGCAGCAGCAGCATCCTCCTGGCTTCCTTGAGCACCCCTTCGTGCTCGCCCTCATCCCGGCCGCGAGCGAGAATCGCTTGATAGGTCGTCGATTCTTCCATAGTGACTATCCCCCGGAGAAGAGTGTCCGCCACGTCAGCGGTGTAGCGCAACCCCAGCAGCACGTACGTCGCGGCCCACAGCTCCCTGGCGTGCTCCGCGCGCCGCAGGCGCGCCTTCATCCGCCGAATCACATCCGGCAAGGCCGACCGCTCCACGTCGCTCACCGGCGCCAGTGGCAGCGCGCCCAGGCCGCCCGTCAGCACTGCTTCCACCGGCAACTGCCAGACGCGGGTGACGCCGTAGTGAAAGTCATGGATCAGCACCCCGTCCGGAAGTCTGCGCGTCAGCACGCCGGTCAGCTGCGGGGAGTCGGCCTCGGGTCGCAGGATGAAGGCCTCGCTCCAGACTGGCAGCGCGTGGCGGTCGTCCAGCACGTCATTATACAGCCGGAGCCGCCGCGGAAGCTTCGCGGAGTCGTGGCCCGACTGGAAATCGAAATGGAGCAGATACTCGGGGTCGGCGTGGACGCGCAGCACCTTGTCCACGGCACCACTCACCGTGCTCGACACGTCGGCGTCGATGACGGTAACGGGCGCCGGGGGCTGGCCGATCAACGGCGGCCAGCCCGCCGGTTCCGTCTCCACCATCTCCTTCAAGATCGGATCGTATGGCTTGGCCATTCCTGACTCCTTGCTATACCGCAAGCGGCAAGCGCCTACTTCTTCTTGCCCTTGCCGCCCTGCTGGGCCTTCTCGATCTTGGCCCAGGTGTCGCGCAGCGACACCGACCGGTTGAACACCGGCGCCCCCGGCCTGGCGTCCCTGTCCAGGCAGAAGTACCCCTGGCGCTCGAACTGGTAACTCACGCCCGGCGCCGCCATCGCCAGGCTTGGCTCCAACTTGCAGCCGCTCAAGACCACCAGCGACTCCGCGTTGAGGTTCGACTTCCAATCGGTCCCCTCCGGCACGTCCTCCGGCTCGGGGATGCGGAACAGGTGGTCGTACAGCCGCACTTCCGCGTCGAGCGCGTGCGCCGCCGACACCCAGTGGATGGTGCCCTTGACCTTGCGGCCGTTCGGGGCGTTGCCGCCCTTCGTCGCCGGGTCGTAGGTGCAGTGCAATTCGACCACCTCGCCGGTCGCCAGAACCGTTCGCAAGGCCATCAAGGGCAAACGTCGGCGTCAGGGGGTTCCGCCCTCGGAATAAACGCCCGTACTCAGTGCATATTCTGAGTTCTCTACCAGCTGCTGCATTGTGTCCGGGTGTACTATCAGGTCGGATCCAGCCAGCAGGTAAGCTGTTCCGTCACTGCCAGATTTCCTGGGCCGCGCTCGCCACGAGCGAAAGACCAACCGCGGTTCGCCGTCCGCACTCCGGAAAACGATTGGGGCTGGCCATGGGTCGGGCATCAAACGGCAAGCTCGAACGGCATCTGGCCTGGGGAGCAGGACCGAGAATGAGCCGAGCAGCCCTCGCATTTGACATCCAATCGCTAGATTGCCACGGATCCGTGGCGCAGGTGGCGCGAGTCGCATCTGTGCAAAGTCTCGCAGCCCTATACGCTCCGCGATGTCCAGAGGAAACGGGGCTGCGGCAGCGTCCCGACACGCGACGGACCGTACACCCCGAGTTGCGCGTCGGACGGAAGCAGGCGCCGGCAAGTGGCGCTCATCTTCCGACAACTCGGTTTCTGCCGACGCGAGCCGGAACCAACCAGTGAATTCGCCTGATGGCTCCCGAGCAACCAGCGGTTCATTGCCTGTCGAATTCTGACTTGGATGGGCAATGCAGGGCGAGGCCGCTGGCTCAATTCAACGGCCACCGACAGTTCGACCTCGGGCAGTAGCGTGGCAAACACGCCGCCAAGAAGCACGTCGTTACGCCTCCCGGTCTGCCACAGGAAGGGCAGGAAGCCTTCGAGGGCTTCGTGAAACGCTGACTCGAAGAGTTCCACTTCTCATCCAAGAAAGTCCGCCTGGAGGCGTTCCGAGGGCTCACGTTCGACGAAGTCCTTCACCCGCCCACGCAGCCGAGCCAGATGCACGCCTGATGCGTCCCAACGTGTTCGGAACGCTCGCAGAATCCGGTCGGTGAATTCCGGCCAGACCTCGGAGACAACCCGCACCCGATCACCTGCGTCGAGACGAAGGATTGCGTCATCGGAAATCATGAGTCCTCCCGGACACGGTCCCACAGCCGCTGCGCCGCAAAGCGGAGCGCCGGAAGGCTGCTCACCGCATACTGTTGCAACTCCTCCCGCAGTCCGGCCGAAAGCGTGTACGGCGAGCGCTCGGCCGCCCAGATCGTCTGGAAGAGAAAGAAGACCGAAGTCAGCGGAGTCTGACTGCGCAGCACCTCGCGCAACCCGCGAACGAGCAGGCGCGGGGCGCGAGCCACGACCACTGCCACACCGGCCAGGGCAGTACGCTTGATGATAGCGTCTGGGTGGTCCACTCGGGCCAGCAACAACCGGGCAAGGGATTCGTCGCACTTCCACCCTTCGTCAACCCCCGCCGAGTATTCCGGCAGTGCGTATGGGGGGCCGCCGTCTGGGTCGGGAAACCGATGGGCGATGACAGCAAAAGACTGTTCCCAGACTGCCTTGGCTTGCTCCAGCTTCTCGAAGGCAACGCACAGAGGAACGAGGTGGCTGGCCCGGCAGACGGGGTAGCATCGCCTCCGGAGCAAGTCGCCCAGTTCATTCGCCAGACTATTCCACCCCGCGGCTTCATCAAGTTCCACCGCCCGCCGCAACCGGGGGAAGTCGCGTTCGCGGCTCTGGCCCCTGTACCGGCCGTCGTCCTCGGAATGAACGTGGGAGAGGGCGTAAAGTTCGGCAGCGAATGCCCCGAAACCGCGCCGGTCGATCTCGGTAGCCAACCTGTGCAGATAGGCCCCCTTGTCGCCGTAGGGTAGTTTCGGGAGGAGGGCCAAGGTGATTCCCCGGGCTGTCTTGTAATTGCCAGCGCTAAGCTGGCCGGCAAGCCACGGGACAAGTTGCCCCCAGAGATCCTCCGCCCTGATCGCCATATGGCCGTGCTCCTCGACGCTGGCCAAGGCGGCGAGAACCTCAACCGGCCGAGCGTGCGGGGCGACACGTAATTCGCCCCGGTGACCAGATGGGGATGGCTCTCCACCCTCGACCGGTGGTGTTAGGGGTATACCTGCTCTTTGCCCGTCTGATTCGGTAGGAATAATTGCGTCTGGGCGGGGTAGCCCATTCGCTTCGGCGAACTGCTGAAGAAGATCGACAGGTGCGGCGGTATCTTCACCCCGAGCGTGGTTAACCACTTGGGCTACCAGCCGGGCAAACGCGAATCTCGCGCCGTCCGGATCGATTTCCTGCCACCTTCGGACGACGGTCAGGCAGTTTCGACGTAAGGCTGCGCAGCGCGCGAGGGCTGCGTCTGGAGCAATGCCATGGCGACGAGCGGGTCAGCCCGTTCCCCAATTCGGCCAAGAAGTTTATCAAGAAAGTCCTCCAATCGCCAGTAAACGATACCCCCGTCGCGGGATAGGCATCGGGCCAGCAGCAGCGCTGCCGCCGTCGGATCCGCCTGGCTTACGACGTCAAACCAGGACACAACGGCCCGATCGGTTTCTCTACCGTCCGTGCGCCAATCCAGTTCCCAGATCAGCGGTTGTAAGCGATCGAGCATCTGGCGCACAAAGGCCCGATCGTGTTCGATAAGGACCGGGAGGCTTTCGATCAGCTCGTAGATGGTGATGTCCTTTCGGAAGCCGTACCCGCCGAAGCATTGACAGGCCCGCTGCCATCGTTCCTCAGCCTCGCGCCGTTCACCTGTACTCGCCAGGGCGATCACTGCCCGCAACTGGATAGTTGCGACGGTTTCGTAGTAGTCGCGCCCCGACTGCACTTCGGTCGCGTGCTTCTGGATCAAGTCCCGGACGGCCGGTTGAGCAGCCGGCACTCCGGCGTACGGCAGAAGCAACTCGGTCAGGTCATCCGGACTCAGCGGTCCACCTTTCAGCCCATCGAGCGAGGTCGTGAGGCATCCACAGATGATGCCAAGGTGGCCCAGCGCGGCCTCCCACGCGACGGGGTGGCAGAGCAGGTTAATACTACAGCGCTATGGCGATCGATTCCGTTGTCTCTGATTCCTTCTGCGTGCCCGGCGACGGCCTGTTGACTGTGCCGCAGGTGTCATGTACTCGGCCGGCAAGCCCCGCCCCCGTCGCTGACGGGACTCCCGCGCCGCCCGGTTACGCCGCTGGTGA
>DATFNV010000161.1:0-5312 GCA_035266225.1 Gemmataceae bacterium
TCACCAGCGGCGTAACCGGGCGGCGCGGGAGTCCCGTCAGCGACGGGGGCGGGGCTTGCCGGCCGAGTACATGACACCTGCGGCACAGTCAACAGGCCGTCGCCGGGCACGCAGAAGGAATCAGAGACAACGGAATCGATCCCCATAGCGCTGTAGTACTAATTCCACCGTGTGCCAGGCGAGGCCGCCGGCGAACGCCACCACGGCCAGCACGCTCACCGCGACCAGGACGGCCAGCACCGGCCGGCACCGCACCCACTTGACCGAGCGCTCCGGCCAGCGTGTCCCCCGCGCCTCGATGGGCCGGCCGTCGAGGAAGCGCTCCAGGTCATCGGCCAGGGCCGCCGCGCTGGCGTAGCGCCGCTGCGGGTCCTTGTTGAGACATTTCAGACAGGTAGTCTCCAGGTCGCGCGGCACGCGCCGGTTCAGGCGGCCCGGCGGCATCGGCGGGCGAGAACGCACCCGCTCCGGCGTGTCCAGGACGTTGTCGCCCCGGAAGGGCGGGCGGGCGGTCAGCAATTCGTACAGGATCGCCCCCAGGCCGTACACGTCGGTGGCCGTGGTCACAGCGCGCGACGAACCGCTCGCCTGCTCCGGGGCCAGGTACGAGGGCGTGCCGATCACCAGCCCCGTGTGGGTCAGGCCGCTCTCCTGTTCGAGGCGCTTGGCCAGCCCGAATTCGGCGACCAGCGCCCGGCCCTGGTCGTCGAGCAGGACGTTGGCGGGCTTCAGGTCGCGGTGCAGCACGCCCCGCTGGTGCGCGTGATGCACCGCCCGCGCCAGCGGCGCCAGCAGCCGGGCGGCGCCGCGCGGGTCGAGAACGAGGCGCTCGACCTGCCGGGCCAGGCTCCCGCCCTCCACGAACTTCATGCTGAAGTAAGGCTGACCTTCGCACTCCCCAACCTCGTAAACGGGTACGATGTGCGGGTGATCCAGGTGGGCCGCCGCCGACGCCTCGTTGCGAAAGCGCTGCAGCTCGTCCGTGTCGGCCAGCCGGTCGGCGCGGACCATCTTGAGGGCCACGATCCGGTTGAGGCTGCGCTGCCGTGCGCGGTACACCACTCCCATGCCGCCGCGGCCGACTTCCTCGAGCAGATCGTAATCCCCGAACGACTGCCCGGGCGGCGGCCCGGACGCGGCAGTGATCTCCGGGTCCGATCCGCGCAGGGGCGTGGTCAGCGACTCGACCCGGTCGAAGTCGCGGAAGAACTCGGTCAGCGCCTCGGCCAGCTGGGGGTAGCGGGCCAACAGGTCGTTCCGGTCGGCTGTCTGCCCGCGCTCGCAGTCGCGCAGGTAGGTGCCGAGGACCGCGTCCAGAAGCTCGTCGGTCGTCGCTTCAAGAGGCTCGCCTGGCATGACGCCCTCACCCTCCTTCGGCCATCAACTCGCGCAGCCGCTTCAGCCCCCGCCGCAGCAACCCGGCGACGGCCGCCTCGCTGCGCCCCGTCTGCCGGCAGATGTCGGCCACGCTCCGACCCTGCCGGTGCTTGAGGTCCACGGCCTGGCGCTGATCCTCCGGCAAACGGGGCAGCGCCTCGGCCAGGCGCAGCAACAACTCCCCTCGCTCGACCTGCTCCTGGGGTGCGGGCCCTCCGCCGCCGATCCAGACCTCGATTCGCGCCGACGAATCCTCCAGCGATTGCTCGAGGGACCGCTCCAACCCGACGTCCCGGGCGGCGGCGCTGTAGTGACGCACCGCATCGGCGAGATTGTGCGCCAGGATCTGCCGCAGCCACGCCGCCCGTTCGGCCTCGGAGCGCCCCCGAAAACGCTCCCACTGCTCGTGGGCCTCGAGGAGTGTCTCCTGGACCAGGTCGGAGGCATCCAACTTGCCCCGCAGGCGCTGGCCCAGCTGCATCCCAGCCAGGAGAAGCAGGTACTCACGGTAGTGATCCAGCGAGGGAGAAGACCCTTCGGGTTCCGCCGTCATGTGCATCCCGTCTCCGGTAGGCGTAAGGGGCTAGTCCGATCGACCCCTGCCGGCTTGCCCGGCAGGTGAAGCAGGTCGCCCGCTAGACCGAGAGCACGGCCCACGTCGCGACCCCTGCCGGCTTGCCCGGCAGGTGAAGGAGGTCGTCAGCTAGAAGGCGCGCGCAAAAGGATCATTCTTTGTCTCTCCCCTCCCCATTTAGCCGCCAACCTCCTTCACCTGCCGGGCAAGCCGGCAGGGGTCGCGAAGGCTGGCCTGCGCCACGACCGTCTAGCCGCCAACCTCCTTCACCTGCCAGGCAAGCCGGCAGGGGTCCAACAACAGATCGCTTGAATCCGCGCTAGTCCGATCAGGGCTTCGCCCGCTCTGGCGAGAGGTCGAGGCGCAGGACATAGACAGTGCCGTTCGCGTTCGACGTGAACAGGTAGCGCCCGTCCGAAGTCAGCGCGATCCGGTTGATGAGGCCGCCCAGGCGCCATTCCTTCAGCACGCCGCCGTCCGATGCGGACCAGCAGACGAGGTGGCCGTAGGTCCCGCACCCGAAGACGGTCTTGCTGTCCGGCGAGAACACCAACCCCGCCAAACCGAACCCCTTCGTGAAGGAGGCGTCCTTGAGTTCGACAAGTTCCTTACCTGTGGCGGTGTCGCGGACCTTACGGCCGCAGGCGAAGCGCGTCCCGTCGGGCGAGAAGGCAATCGGCCCCGATCCGTCACGGGTAAAGCGTTCCTTCCCGCCGTTCGACTCGGCGACCGTCAGGCCGTCTTCCCACGCGCCGGCAACGAGCTTGCCGTCGGGCGAGAGGGCCAGCCCCAACGTACACCGCTTCAGCGCCTTGATCGTTGTCGGCTCTTTCCAGGTCGCTGTGTCCCAGAGCACCGCGCCCCCATAGCCCGCAACGAACCGCTTGCCGTCCGCCGAGAACGCCAAGCGGGGGCGGCCCGGCGGGGGGAGGCTGGTGAGCTGCTCCAGGTACTCGCCGTTGGCAGTATCGTAGACGCCCAACCCGTTGGTGGTGAAGTTGCTGGCGACCAGGCGGTTGCCGTCGGGGGAGAAGGCGGCCGACCAGAACTCCTGTCCAGCGGGGAGCCGCACGCGGGCCCGTTCCTTGCGCGTTACCGTGTCCACCAACCGCAGCACGTTGCCCTGCGGCACGGCCATGACCGTCCCGTCGGCGCTGACCGCGAGGAAGTGGAACGGCTCGGGGACCGGCGTCACGAGCTTCCCGGTGGCCGCCTCGTAGACCGCGACCTCGCCGCCATAGCCGGCGCCCACGACGCGCTGGCCGTCCGGCGAAAAGGCGAGGGCCTCATGGATCGGAGGGCCGTCGAAGGACACGAGCTTCTCCCCCGTGGCGGCGTCGTGGAGGCCGCCCGCAATGGCGAGGCGCTTGCCGTCCGGCGAGAGGGCAAACGTCCCCTTGGAAACAGCGAGCTTCAGGCCGCGCCACCCCCTGCTCGCCAGGTCCCACACCCGCACGGAGTCCTTTTGGTTCATTTCCCGGATGCCGACCACGATTCCCCCGGCATCCGGCGTGAAGACCGGCCCGGCGAACATTGCGACTTGTGGCACCCGCTCGCCGTCTATCTCCTTGCGGGCGGCCACGTCGTACACTTTGAAGAGCTTGGAACCCGTGTCATCGAGAGGATTCTGATTCTGGCCGGAGTACACCACCGCGAGGAGCTTGCCATCCGCCGAAAACCCGGCACCTACGGGAGGACCGACCGCCGGCCCCTGATCCGGCGGCCGTGTCAAGGGAAGACTGGCCAGGTGTTTCCCGGTCGTCGGATCCCACAGACTGGGCCCCTTCCCCACGGCTACCGTGGCGATGAGTTTGCCGTCCGGGGCGGCGGCGATGACCCTCTCTTCACCACCGCTGAGGAGCGGTTCCATCTCCTTGCCGGTGTCGATGTTCCACAGGTGCCAGGTCAATTCGTCCCCTGGACGGGCCATGCGGCGACGGCGCGCCGGGGTGGGGGCCGGCTCGGCGACCGCTGTCGGCCAGACAACCGTGGGCGCATGCGCGGCGACCGGAACCGCCGGCGGCGGCGCCGCCGGGGCGGGCCCGGCCAGCCATCCTTGAAGCGCGTCGGCGAAGGCGCGGGCGCTGGGGTAGCGTTGTTGGGGGCGGCGCGCCATGGCCTTGAGGAGGATGGCCTCCAGGGCCGGGTCGAGGCCGGGGCGATGCTGCGAAGGCAGCGGCGGCGCCTGCTGCGCGACCTGGTAGATGACCGTGACCGGGTTGCCGCGGTAGGGCGGTTGGCCGGTGACCAACTCGTAGAGGACGGCGCCGAGGCTGTAGACGTCGGTCACCGGCCCCACGTCGTCGCCGCCCCGCGCCGCCTGCTCCGGCGCCAGGTAGGCCGGCGTCCCCAGCACGCTGCCGTCGGCCGTCAGCCGCTCGCCGCCGCTGTCGTAGCGGGCCAGGCCGAAGTCGGTCAGCAAGGCCTGCCCGGCGGCGTCGAGCAGGATGTTGGCCGGCTTCAAGTCGCGGTGGATGACGCCGTGGTCGTGGACGGCGTGCAGCCCCTCGGTCACCTGCCGCACCAACTCGGCGGCGCGGCGCGGCTCGACCGGGCCGGCCGCGACCAGGTCGGCCAGCGACTGCCCCTCGACGAAGGCCATGACGACGTAGGGCACGCCGTCCCAGGTGCCGACGTCGTAAATGGGGCAGACGTGGGCCTGGCGGACGGCGGCCGCCGCCCGGGCCTCGCGCTCGAAGCGGGCCTGGGCCGCGGCCCGGGCGGCCGGCGGGCCCTCGAAGCGCGGCACTTTGATCGCCACGTCGCGGCCCAGCTGCGGGTCACGGGCGCGGTAGACGGTCCCCATACCGCCGGCGCCGAGCCGACCCGTGACCTCGTAGCGCCCCACGCGCCTCGGCGTCGGCGATTCGGGGTTGGGGCGCCACTCACCCGTGTCGCCGGCGGCCGCCCGGACCACCGTCTCGCCGGTGCCGGCCCGGCAATCGTCCACGGCCGACTGGAACTGGCGCAACGTCTGGACCAGGCTCGGCAGGTCGGCGGCCACGTCGGGACAGCGGGCTTGCCAGGAGGCGAGATCGAAGGGGACGCCGGAGCGGAGATCGGCCTCGATCTTCTCGAGGATCTCGGCGAGGCGCTGGTCGCGGCGGACGTCGTTGTCGGTCATGGGGACCATTCTCCGCGTGCGGCGCGACAGGCGGGTCGGCGCCTCAGCCGTCGCCGCACTCCTCGCGGAGGCGGCGGAGGGCTCGTGTGTAGAGGACACCATGCGCGTCAAGTTAAGCGATTTTGCGTGCCTGGCTCACCCTCGGGCTACTTGGGCGGCCTTGTTGGGCTCGTCCGGGTCGCCCCCTTTATTCCTTCTGCGCGCCCCCGCCCCGGGCCCGCTCGTCCTCCTGTAGCC
>DATFNV010000162.1:0-7644 GCA_035266225.1 Gemmataceae bacterium
GCCGCGCCCCGGACCAGCAGCCGATGGTCAAGGAGACCCGCTACGTGCTTCCGCGCAGGCCGTTCAGCGAGTGACTTCCGAGTGGTTGCGCGTGTCATCGAACTGTGTTTTGAGTGACTTCCGAGTGGTTGCACTTACCCCTTTAGGACTCGGCCGGTGTGCTTCAATCCGTCGCCTCCGGGCACGATCGCCGAGCTGAACTTTTGCATCCACGTGTACCAGGCGGCCTGCAACGCCTGCATCTCCTCGGGAGACGGCTTGGCGCGGCTCACCGTGGATTCGCGATAGATGCACAGAAACTTCGCCATGACGGTACTCCAGACGGTTTCGCATGCGCGGGCGGAGGCCTGTCCCCGCCTTGTGTGAGTACAACGAACAAGCTGCAACCGTTCGGACACCGGCGCCGGAAAAAAACTTCACTCGTAATCAGCTTGACCAGCCTGGTCTCCGCTCACTGAGCGCGCCGGTCGCCGCCGTTCCTCTTTCGCTTCTCCGCCGACTTCCTCCCCGGCCGGTAGCCCTTGTTGGGGCCCCGCTCCCCAGGCTTCTCGCCCCGGGCCGGGTTGGCCACCGTGTGGTAGTGGTCCGGGTCATTGGCCCGCCTCCTGCGCGCCTCGATCGCTTCCTTCGGCGGCTGAGCCGGGATCAGGCAGTCGCAGCCGGAGCCGATCAGGTCCTGCCGCCCGGCCTGAAGGAGTGCTTCCCGCACGGTAAACCAGTTTTCCGGCTTGAAAAACTGCATGAGCGCCCGCTGCATTTTCCGGTCGCGCAGTTGGCGCGCGACGTACACCTCTTCTTTGCTGAACGGGTCGATGCCGGTGTAGTACATGCACGTCGCCACGTCGAACGGCGCCGGGATGAAGTCCTGCACCTGGTCGGGGCGGTAGCCGTTGCGCTTGAGGAACACGGCCAGGTCGATCATGGCGTGCAGGTCGCTGCCGGGGTGGCTCGCGATGTAATACGGCACGAGGGATTGCTTGGGCTTGCCCGCTGCCTCCGAGGCCTTCTTGAACTCCTGGGCGAAGCCCTCGAAGTTGACGTTGTCCGGCTTCTTCATCAGCCCCAGGACGTGTGGGTCGGTGTGTTCCGGCGCCACCTTCAGATGGCCGCCGACGTGATGCGCCGCCAACTCCTGCAGGTACTCCGGCGACAGCTGCGCCAGGTCCATGCGGATGCCGCTGGCGACCAGCACCTTGCGGATGCCCGGCTCGGTGCGCGCCCGCTTCAGCAGGTCGATGAGCGGGCCGTGATCGGTGCCGAGGAGTTTGCAGATCGTCGGATGCACACACGACAGGCGCTTGCACTTCGCCTCGACCTCGGGGCGCGTACAGCGCATCTGGTACATGTTCGCGGTCGGCCCGCCGACGTCGCTAATGACGCCGTGGAACTCCGGGTCGTCCGCCATCTTGCGGACCTCCTTCAGCACCGACTCCGGCGAGCGCGACTGGATGATGCGCCCCTGGTGGGCGGTGATCGAGCAGAAGGTGCAGCCGCCGAAGCAGCCGCGCATGATCGTCACCGAGTCCTTGATCATCTCGTGGGCGGGGATCGGCTCCGTGTAGGAGGGGTGCGGCCGCCGCGTGTAGGGCAGGTCGTAGATGGCGTCCATCTCCGCCTGCGACAGGGGGAAGGCCGGCGGGGTCGCCACCACCGCCTGGCGCTCGTGGAACTGCACCAGCCCCTTCGCGTTGTACGGGTTGGTGTTGACGTGGATGAGGCGCGTCGCCTCCACGAAGGCGTGCTTGTCGGACCTCACCTCTTCGTAGGAGGGAAGGAGGATGAAATCGTCCTCGTTTAGCGACCGCCCTCGGGGCGGCGCGTCCGGAGCGCCGCCCCGAGGGCGGCCGCTAAACGGTTCGGACTCTCGGGCGCCCAGCGCATACGCGACCCCGCGCAGGTCGCGCAGGTCGCGCACCGTCTGGCCCGCGCCCAGGCGCCGGGCGATCTCGACGATGCTCTTCTCGCCCATGCCGTAGACGACCAGGTCGGCCTTGCAGTCGAGCAGGATCGAACGGCGGACGGTGTCGCCCCAGTAATCGTAATGGGCCAGGCGGCGCAGCGACGCCTCGACGCCGCCGGCGATGACCGGCACGCCGGGGAACGCCTCGCGCGCCCGGTGGCAGTACGGCAGCGTCGCCCGGTCGGGGCGCAGGCCGATGCGGCCGCCCGGCGAGTAGGCGTCGTCGTTGCGCACCTTCTTGTTGGCGGTGTAGTGGTTGATGAGCGAGTCCATGTTGCCGGCGCTGACGGCGAAGAAGAGCCGCGGCCGGCCGAACTGCCGCCACGGCTCGCACGAGCGCCAGTCCGGCTGCGACAGCATCGCCACCCGGAAGCCGGCCGCCTCCAGCACCCGGCCCAGGATCGCCATCGCGAAGCTCGGGTGATCCACGTAGGCGTCGCCGCTGACGAAGACCACGTCCACGGCGTCCCAGCCGCGGGCGTCCATCTCGGCACGGGTCATCGGCAGCGGCGGGGCGGCGTGCTTCTCGGTCCACAGGGGCAGCGGGAGACGGTTCATTCTGCCTATTATACCGAAGCGGGCTTGCCGATTCCCTCCCCATGCGTGGTATGATGCCGCCGACCGCCCGGCCGTGAAGCCGGGCTCAACCGTCTCCCAGGAGGATGGCGATGGCCAAGAAGACGTCGTGCCCTATCACCCGCGCCGAGTTCGCCAGGGACGCCAAGCCCGTCGAGGTGCAGATCGGCGACAAGAAGTATACCGCCGTGCCCAAGGAATTCTCGACCGGCTCGCTCGGCTGGAATATCAACGATAAGGTCACCATCGACATCGGTGGCAAATTGGTCACGGTGCAGATCGGCATGAACTTGACGGTCGTGGGCAGCAAGGATTTGCCGAAGGCCGAAGGGGCACCGGCGGCCGCGCCCGCGCCAGGAGAGGCGGAGGGCTGAGCGGCGGGTTTACGTTTCGCGCTGGCCGCAAGCCCACGGGTCGCGACCCGTGGGCTTGACGTCCTCACATCAACTCCTCGATCGGCTTGCCGGACGGCAGGACGCTGATCGGCCGCCCCGTGCCGTTGAGGTACTGCGCCTCGGGGTCGATGCCGAGGTGCTTGTACATCGTCATCAGCACGTCCTGCGGCGTCTTCGGATTGGTCTTCGGGAACGCCCCCTTGGCGTCCGATTCGCCGACAACCCGGCCCCCCTTGACCGGACCACCCGCCAGGGCCGCGCTGAAGACGTTGGGGTAGTGGTCGCGGCCGGCGTCGTTGTTGACGCGCGGCGTGCGGCCGAACTCGCCCCAGGCGATCACCAGCGTCGATTCCAACAGGCCGCGCGCCTCCAGATCCTCGATCAGCGCCGAATACGCCCGGTCGAAGCGCGGCAGGAAGCCCAGCCGCAGCGACTCGAAGCCCTTGACGTGGGTGTCCCACCAGCGCAGATCGACCGTCACCAGGCGCACGCCGGCCTCCACCAGCCGCCGGGCCAGCAGGATGCGCTGGCTCCACGCCGGCGCCCCACAGCGGTTCGACGCCTTGGGGTCGAAGGCCGGCATGAAGCCGTAGCGCTCGCGCACCGCGGCCGGCTCGCGGTCGAGGTCGAAGGCATCCTGGGCCACCCGCGACGTGAGGATGTCCCAGGCTCGCTGCTGGAAGCGATCGACCCCTTCGATCTGTCCCGTCCGGTCCACGTCGCGGCGGAGGGTGTCGAAGCTGCCCAGCAGCTGGCGGCGGTCGCCGACGCGCTCCAGCGTCACCCCTTCCGGCAGGCTGAAATTCGGCACCTTGAACGGGCCGTCCCTGGCGGGGTCGGCCTGCGTCTCGAACGGCTTGCAGGAGACGCCAAGGTAGGCCGGGCCGGTGCCGGGCACCATGCGCGGGATCATGACGTAGGCCGGCAGGTGCGGCGACAGATGGCCGAACTGCCTGGCCACGATGGACCCGCAGCTGGGATAGAGGTTCTCGTCCGGGCTCGGGCCGCTGGGGTAGCCGGTGAAGCAAATCTGGTCGCCGGACGAATGGCCGGCGTCGTTGTGGTAGAGGCTGCGGACGATGGACCACTTGTCCATGATCCGGCCGCACATCGGCAGCATGTCGGAGAGGGTGATGCCGGGCACGCTCGACGGCTTAACACCGAACTCGCCGCGGTACTCGACGGGGGCGTCGGGCTTGGGGTCCCACATGTCGATGTGCGACGGCCCCCCCCGCATCCAGAGGATGATGACGGACGGTTGCCGCCGGGTGCCGGTCGGCGACGGGACCGCGCGGCCCTCGGACCGCAGCAGGTCCGACAGCGCCAGGCCGGCGGAGCCGAGGATGCCCGCCTTGACGAAGGCACGGCGATCAACCTGCAAAGTGCGGCGGAAATCAGCACATCCGGCGCGAGCGCCCCCCTGACGGCTCATGGCGGATTCTCCAGAAAAGGTTCGGACGGCGGGCCGCGCGGGCGAGGCGCGGTGGGAAGGCAAGATCAACCACCGCATCCTACCCGGTCGGCGCGAGCGCGGCAATGGGGCAAATTGAGATGTTCCGAGAATCGTCATCGTCCGGGTAACAGGAGGCGCGTCGAGTTGAACTTGACGGGGTTGCGTCTGTCGCTATCGTTCTGCTCCTCGGGAGCATGACCTTGGTGTCGAACCAGCGCTCCTCATGGAGAGGGGAGGGAGAAGATGCGCACTCGGTTCTGGTTGGCGGGGCTGCTGCTGATGGGGTTGTGTGTGGCGTGGGGGCCGCCGCCGGCGCAGGCGGCGATCTGGCCCTTCTCGATGTTCGGGGGGAAGAAGGTGCCGGTCAAGCGTCCCAAGCCGAAACGACCGCGCCCCGGTGCCTGGCCGACGCCGGGCTACGGGTACGGTCGTTAGCCCCGCCGCTGTCACATTGGCAGATGCCGCCGAACAGTCTGGCAGTCCGGCGCGTCGGGGGCGCGCCTCCCCTTGATTTTCCGCCGATCCGATGTTCTACTTGCATAAGAGGTTCCGGCGTGCGCCGCCCACAGCGGGGGCGGCGGTATGCCATTTGCAAATCCACCCCACGGCTCGGCGGGGGTGATTCCCCGCCGACTCGTCCCGCGGCTCCCCTTTTCGGGACACGGACGAGGGAAGCGGCATGAAAGCAACGAACGTCAGTCAGAACTATACGATCCTGATCACAGACGATGACCGCGACTGCCGGGAAGTCTTGCGAGAGATCATGGAGCCGCAAGGCTTTCGCACCTTCCTGGCGTCGTGCGGCGAGGAGGCTCTTGACATCGTGCAAGACGAGGAGGTTCACCTGGCCCTCCTCGACATGCATATGCCGACGATGACCGGCCTGGAGGTGCTGCGGTTGCTGCGACAGATGCGCGAGCTGCCGGTCATCCTGGTGACGGGCGACGCCACCGCCAGCCTGATCCGTCAAGCGCAGCAGGCGCGGGCCTACAGTGTCATTCCGAAGCCGGTGAGCAAGAACGTGGTGATCTACACCGTGGTCCGCGCTCTGCTGCGGGCCTACGGCGAGCGCCCGGCCGACCCCACGGACCCTGGTCCCCGAACCCCCTGAGGCAACAGCAGCTCTCCCCCCAAGGTGGGGGGAAGTGATTGAACTTGAGGAGTGAGTCGCAACATGAACATCGTTCCGCTGAACGAGAAGATCGTGGTGAAGCGCCTGGAAGCGGAGGAGAAGACGGCCGGCGGCATCGTGCTGCCCGACACCGCCAAGGAGAAGCCGAAGCAGGGCAAGGTCCTCAGCCTCGGCGAGGGCAAACTGCTCGAGAACGGCAAACGAGCACTGTTTCAGGTGAGGGAGGGCGATCGCGTCCTGTTCACCTCCTACGCCGGCAACGAAGTCACCATCGACGGCGACGAGTACCTCATCATGACCGAGGACGACATCCTCGCAGTCGTCGAGTAGCGCCACGAACCGAGACAGAGACCAACGCCCCCGCCGCGGACCACCACCGCTGCGGGGGCGTTGGCATGCGCTGGGCTCACGGACCGTCGGCTTGTCACGGCCCGCAGGCCGAAGGTAAAATGGCGCTGAAGAATTCGCCCCGCCGGAGAGGAGATTGCGATGACCGACGATTGGCCGCCCGTGGTGATGGGGATCGTCACCGACCCGGTCGAGATCGCCCGGAGTGCCGCGGCACTCGCGCAGTGCGAGCGCAACTGGGACTGGTTGGAGGCTCACGCCTCGGACGTGTATAGCCACCGCGGTAAGTACATCTGCATCGCGGGTCAGCAATTGTTCGTCGGCGACGTTCTTGAGGACGTTCTGGCGCGGGCGAAGGCCGCTCACCCTGACGACCGAGGGCTCTTCACCCGCTATATCCCCAAGGAAAGGATGCCTCGCATCTATGCGAATCGAGGGATCGTGGAAGCTATGTGACGATGGGGTGCTTCGTCCGGTGATCCTGGCTGAGATGACTCCCGGAGACGGGTCTCGATTCGAGGCTCCCTTTCTTGTTGATACAGGCGCGGATCGAACTGTCCTCAGCGCAGACGTACTGCGGGCACTGAACGTGCAACCCATCGGCGGGATATGCCCAATTGCCGGAGTGGGTGGCCAGGCGGCTTCCGTAGTCGTGGACACTGCCATCGAAATGCGGCGTGAGGACAGAACCCTGGTATCTTTCAAGGGCCGTTTTCTTGCCGCCACCGACCCGACCACCCTCGACATGAGTGTCCTTGGCCGCGAGATCACGAACCTGTTCGCGGTCATCGTCGATCGCCCCGGCGACGTCGTGTGCCTTCTCGGCGGGGGACACCGTTACCAGATCGTTCAGGGTCCACCTCCGTCAAGTTGACGCTGGCGCCTGCGCGGGCTGGCGGAAGTCGGGATTGCGAAGACTTGTGGGTTCAAGATAAGATGCCGGAACAAAATCATGCCGGCGGGGAGGAGATTGCGATGACCGACAACTGGTCGCCCGTGACGATGGAAGTGGTGACCGACCCGGTCGAGAACGCCCGGACTACAGCTTCGTTCGCGCAGTTCAAGCGCAATTGTGATTGGCTGGAGGCTCACGCTTCGGAAGTGTACAGCCACCGCGGCAAGTACATCTGCATCGCGGGTCAGGAGTTGTTCGTCGGCGACGTGCTTGAGGACGTTCTGGCGCGGGCGAGAGCCGCGCACCCCGACGACGAAGGGTCCTTCACGCAGTACATCCCCAAGGAGAGGGGGCGTCGGCTTTATAGTCCTTTCCGGATCGTGAAATCTGTGCAATGACGGCGTGCTCCGCCCAGTCATATCGCCCCGGCGATGTCGTCTGCCTTCTCGGGGGAGGACATCGTTACCAGATCGTTCCGGGCCCACCTCCGTCCAGTTGACGTCAGCGCCCGCCACCCGCCAGGCGGCCTCGCCGCAAGCAGGCCGTTGCTTCCCGGCGCGAAAGCGCTTACACTGGCCGATTAAGCATTGTTGTCTGAGCGGCGGGCGGCGCCGGCGTCCGGGTCGCAGCGGACACCTCCCTCGCGCCGCCACGGGTCCGACCTCCCGTCCGAGAAGGCGTCATGTCCGCGCTCGTCGCTTGGCTCCGCCGCACCTTCCCCTGGTCCAACAGCCGGCAGTCCTGGCTGGACCGCCTCGCCGTCGCCGGCGTCGTCGGCGGGGCCCTGGCCCTGGTCCTCTGCGCCCCCCTCCTGTCGCTGGCGGCGCAGGTGCTGCTCTGGGGGTTGCTCCTGGCCGCCGCCGCCTTCACCAGCCGCCTCTTCGG
>DATFNV010000163.1:0-12690 GCA_035266225.1 Gemmataceae bacterium
AGACGCTGGCCATGACGATGAAGCTGTACGCCAAGGTGCGGCCGCAGAACAAGCGTCAGGCCGTGGGGAGGCTGTCCTACGGCGGGGGCGTCGTGGCGCCGGGGCACATCCTCGAATACCCGACGGGCTCGAATCCGCTGCCGATTGGTCACCAATCGGTCACAGCAGCCGGCGAGGTGTCGTAAGTTGCTGAAAGGCAAGGGGTTGGGCATGGCGCGGTTGAAAGTCTTGTTCCGCTGCATTGGCGAGGCGGTCTGTGCCCAGGGGCTGCGCGGCCTGGCGGGCGTCGTCCCCTTCGGCGAGGTCGTTTACGACGTGGCGCGCGAGGTGCTGGAGCGCTTCCGCCACTACCAGGACGAGGAGGAGATGCGCGAGGCGCTGCAGGACGCGGTGCAGGCCGCGATGCAGGAGGTCAAGGAAGAGGCCCGCGCCGTCGCTCACGAGGTGGCCGCCGATCAGCCACCGGAAATCGAACTGCGACTCGCCGACTACCTGGTGCAGGTGCCGGCGCTGATCCGCCAGTCGTTCAAGCGCCCCGCCGACGCCCTTGGCCGGAGCTTACCGGCGCGCCTTGTCCTGGAGAAAGCGGAAGACCTACTGCCGTTCCTGCCGGCGCGGCTGCCGCGCTTCAAGCCCGGCGACTGTCCGCCCGGCGTCGGCGACTGGGAACTGGTCGAACTCCTCGGCGTCGGCGGCTTCGGCGAGGTGTGGAAGGCACGGCACCGCTTCTTCGACGGCATCGCCCCAGTGGCCCTGAAGTTTTGCCTCGACCCGGCCGCCCAGGACCGACTGCTGAAGCACGAGGCGGGGGTGCTCAACCAGGTGATGCGCCATGGCCGGCACCCGGGCATCGTGCCGCTGCTCGACGCGGCCCTGGGCGCCGACCCGCCGTGCCTGAAGTACGAGTACATCGAGGGCGGCGACCTGTCCGGGCTGCTGCGCGAGTGGATCGACCTGGCGCCGGCCGAGCGCTGGCCGCGGGCGACGCGGGTGGTGGCGCAGCTGGCGCGGATCGTCGGGCACGCCCATCGGCTGAGCCCCCCGATTGTCCATCGCGACCTGAAGCCGGCGAACATTCTGGTAGCCGCTTGCGGCTTCGCAGAGGGTGCGAAGCCGCAAGCGGCCGATCTGGTCCTCAAGATTACCGATTTCGGCATCGGCAGCGTGGCGGCGCTGGAAGCGATCCGCGAGTCGCGGCAGGGGTCGGCGACGCGCGGCGGCGTGCTGGCGTCGTCCTTGCGCGGGGCGCACACGCCGCTGTACGCCTCGCCGCAGCAGATGCGCGGCGACGCGCCCGACGTCCGCGACGACGTCCACGCCCTGGGCGTCATCTGGTATCAGATGCTCATCGGCGACCTGGGCAGCGGGGCCCCCACGGGCTTGTGGTCGGAAGATCTCGAAGGCGGCGGACTGAGCCGCGACCTGATTCGACTGCTGGGGGCCTGTGTGGCGGCCAAGCCCGAGCGCCGGCCCCGCGACGCTGCCGCGCTCGCCGAGCAACTCGACGCGCTGCTGGTAGCGCCGGCGCCGGCCCCGGTGCGTGTCGTCGCGGCTCCGCCTCCTCGCCGGGAGCCGGAGCCGCCACCGGCGCCGCACGACCCGATCCGGGAGCTGCTGCGGAGCATCGAGACGACCCCGTCGCTGTGGCTGCTCGACCTGACGAACAAGGGGATCGGCGACGAGGGCGTGAAGGCGCTGGCGGCCCTGCCGGCGCTGGCGAACCGCTCGACGATCATCCTTTCGGGCAACGGCATCGGCGACGAGGGGGTGAAGGCGCTGGCAGCGTCGCGGCACGTCGTCAACCTGTCGAAGCTCGTGCTGTGGGACAACCACATCGGCGACGAGGGGGTGAAGGCGCTGGCCGAGTCGCCGAACCTGGCGGGGCTCAGCACCCTCGACCTGGGGCGGAATCGCGTCGGCGACGAGGGGGCGATTGCGCTCGCGGCGTCGCCGCAGATGGCCGGCCTGAGCGCGCTGATCCTGGTGTCGAACCAGATTGGCGATGCCGGCGCCGCCGCCATCGCCGCCTCCCCGCACCTGGCGAACCTCGCGGAGCTGAAACCGCTCAATAACCGCATCGGCGCCGCGGGCGTGACGGCACTGCGGGAGGCATTCGGGAAGCGGGTGCGGATTTACTGATGCCGCCCCGGTCAACCGAACGGCCAGAAGCGCCAGGCTGTCCGTAACCAGACCCGTCGTCTTCGGCCATCAACGACGAAGTGCAAGCCGGCGCGGGCGACCGCGTGGACACCCAACAGGGGCAATCGGCGGCCACCCGGAATCATCGACGGCCAGACGATGACGTCGGCCGACAGGTCGAAAGGGTCCGGCCCCGCGGCGAAGGCGTCGCGAGCGCCCGGGCGGTTCGGGTGAAGCCAAATCGTGGCCGCCCGCAGAGGAAGCACAAGGTTCTCGAAGCGGGCCTCTCCCACCCTCGCCAAGTCGCGCGGCGTCAAACCGGCCCATTCCAGCAGGTATCGTTCAGGGATGAAGAAGTCACGGTTGAACCCCGTGTCGATGGACACGGGGAACGGCCGCGGCTCGTGGAGTTGCCGAAACTCGGGCAGAGTGAGGCTTGCCCAGCAGACGATCTGATCCCCCAACACGGGGACAACACTGCCGTCCGGGAGATGCACCGGGGTCGGCTTCTCGAAAAAGGGCAAGTCGCGAAGAATGCGCGGCACGCGACCCTCCTCACTCGTCCAATTCAGGTGTGAGAATCTCGATCTCGTGAGTGTAAAAGTGCGATTCCTCGACGTCGAGGACAATGAATTCCGTCCGGGCGAGTCCTTGGCGGAAACATTCATCGTAGAGTTTGAGGGCGGAGCGGCTGATGCCGAGTCGCCGATCCCCGCTGTACGCCACGCACCACCCGCGGTGAGTCTTGAGCAACTGCGGCAGATCGCGGAGAAACGCCTTGCGGCCTCCGGCGATCAATGGCGGGACGCTCTCGCCTAGCAGAGCATCCAGTTCCCGGACTTCTTCCTCCGTTATCGGACGGGGGAAAAGATCCGTTTCGGCCGGTTGATTGGTGTTGGCTGGGTTCGTGGACATGGCTCGCCTCGCGTACAGCAACGGCGCCAGGGGATCGATCCTCCTTACTATACCGTCGCGCGCGGTCCGGTGCGAGTCCGCCGTCCCGCGCGGGCCGCAACTCCCGTTGCTTCATCGGCCCGCCATCCGCTAGAGTCAATAGCGGCACCTCCCCCGGCGACGGGCCGGGACGGCCCGACCAGCGAACGACCAAGAGCCGGCTACGATGAAAGTGCTGATGGCGGCTTCCGAGGTCGTCGGCTTCGCCAAGACCGGCGGCCTCGCCGACGTCGCCGGCTCCCTCCCCCGGGCCCTCGCCGGTCTCGGCCACGACTGCGTCGTTTTCCTCCCCCTGTACCGCTGCGCCCGCGCCGCCCGCAACACCCCGGCGCCCACCGAGCACACCTTCTCCGTCCTCGTCGGGCCGCGGAAGTTCCCCGCCCGGTTGTGGCGCTCCACCCTGCCCGACTCGAGCGTCCCCGTCTACCTCGTCGAGCAGCCGGACCTGTTCGACCGCGACGACCCGAAGCAGGGCCGCGGCCTCTACCAGTACACCACCCCCGAGGGCCAAAAACGCGACTATTCGGACAACTGTAGCCGCTTCATCTTCTTCTGCCGGGCCGTCCTCGAGGCGCTGCCGCTGCTCGGCTTCTGGCCCGACGTGCTGCACGGCAACGACTGGCAGACCGGCCTCATCCCAGTGCTGCTGCGCGAGTTCTACCGCAAGCAGGGCGGCTTCAGCCTGCGCGAGCGCTACGCCCAGGTCCGCACGCTGTTCACCATTCATAACATCGCCTACCAGGGCGCCTTCTGGCACTGGGACATGATGCTGACCGGCCTGGACTGGAAGCTGTTCAACACCCGGCAGCTTGAGTTCTACGGGAAATTAAACTTCCTCAAGGCGGGCATCGTCTTCGCCGACCTCCTCAGCACCGTCAGCCCGACGTACGCCCGCGAAATCCAGACGCCCTACTACGGCGCGGGCCTCCAGGGCGTCCTCATGGAGCGCAACCGCGACCTGTTCGGCATCGTCAACGGCGTCGATTACGGCGTCTGGGATCCGGCGCGCGACCCGTTCATCGCCGCTCAGTACGGCGTGGACACGGTCGGCCAGGGCAAGCCGAAGTGCAAGGCGGCGTTGCAGCGGGCCTTTGGCCTGCCCGAAGACCCGCGGGCGCCGCTGCTGGGGTTGGTGGCCCGGTTGGCCGATCAGAAGGGGTTGGACCTCCTCGCCGGGGCCGGCCGGGCAATCCTGGCGCTGGGGGCGCAGCTGGTCGTCCTGGGCGAGGGGGAGCGGAAATATCACCAGATGCTGGAGGAATTGCGCGGCCGGTACCCGGGACAGGTGGGGCTGTACTTCGGCTTCGACGAGGCGCGGGCGCACCAGGTCGAGGCGGGGGCCGACGCCTTCCTGATGCCGTCACTATACGAGCCGTCGGGACTCAATCAATTATATAGTATGAAGTACGGGACCCCGCCGGTGGTGCGGGCGACCGGCGGACTCGCCGACACCGTGAGCGATACCACCCCCGAAGCCCTGGCCGCCGGCCAGGCCACCGGCTTCCGCTTCATCCCGTACTCGCCGGAAGGGCTTCTCGATGCCGTCCGCCGGGCCGTCGATCTTTACCGTCAGCGGCCGGAAGATTGGCTGCGCCTGGCCCAGAACGGCATGCGCCAGGACTGGTCCTGGGGCCGCAGCGCCCGCGAGTACGTCAAGCTGTACGAGCGGCTGGTGCGGCGGTGATTGGCGAGCGGGGGGCGTTAGCCCCCCGGTAAGTCGAAGAACCGGGGGGCTAACGCCCCCCGCTCGCCGAGCCGCGTATTGAAGGAGGCATTCCGACGGTGATTGCGCTGGCATTCCTTTGGCATCAGCATCAGCCCTACTATCCCGACGACGTGGCCGGGGAAAACCCCATGCCGTGGGTGCGCCTGCACGGCGTCAAGGACTACTACGGCATGGCGCTGCATCTCCTCGAATACCCGGAGATGGCGTGTACGATCAACCTGGTGCCCAGCTTGCTGGCCCAGCTCCGGGCCTACACCGAGCGTGGGGCCACCGATCGCTTCTTGCAGGTGTCGCGCAAACCGGCCGACGGGCTCGACGAGGCCGACTGCCTCTTCCTGCTCGACCACTTCTTCATGGCCAACCCGGAGACGATGATCCGGCCGTTCCCGCGCTACGCGGAGTTGTACGCCCGTCGCGGGGTGGGCCGCAATAGCGCCGCGGAGGCGCTGCGCCGCTTCAGCCCGCGCGATCTGCGCGACCTGCAAGTCTGGTTCAACCTGGCCTGGGTCCACCCACTGGCCTTCGAGGGCGAGGCCGGCCTGCGCGAATTGCGCGACAAGGGCCGTCACTTCGAGGAGAACGAGAAGGCCTGGCTGCTCGACAAGCACCTCGAAATCCTGCGGGAAATCATCCCCCTGCACAGGCGCTTGCAGGAGAACGGGCAGGTCGAGCTGACTACGACGCCGTACTTTCACCCGATCCTGCCGCTGCTGTTCGACAAGAAGCTGGCGCGCGAGGCGATGCCCGAGGTGCGCCTGCCGCGCCACACCGGCGGCTATCTCGAGGACGCGGCGGTCCACGTCAAGCGGGCCGTGGAGGAGCACGCGCGTCTCTTCGGCCGGGCGCCGCGCGGCCTGTGGCCGGCGGAGGGCTCGGTCTGCCAACCCATGCTGCCGCTCTTGTGGGAGCACGGCGTCCGCTGGATCGCCACCGACGAGGAGGTGCTGAGCGCCTCGACGCAGGGGTTCGTCAGCCGCGACCCCCGGGGCTACGTCCGCAACCCCGACGCGATGTACCGGCCGTACCGGGTCGGCGAGCCGGGCAAGCAGCTGGGCATCGTCTTCCGCGACCACGCCCTGAGCGACGCCATCGGCTTCCACTACCAGCGCAGCGACCCGGTGGCGGCGGCCGACGACTTTGTCGGCAAGCTGCGGGCCATCGCCGCCGCGGTGGAGGAGAACCCCCTGGTGCCGGTGATCCTGGACGGCGAGAACTGCTGGGAGCACTACCCCGGCGGCGGCGTGCAATTCCTGCGGGCGCTGTACGAGCGCTGCTCCCGCGCCGACGACGTCCGGCCGGTCAAGGTGGGCGACTACCTCGAGGAGAACCCGCCGCGCGACTCGCTGCCGCACCTGTTCGCCGGGAGCTGGATCAACCACAACTTCGCCATCTGGGTCGGCCACGAGGAGGACAACACCGCCTGGGACGCCCTGCACCAGGCGCGGGAGCACCTGCTGCGCAGGATTGCAGATTGCAGATTGCAGATTGCAGATTTGTCCGGACAATCTGCAATCTGCAATCTGCAATCTGCAATCGACAGGGCCTGGGAGGAGATTTATATCGCGGAGGGAAGCGACTGGTTCTGGTGGTACGGCGACGACCACTCCAGCGCCCAGGACGCGCTGTTCGACTACCTGTTCCGCAAGCACCTGCAAAATGTCTACCTGCTGCTGGGCGACGAGCCCCCGGCAGACCTGGCGCGGCCGATCAGCCGGCGGGCGGTGCGGGCGATCTACACGCTGCCGCGGACCTTCCTGGACGTGAAGATCGACGGGCGGCGGACGTTCTTCGAGTGGGTCAGCGCCGGCCGCTACACCTGCCAGAACGAGCGCGGTACGATGGCGATGGCGGCGCGCGGCCCGCTGCGCGACCTGTACTTCGGCTTCGACGTGAAGCGCCTGTTCCTGCGCCTGGACTTCGACCGGCCGGCCCGCGAGGCCCTGACCGGCTTCGATCAGCTGCGGATCGGCTTCGCGGAGCCGGCCGGCTGCGAGGTGCTGCTGGACAACCCCGGCGGCGCCGGCGAGTCGGTGCAGCTGCTGCGCGGCGGCAGTCCGCTGGACGCGCCCGGCCTGGAGGCCGGCATCGACCAGATCGCCGAGCTGGCGGTGCCGTTCGACGCCCTGGGCGTGGCGGTCGATGGGCCGGTCCACTTCTTCGTGGAAGTGCTCGAGGGCGGCCAGAGCCGCGACCGCGCCCCCCGCGAAGGGACGATCAACCTTACCCGCCCGTCGCCGGACTTCGAGCGGATCATGTGGGACGTGTGAGCCGCTTGCGGCTTAGCGTTCGCTTCATCGCCTCGATGGCGCGAACGCTAAGCCGCAAGCGGCCGGGCCTGGAACATGGATAAGACCTTCACCTTCCTCGGCGACAGATTGCGGGGTTTGCCGATGCCGGAACTACGCAAGGACCCAATCGTGGGCCGCTGGGTCATCATCGCCACCGACCGGGCCAAGCGGCCGGTGGCGCCCAAGAACGAACAGCTGGCCGGCGGCAGTCAGTTCTGCCCCTTCTGCGAGGGCCACGAGACCAACACGCCGCTTGAGATCCTCGCCTACCGCGACCGCGGTAGCGGTCGCAACGAGAAGGGCTGGCGCGTCCGCGTCGTACCCAACAAGTTCCCGGCCTTGCAGATCGAGGGCGACCAGCAGAAGCGCGGCGAGGGCATCTACGACCGCATGAACGGCATCGGCGCCCACGAGGTCATCATCGAGTGCCCCTTCCACGAGATCACCATGGCCAACCTCGCGGAGGACAACATCCGCGAGGTGCTCTGGGTCTACCGCGACCGCCTGGTGGACCTCAAGAAGGACCCGCGCCTGGTCTACGGCATGGTCTTCAAGAACGTCGGCGCCGCCGCCGGGGCGTCGCTGGAGCACACCCACTCGCAGCTGATCGTGACGCCCATCGTGCCGATCAACGTCTGGGAAGAGATGTCGGGGTCGCTGGAGTTCTTCAACTATCGCGGCCGCTGCATCTACTGCGACATGATCCACCAGGAGCTGGGCACCGAGAAGCGCGTCGTGTTGGACATGCCGAACTTCGTCGCCTTCGCCCCGTACGCCAGCCGCTTCCCCTTCGAGACGTGGATCCTGCCGAAGAACCACAGCAGCCACTACGAGAACATCCAGAAGAACGAGGTGGACGAGCTGGGCACGGTGCTCAAGACGATCCTGATGAAGCTGGAGACCGGGCTGGACAAGCCGGCGTACAACTACATCATCCACACCTCGCCGTTCGACACGCAACTGTTGCCGCACTACCACTGGCACATCGAGGTCATCCCGCGCCTGACGCGCGTGGCCGGCTTCGAGTGGGGCACCGGCTTCTACATCAACCCGGTGCCACCCGAGCAGGCCGCCGCCTTCCTCAAGGAGACGGAAGTGGACCCGGCGGCCGGCACTCAGAAGAGATGAATGAAGAATGAAGAACGAAGAACGGAGAATGAGGAATGAGAGATCATTCTTCATTCTCCGTTCTTCGTTCTTCATTCTTCATTTGCTCTTGAAATCCTCGGCGAACGCCTTCGCCTTCAGCGGCTCGCCGGTGGCCTTTTCCGTGAGTTCGTTCCAGCTCAAGGTGCGGCCCGGGGCGAAGACCTTCTTCCTCATGAACTCGCCGACCTCCTTGTTGCCGACGTAGATCACCGTGTTCGGGTCGGCCCCCTTGTACACGTCGCGCGCGATGGCGTGATGGACCTGCGACGCGAACAGCTCGCCCATCATGTAGTTGTGGTAGTAGACGGGGGCGCTGACGATGTGAATCTTGCTGGCGTAGTCCGGCGCCTTGCGGCCATCCGGGCGGCGCACCATCTGATACTTCTCGACCAGGCCCCACCACAGGTCGCTCAGGCCCTGGTCCGGCTCCTCGTACATCCCCTTCTCGAAGCGCAGCATCACCTGGCACCAGCGCGAGAAGATCAGCAGCTGGTAGCGCAGCGTCCTGGCCCCGGCGTCCGCGAAGCCGTCGGGGTCCGTCATCGGCACGCCCATCTTCTCCAGCCAGGCGCGGCGCTTCGACAGGCGCTCGAACATCATCGCCACGCCCTCGGTGGTCAGGATGTGTGACTCCAGGCGGAGGACGTAGGGCAGCGACCGCGGGACGTCGTTATTGTTGGTGCTGTAGACCGAGTGGCCGAACTCGTGCAGCAGCGTGGACATCCACTGGTTGTTCTGGTCGATGTTGGCCAGCACGCGCACGTCGCCGTCGCGGTCGATGTCGGTGCAGAAGGCGTGTTGACTCTTCCCCGCCCTCGGCTTGGTGTCGCTCTTCTCGATGACGCGGTCGATCGGCAGGTCGATGCCGCTGTAGAACGTGCGGCACAGAGCCAGAAGGTCGGCCTTCTTGAACGGCTCATCGATGTCGGCCTTGAAGACCGCTGGGGTCTCCTGGAAGAACGGGTCGTGGTAGTGCCACGGCCTCAGCTCCTCGACCTTGATCCCCACGTTCGCGGCCAGCTTGGCATCGACCTCCTTCTTGGCGGCGCGGAACGGCTCGCGCGTCAGCTCGTCCAGCTCGTCGAACAGCTTGATGAGCTGCTCGCCATCCTGCTCGTTGAGGTACAGTTGCAGGGCGTGGTAGTTCTTGAAGCCGAGCGCCCGGGCGGAGTCGTTGCGCAGCTTGACCAGCTCCTTCAGGTCGGTTTCGACGACCTTGCCGACCTCCTTGCTCGCCTCCCAGACTGCCTGCCGCCGCGGCGAGTCCTTCGACTCCTTGAGGATCTTGCGGACCTCGTTATCGATCATCTCCTTGCCGTCCACCCGGGCGCGGAAGTTGTTGAATGCCTGCTCGACGGCGTTCGCCTTGGCCACCATTTTCTTGAGCAAGTCCTTATCGACCTGCTTTTCGAGGTAGGTCAGGTAGAGGACGGCGACGGCCCGGCGCAGCACGGCGTCGTCGATGTCCCTGGACTCCTCCTTGAGCTTCTTGAGGTCGGCGAAAGCGTCGCGGTCGGCGAGGGCCTCGTCGATCCTGTTCTGGGCCTTCACCTTGCGGGCGTAGTCCGCCTTCTTGCCGCTGGTGTTGGCCTCCCACCAGGCGAGGCTGGCCTCGATCTCCAGGGGGCGCAGCTTCTTCGTGTGGGTATCGAGGAACTTACGGGCGCGCTCGGTCACCTCGGGGCTGGCGATGGCCGCGGGCGGGCGCCAGAGGACGAGGACCGACAGTACACACACGGCCGGCAGGAGAACACGCAAACAGAGCATCGGCAAAACCCTTTCGGTCTCAGGGAATCACGCGCCCGGCGACAGCGCCGGGGAGAGTGGATTGTTGCACGCCGCGCGGTCGTTCGCAACAAGTCTCCCCTCTTCCGCCGCCGGCGCCGCGTTCCTATAATGCCTCCCGTGCGCCCCCCACTCTGATGACGGACGGCGATGATGGATGATCACCTGACGCTCGACGCCCTCAAGCCGAAGTACAAGCGGGTCATCCTGAAACTCTCCGGCGAGGGCTTCGGCCCCAGCGGCAAGAGCGGCATCAGCATCGACGAGACGTTGAGCATCGCCCGGCAGGCCAAGCGCATCATCCAGCGCGGGGTGCAGCTGGCCATCGTCGTCGGCGGCGGCAACATCCTGCGCGGGGCGCAGTTCAGCGCGGGGGGAGAGGTCATCCGCGAGGCCACGGCCCACTACATGGGCATGCTGGCCACCGTCCTCAACGGCCTGGCGCTGCAGGACGCCCTGGAGAGCCTCCAGTGCGAGACCCGCCTGCAGACGGCCATCCGCATGGAGACGGTGGCCGAGCCGTATATCCGCCGCCGGGCCATCCGCCACCTGGAGAAGGGGCGCGTCGTCATCCTCGCGGGCGGCACCGGCAACCCGTTCGTGACGACGGACACGGCCGCCGCCCTCCGCGCCCGCGAGCTAGAGGCGAGCATCTTGCTCAAGGCGACGCGCGTGGACGGCGTCTACAGCGACGACCCGGAAAAGAACCCGCACGCCGTGCGCTACGAGAAGTTGACTTACGGCCAGGTACTGCGCGATAATTTGCGGGTGATGGACATGGCCGCGATCAGCCTGTGCCGCGAGGCGCGGCTGCCAATCCTCGTGTTCAACTTCAAGCGCGACGGCAACATCGAGCGGGCCATCGCCGGCCATTCGATCGGCACGTTGGTGAGTGAATAGACGAACCCTCGTTCCCACGCTCTGCGTGGGAACGCCGGGGACGACGCTCTGCGTCGCGGCCGATACCAGATGGGACGCAGAGCGTCCCAGCCGTGCGTTCCCACGCAGAGCGTGGGAACGAGGAGAAGCACATGACCACCGATGAAATCCTGTTCGACTGCGAAGAGCGCATGGAGAAGGCGGTGAAGGTGTTCGCCGACGAGCTGCGCGGGTTGCGCACCGGGCGGGCGACGCCGGCGCTGGTGGACAGCCTGCGCGTCGAGTACTATGGCTCGCCGACGCCGCTGAAGCAGATGGCGCAGATCAGCACCCCCGACCCGACCTCGATCGTCATTCGGCCATTCGACCCCTCGGTACTCAAGGACATCGAAAAGGCCATCCGCTCCAGCGACCTCGGCATGTCGCCGAACAACGACGGCAAGATGATCCGCCTGCAGGTGCCGCCGATGTCCGGCGAGCAGCGGCAGAAGATGGTCACGCGCATCAAGAAGTCGGCGGAGGAGGCCAAGGTCGCCTGCCGCAACGTCCGCCGCGACGCCAACAAGGCCTTCGACACCGCCGAGAAGAACAAGGAGATGACCGAGGACGACCGCGACAAGGGCAAGGAGGAAGTGCAAGCGCTGCTCAAGCGGCACGAGGACAAGATCGGCGAGCTGGCCGAGAAGAAGTCGAAGGAAATCATGGAGCAGTGATGGCAACCGCCATTCGCGTTTAGCCGCCGCGCTCGTAGTGACCCGATTTATCGGGTCCAGGCGATGACCCGATAAATCGGGTCACTACGAGCGCGGCGGCTAAACTTGTTTCCGGGACACGCCATGCGCACCACCCGCGAGGTTTTCGACGCGCTGCCGACCAACGCCGAAGCCGGCCTCGACCCCGCCGCCGTGCCGGAGAGCCTGCGGCGCTTTGGCGCCAACCGCCTGACGCCGCTGCCGCGCGAGCCGCTCTGGAAGAAGTTCCTCGACAAGTTCGACGAGCCGATCATCAAGGTCCTTCTCGCTGCGGCGCTGCTGTCGATGTTCGTGGACCTGTTCCGCGGCAGCCCCGTCACGGCCGGGGTCGCCCTGGGCGTCGTGGCCGTCGCGGCCGGCGGGTTGCTGGTCCTGCGCCGGTCGGAATGGCTGCCGAGCCTGATGTTCGTGTCCGCGCTCGTCCTGTTCTTCCTCGGCCTGATCGTCCCGCCGCACCATCCCTCGGTGGAAGGGTTGGCGGTGATGGTCGCCGTCATCCTGGCCACCGGCGTCGCCTTCCTCAGCGAGTACCGTAGCGACCGCGAATTCGAGGTGCTCAATGCCCACAAGGAGTCGCTGCGCGCCAAGGTGATCCGCGGCGGCCAGTTCCATACAGTTCCGCTCGAAGAAGTCGTCGTCGGCGACATCGTGTCCCTGGAGATGGGCGACGAGGTCCCCGCCGACGGCCGGCTCCTCAAGGGGGCCGACCTGTACGTCGATCAGTCGCTGATGACCGGCGAATCTGAACCGGCCCACAAGAAGCCCGTCCCTGACGACGCGGCAGAAGGGTTCGACCGGCCCGGCTGTCTGTACCGCGGGACGCAGGTGGTGGACGGCGTCGGGCAGATGATCGTCACCGAGGTCGGCGACGCGACGCAGCTGGGGCTGATCGCCCGGCGGCTGTCGGCGGAAGAGGAAGAAGGCGAGGAGCCGGCCGAGGGCGAGGAAACGCGCGTCAAGCGCAAACTGACGATCTCGAAAGAGCTGACGCCGCTCCAGGAGAAGCTGAAAAAACTCG
>DATFNV010000164.1:0-6380 GCA_035266225.1 Gemmataceae bacterium
GCCCACCTGGGACGCGCCCGGGGTGGCCGAGGCCACGCCTGCCGAAATCCCCCCGCCGCTGGAGGGCCTTCCGGTGGCCGAGGCCCCGCCGCCGGCCGAGCCTGCTCCGCCCCTCGCCGAGGTGGTCCCACTGGCGGCGCCCATCGCGGCCCCGCCAGCGCCGCCGCTGGCCCTGCCGCCGTGTCCCATCTGCGACTCGCCGCGTACGCCAGGCCGCTCGCACTGCGACAGCTGCGGCTACATTTTCCCGCACGACGACGGCCGTGCCGCCGCCCCACTCGCCGCGGTCGCCGCCGCCCCGGCTACCCTCGTCCGCGACCGATACGAGCTGACCGAGCGCCTCGGGGAGCGCCTTGGCGTCGAACGCTTCCGCGGCGTCGATCACGGCAGCGGCGCTCCCGTCGTCGTCGTGCGCAGCCCGGAGCCGCCGATGGTCGAGGCGATTCCCGCGCCCGAGCCGGTGCCCGTCGCCGAGGTGCCGCAGTCGGTCTTCGACGCCGAGACCGAGGAGATCATGATCGGCTTCGACGACCCTATGCCCAGTTCTCTGCCCGTGACCGGCGCGCCCGGCGGCGGCCCCGCCTTCCCGACCCCGGCCTGGGAGGAACAGGTACTGCACGCGGCCGGGCACCCGTTCCTGCCGCAGGTCTTCGATAGCTTCGCCGACGGCGGCTTCGAGTACCTGATCGAGGAGGTGCCGGTCGGCCGGTCGTTGTGGGACGCCTGGGACGACCCGGACGCCACGATGGAGCAGCGCTTCACCTGGCTGAAGCACCTCGCGGAGCAGGTTCGCGCCCTGCACCTCGCGGGCACCCTGCCCGAATCGCTACGGCCCGAGATGGTTGTGGTGACCCCCGACGGGCGCGGCCGGCTCGCCGACCTGTCGGAGTTGCTGCCGCTGCCGGTGCCCCCAGACGCTCCCATCCGCGGCTCGCTGTACACCGCCCCGGAGGTCGCCGCGCACAGCGGACGGGCCGACCCGCGCGCCAACCTCTACAGCTTCGGTGCCGTTCTCTACGCGCTGCACGTCGGCCGCGAGTTGACCGAGATGGACTTCGACCGACCCGGCCACCCCAAGCCGTTCGTGCCGCGCTGGCCCGACATCCATCCGGCGTTCGGGCGGCTGATGATGAAGACCTTCACCCGAGAAGTCTCCGCCCGCTTCCCCACCGACGAGGCGATGAAGGAGGACCCGACCGGCTTCACCGAATTGATCCGCACCCTGGAGGTGTGCAGCCGGACGCTCGACAACGTGCGCCTGGAGATCGCCGCCTGGACGACGACCGGCATGGTGCGGACCGGCAACGAGGACGCCTTTGCGCTCCTCCACGCCTGCGAGTCGCGGCAGGACGACGTCGGCGAGAGCGCCCTGCTCCTGCTGGCCGACGGCATGGGCGGCTACGAGGCCGGCGAGATCGCGGCGGCCCTGGCCATCCAACACCTGCGCCGCATTCTGCTGGCCCAGAAGCCGTTCGCGGCGCTGGCCGGAGCCACGGCCTTCCCGACCGACGTGCCACGCGCCGAGGGCAACGCCTCGGCCCCGCTCCGGATCGACGAGGCCAAGGCGCTCATCCGCTCGGCCCTGAAGGAGACCAACCGAGCCATCTTCCAGGCGTCGCGCGGCCCCAACCCGGTCGGCAAGCGCGGCATGGGCTGCACCGCCGAGGTGGTTTACGTGGATGGCCGCAACGTCGTCGTCGGCCACGTCGGCGACAGCCGTACCTATCACTTTCACGACGGCCGGCTGATCCAACTGACGCGCGACCAGACGCTGGTCAACCGCCTCGTGGAGCTGGGCCAACTCACCCCGGAGGAGGCCGAGGACCACCCGCGCAAGAACGAGCTGCAGCAGGCCATCGGCGGCCAGCCGGACGTCGAGCCGGGGGTGTACCACGGCCTGCTGAACCCGGGCGACTGGGTCATCGTCTGCTCGGACGGCCTGTCCAACCATGTGAAGGATCGCGAATTGGAGCAGATGCTCAGCGCCCAGGGCGAGGCGGCCTCGGCCGAGGTCGCGGCCCGGCGCCTGGTCAACCTGGTCAACATCGAAGGCGCCACCGATAACGCCACCGTCGTCGTCGTTCGGGCGACGTGAACCCCTTGGTTGACGTTTCGCGCTCTCGGCACCAGCCCGCGAGCGCGAAACGTCAACGTGATGACCATCCCCTGTAGTGATTCTCTCGCACCTTCCCTTGCCACCCTCCGCATTGATGCTGTTCGTTCGGTCTTGACAATCCCTAGTCTGATCAGTCTATTAATAACTTACAAACCCCGGAGAACAGGATTGTGGCGAACGTGCCTGTGGAAGCGCCGTTGCGAAAATGACTCCAAGAACGGATGAAATACGATGCCGCGGAAGGACTTGCTTGCCACCCTGAGCGCCGACACCATTAGACTCCTTGAGAAACGATGGCGCGAAGAAGAGCGCTTGACTGATGAAGCCAGAGAGCAGGTGATCGTTCGAGCGACTCACCTCGTCACTATTGATCCGCTACGGAACGGATGGGTCCGAACCGCACGCGAAGCGGTGCCGTTGTGGCAACCGGCTATCTACATTGTGCGAGACAGGTTCCTGGGCGAGTTACTCAAGGTGGGAGAAACGGAAGCTTGGCACGGGCGGCTTGGCAAATACAGGCGGCGAGCGTTCGCGGAAGCACGACAGATCGAAATCGATTTGTTCATCATCCCTCATTGGCATGCGAGCGACTTGGTCGCCCTCCAGGATGGTGTTCGAGATCACTTGGAGTCATTGGGCCATCGTCTACCCTGGGACGATTCGTATGGCCGACTTGATGATCAGCAAGAGGAGAGTGCATATGTCTCGAATTGGGAGGCGGCGGATCCGGTGAAAAAGTCGGACAGTACGCTTGTCCAGAGCCGCCGGCGACAGATCGTCGAGGCAGCGGTCGCGGTCATCGCCGAGCAGGGGATTCAGAACCTTTCCCTGTCGGAGATCGAAAAGAAGACCGGCATGGCTCGCGGCCACCTGACGTACTATTTCCCGGCCAAGGAAGAGATCCTCCTGGCGGTCTTCGACCACTTGCTGGAGCTGATGTACCAGCGCGTCGGCACGCCGGAAGGGGCCGACCCCTGCGAGGCGCTCCAGAGCGGTTGGGAGTGGCTGCGGCACCTGCTCGGTATGGTGCTGCTGCGGCCGCCGGCGTCGCCCGAGTTCCACTGCCTACAATACACTTTCCTGTCGCAGATCGGCCACCGCGAGGACTTCCGCCGGCGCCTGGCGTCGCTGTACGAGGAGTGGCGCGGCAACCTGACGCGCGGCATGGCCGGCGAGTTGGCCGTCTCGACCGACCCGCCGGCGGCCGACCCGCGCCTGCTGGGCACACTGGTCCAGGCGCTGCTGCACGGGCTAGCAATGCAACTGGCGGCCGACCCGAACGCCTTCGACCGCGAAGCGATGTTTCGCCTGTGCCTCGACGTGCTCGGCGGCTACCTCCACCCCGCGGGGCGGCCCGCGAACTCCCGAGGGACTCATGAACCCGGACAACGACCGTGCCCCCGCCCCGGCAAACAACAATGACGCGAGGGACGGCCGGGCCGCACTCAGCGACCGCGTCCGCTCTCTGCGCCTCGGCGACAACCCCGCCGGCCGGCGCCCCAGCCGTGCCGGCTTCCTCCCCTGGGCGGCGTGCTCCGTGCTGCTGCTCACGACGGTCGTGTTCGGGCTGAAGGCGTTCTGCGCCCCGCCCGCCCCGGCCGAGGGCCCCCCCGCCGCCGACACCGACCAGGCCTCGCCGAGCTACGCCGGGGCGCCGGCTTCAGCCGGCGAGGTGGTCCACGAAGCCAGGGGCTACGTCATTCCGACTCACTCGATCCAAATCAGTCCGCAGGTCGGCGGCGAGGTCGTCTGGCTCGACCCCAACTTCAAAGAAGGGGCTGTCTACAACAAGGGCGCCAAGCTGGCGGAGATCGACCCGGTCATCTACGCGGCCCAGCTCAAGAGTGCCGAGGCGGCCCTGCGCGTCGCCGAGGTCAACCTGCAGCAGGTGGAGACCGGCTCGACCTTGAAGGACATTGAGGCGGCCGAGTCGCTGCTCAAGAACCTGGCCGGCAAGCTGGAGCTGTCGCAGCTCGACGAGCGCTTCAACCGCGCGGCCGGCTCCGGCGCCTCGCGCGCCGACATGGAGAAGTCGATCGTCCAGGTGAAAGTGGACCAGGCCGCCTTGGAACAGCAGAGGCAGACCCTCGCCAAGCTGAAGCTGCTGCTGGTCGAGCAGCGCCTCCTCGGCAGGGCCCAGGTGCAGAAGGCCCAGGCCGACCGGGAGCAGGCCGCCAAGCAGTTGAAGAACTGCACGATCTCGGCGCCGACGACGGGGATCGTCCTGACCAAGAAGGTCGAGCTGGGCGGCTACGTCAACGCCCTGGCGTTCGGGGCGGCCGGCTACCTGTGCGAGATGGCCGACCTGCGCGACCTGGAAATCGACCTGAACATCCAGCAGCGCGACATCGACAAGGTCAGGGAAGGCCAGGACTGTATCGTCAAGCCCGAGGCGTTTGCCAACAGCGAGAGCTTCAAGCAGAAACATCCCGACGGCTACCACGGCCGCGTCTCGCGCCTCATGCCCGTCGCCGACCGCTCCAAGGGCTCCGTCTCGGTCCGCGTCGCCATCGACAGGGACCAGGTGCCGCCGGAGGAGGCCGGGTTCTACCTCAAGCCCGACATGAGCGTTCTGGTTTGGTTCAAGAAGGGGAAGCCGTAAAAGATTCCGCCAGCCCGGACGAAGAGACAAGAGGCAGCAACCCCGGTCCCAACGCAGGAGTCAGCCATGAAGAGCGCCACCGGTTCCCTCTGGCGTGGCCTGTTCGCAGCTGCCGTTACCCTGATGCTGCTCGGGCCCGCCCCGGCCGCGGACGACGTGGTCCTCGAAGCGAAGGGCTACGTCGTCCCCGCCCGCCAGGTGCAGGTGAGCCCGAGCGTCCCGGGCAAGATCGTGTGGCTGCACGAGAAGTTCGAGGAGGGCCAGCGCTTCAAGCAAGGCGAGGTGCTGGCCCGGCTGGAAGACGACGAGTATAAGGCCGACTTCGACAAGGCGAAGGCCGCAGTCGATCGCGCCAGGGCCCGGTTCGACGGGCTCGACAAGGCGGCGACGCCGCAGCAGCGCGCCGTCGCGAAGGCCGACGTCGAGGAGGCGGAGGCGGGACTGCGGAAGGCCAAATGGCGCCTCGAAAACTGCACGATCCGCGCCCCGATTTCCGGCACACTCCTGACGAAGAAAACGGAGTTGGGCAACCTCGTCAGCCCTACGGCCTATCAGCTCTCGGCGAGCCTGGGCGACATGGCCGACCTTGCTGACCTCCGAGTCGATATCAATATTGCGGACCTTCAGATCGCGAAGTTGGCTGTCGGACAGAACTGTACTGTGATGCCCGAGATTTTCGGCACGGACCCGACGTACCTGAAGAAGCACCGCGGCGGGTACAAGGCAACGCTGGACCGTATCCTCCCCGTTGCCGACCGGGCCAAGGGTAGCCTCACCGTTCGCCTCAAGATCGACAAGGCGGAGATTCCGCCGGAGGAAGAAGGCGTATACCTGAAACCGGAGATGAGCGTTCTGGTCTGGTTCAAGAAGGGGAACTGAGGCGCCCGCAGTTGGGGGTTGACGATGGCCGAAGCAATCGTCCGCGTCCGGGAGGTCCACAAGTTCTTCCGCCGCGGCAGCGAGCAGATCGACGTGCTGATGAACCTGAGCCTCAAGGTCGCCGAGGGGGAGTTCCTGGCCCTGATGGGGCCGTCCGGCTCGGGCAAGACGACGTTGCTCAACCTCATCGCCGGCCTCGACCAGCCGTCCGAGGGCGAGGTCTGGGTCGGCAAGCAACTCATCAGCGCTATGAGCGAGGCACAGCTGGCGAAATGGCGGACGAGGCACGTCGGCTTCGTCTTCCAGTTCTACCACCTGCTGCCGGTGCTGACGGCCTACGAGAACGTGGAGCTGCCGCTGCTGCTCCTCCCTCTGTCCGCCGACGAGCGCCGGCGGCAGGTGACGACGGCCCTGGACCTCGTCGGCCTGTCCGACCGCATGTGGCACCGGCCGGGACAGCTCTCCGGCGGCCAGCAGCAGCGCGTCGGCATCGCCCGCGCCATCGTCACCGACCCGACCCTGATCGTCGCCGACGAGCCGACCGGCGACCTCGACGCCAAGTCCGCGGAAGAGATCATGGCGCTGCTGACGGAGCTTCAGAAGGGCCTCGGCAAGACGATCCTCATGGTGACGCACGATCCGCGCGCCGCGCGCTGGGCGCAGCGCATCTTGCACCTGGAGAAGGGGCGCCTGGTCGAGGAGGACGCCGCCGACGGGCAGGTCGCCAACAACCTCGTGACGGAGGCGCCCAAGTCATGACTCCGCTCGAGCGCACCCTGCTGT
>DATFNV010000165.1:0-4291 GCA_035266225.1 Gemmataceae bacterium
GGGCTTCCCCTGCTCGTCCACGTCCTGAATGGCGATGGGGCCGCCGCTCCCGACCGGCGTGAACTGGCCGTGCGCTCCCGGCGCGTAGGTCTTGAAGACGGCCTTCCCCTGGTCGTCCACGTCCTGCACCGTGATCAAGCCGCCTTCCGCTAGCGGGGTGAACTGCCCGGCCTGCCCCACCGTCGTCTCGGCGAGTTCGTACATCATGAGCATGCCGGGCGGGTTCTCGACCAGCGCCACCAGCCGGTGCCCGTGCGGGTCCGGCGCCCCGGGCAGATCCTGGTGGCTGGTGGGTCCGGGGTCGGCGACCAGCTTCAGATCCTGGCCCGCCGGGGGAGAGATCAGGTCCGTGGCCGGGTCACTGTCGGGCCGCGCGCCGAGGTCGAAGCGCATCACCCAGGGGTAGGGGAGCCGCATTCCAGGGACGGCCCTGCCCGCCGCCACCGCCGGGACAGGCTTACCCGTCGTCGGGTCCGTCTCGACCTGGGTCGGATCCGGGTTGGGATCGGGATGCTGGACGGTAAACTGGTGGAACGGCGCGAAGGCCGTGTTGACCAGGATAACGCTCTTCACATCGTCCCCGAGCTTGCCGAAATCCACGTACAGGTCGGCGCGCTCGGCCGAGCCGAGGATCAAGCCGTCCGTCGTCGGGATCGGCTTGCCGTCCGCCGGGACCGGGACCGGGGTTCCCTTCGGCAGCGTCACGGGTTGGGCCAGGAGGCCGCCGTCGCCACCGATTTGGCGCACGAGTTGGTCCAACGGCACTTCGGTCGCCTTGCCCGCGCCGTCGTCCGTGACCAGCTTCAGGCAGTAGGTGCGCGCGTTTGAGCCGTTGAGCAGCCGCAGGCGGTAGCGGCGCCGCTGGACGGACATCTTCGGCCAAATCACGCCGTTGACCAGCGTGTACGGGCCGAAGAACTCGGCCGTGGCGCTGGTCGATTTGTGGAGCAGCCGGCCGTTGAGGCGGCCGTCGTCGGCCGCGTCGAGGTTCCGGTCCTGGATGACCAGCGGCACGTCGCAGGGCGCCGCGGGCAGATGAATCCCGCGCCGCGCCAGGGCCTTCTCCTCCCGGGGGTCGCGGATGAGGTAGGCCCCGGCCAGGCCTGCCATGACGTTGAAGCGCGTGACACCCATGCCGTGGTCGTGATACCAGAGCATCGTCGCGCGCTGCTCGTTCTCGTAGACCGACGCCTGCGTCTTCCCCGGCATTTCCACTTCGTGCTTCCGCCCCTTCGCGTCCGTCTCGGTCTCCGTGCGCGGCGGCAGCATGGCGTTCTCGGTCCAGCCGTCGTACATGGCGCCCGACCGCCCGCCATGCAGGTGCGTGACCGCCCAGGCGTAGAGTTGGTCCGTGCCCGGGATGACCCGGGCGTTGGCGCGGCCGGGGGCGTTGGCAGCGAGTGGGTCGGCGGCGCCGGGTTGGGGAAGGCCGGTGAGCTCCACCTGCACCGCGGTCACGGGCAAGTACCAGCAGAGCCCGTTCTCGTAGACGACCGTCACCCGCTGCCCCCGGCGGACCACCAGGGTCGGCCCCAGGTAACAGTCCTCGGCCAGCCACCGCTTCGCTTTGTTGTCCCAAATATCGTACGACCAGACCGGCGTGGCCCGGCCGAGGGCGCGATGCACCTGAACGAGTTTGTTGCTCAGGACGACCTCACACACGGGGTGCCCCCTCCGCTCGTCGAGGTGCATGGCCGGAGGCACCGGCAACTCGTCCTGGAACGGGGCGATGGCGTTGGGATCAACGGCCACCGCAGGGGCTTCGAGTTCCTTCGGCATCGGCAGAGGGGCGACGGTGAGATGGCTAACGGGCATCGGGGCCTCTTTCCGCAGCTGCTCGCCCATCGCTGGCGCGAGCGACGACCCTGCCGGCGGGCGGCCTTTCCCGGCCGGACAGTTTCAGGGCGGCCAATCTCCGCAAGAATAGCTAATACTACCCAGGACAAGCGCCCTTGCAAGAACATTTCAGGAAAGCCATGGCAAAATTGCAAAAGGGCGCGGCAAATCTTCGGGGGGCGTTACGGCGGCAGGAGCGGGTAGGCTCCCCAGGTGGGGGAGAGCGGTAGCCAGACGCTCATCGGTCGGGACTGCGAGCCCGGGAGTTGGACTCAGGAAGGCGTTCGGCGCGTACGACATCGTGGCTGGCGCGGGGGGCGCTGCCTCCCTGCTCATCGCACTCGTCGGCTTCAAGAGCTTCTCGACGATCACCGACGGCGCGATGTGGGCCATTGCGGTGATGGCGGCCCCCGCCGTCATGGCGGTCGCCTTCTCGAAGGACGGGCCGAGAGGAAATCGCCCGGCGGGATTCGATGAGAAGGCCGCCGTTGTACTGACCCTGAAGCGATAGAAGCCCTGACGGCGCAACGACGCCGCGCAGCACGACGCCCGCGGAGGACCAAGCGGCTTGTCGTGGGCGTCGCTGTTCAGTTCCATGACGGTCGGGTCATGACGTTTGGCTGGGCCGCCCGTTTGAGGGACGCCTGGCGCAACACCGCGCACGGAGTGGTCAGTCGAATGCTGGAAGCCCCAACCCGAGCGGAATGGCTGTTCGTCTACGGCCCGCTGACACTCGCCCTGATTGCCGCGCTCGCGGTGGAGGTAGCGACGGCCCGCATCCCGAACTGGCTGACCGTGCCCACCCTGGCCTACCTGCTCGGCGCGCGCCTCGTCCTCGGGCCGGCCGCCGCGGGTTGGTACGTCCTCAGTCTGGTCATCGGTGCCGTGGTGGTCCTTGGCTACCTCTGGCGGAACGCCCACCTCGGCGGAGGGGGCGCCAAGATGGCGGTGGCCGCCTCCGCCGCATTCCCGCCCCTCCTCGCGGCACTGTTCGCCGGCCTGCTCATCCTCGCCTGCTTCACCTTCGAGTGGACGCAACGGTGGCATGGACGGCGGCAGATGCGAGGCTCGCTTCTCCTGCTGGTCGTCACGCTTGCCGCCTTCTGCATCCCGGATATCGTTGCGGGGGTGCGCTACGTGAGCGAGAAGCGCGCCGCCGTCCCTCCCCCCGCCAACAACGTCGCCCCGACTCGGACCGCGCCCGCCTCAGGCGACCACGGCGAGGATTGGTAGGGCTTGCCCGTCGGTACCCAGCCGCAGTCAACGCCAATCCTCGCCCGACCTCATCGGCCGGGCGACCCAGCAGAAGGTCAAGAAGGTGAAGAACGCTCTGGCACACAAAGGGGACAGCGTATCCGTGCGACACGAAGTCGTGGTTGTTGCTGTGTCGCGTTGCTCCGCAACGACGACACCTGCCGTTCTGCCGGCAGTATCCTACCGGGACAGGCGTTGCGGGCAACCGCGGGGTCTGAGGCTCCCGGCACAACGTAGCCTCATCCCCCGGGATGGCGAGTCAGGACGCGAGTCCTCCTCGCGACCCCCAGCATCAGGGGGGCCGGGCGCCAGGATCGTGTGGTATGGTCAACCCAGGTGAAGCGCTGCTAAACGTCGTCATGTCCGACAAGCGAAAGATGCTGATACGCTTGGGCCAAAATGGCAAGGGGTCAAGTCCGGCTGCTATTTACTCAGCCGGCGCAGGTGGCGTACCCCCGGCGAATAGGCCCGACCTAACCCACACCGCGACAACGACGGAACGTGGTAAGCCCGTAGCCTCCCTGCCAAGGAAAGCGAACCGTAAGGCGAGCCGATGGGGCTGCGGGTAAAGGAGGAGGGAGGAAGCGAATGCCGACCTGTGATGGATCGGATAGAGGTGCTTACCCCGCGGCGAAAGCCGGCAGACTTCCCTCTGGTGTTGGCGTATGTGAACCGTGGGCAAACCGACTTGAGGAAGCAAAGCAGAAATGTCGGCGGCGTGCAACACGCTTGCTGGTGCGGCTTCCGACGGTTCCGTTGTTGGCTCTCACGCAGTAACGTACAGGTTGTCCTCCAGGCCAAGGCGGGCAACCGCGTGCCGTAACAAGTGCGTTGACCAATGCTTGAGCTGCATGCGTCGAAAGGCGCCCGTGCAGTTCTTAGCCAAGCAAGCCCGGCGGGGCACACGTTCCGCAATGAACTGGACAGAACATGGCCTGTTCGCAGGTTTGGTGTGCTACCCAAAAACCGGTCCAGGTGCTATGAGAGTCTTTGACGCCCCTCGAGGGCAGGAGACGAACGATGAAGCGACACACCGCGGAAGAGATCATCCCCAAGCTGAGCCAGGTCGAGGCCGACCTCGCTCAGGGCCTGACCCTCGGCCAGGTCTGCCAGAAGCTCGGCGTCAGCGAGCCGACTCTGCACCGCTGGCGCAACCAGTACGGCGGCATGAAGGCCGACGAGGCCAAGAGGCTCAAGGAGC
>DATFNV010000166.1:0-10201 GCA_035266225.1 Gemmataceae bacterium
ACGAGGACGGCCACGTCAGCACCTTCCGCAACCCGTCGCACTACAGCAACGGCAACACCTTCGACTTCCAGGGGCGGCAGATCGCCTTCGAGCACGGCAGCCGCAGCGTCGCGCGCTACGAGCACGACGGCTCGCGCACCGTTCTGGCCGAGAAGTTCAACGGCAAGCGCCTCAACGCCCCCAACGACGGCGCCGTCCACCCCGACGGCGGCATCTGGTTCACCGACCCCGGCTACGGCGCCCTGATGAACTACGAGGGCCACAAGGCGCCGCTGGAGATCGACGAGGCCGTCTACCGCATCGACCCCAAGAGCGGCAAGCTCGACAAACTGATCGGCCGCGACGACATGTACAAGCCGAACGGCCTCTGCTTCTCCCCGGATTACAAGAAGGTCTACATCGCCGACACCGGCGCCTCCCACTACGACAAGGCGCCGAAGAACATCATGGTCTACGACGTGGTGGACGACGGCAAGAAGGTCAAGAACGGCCGGCAGTACGTCTCGATGGAGATGGAGTTGGGGCGCACTATTCCTCCGACGAAGAAGGCCGGCTTCGCCGACGGCATCCGCGCCGACACCGACGGCAACATCTGGGTGGGCGCCGGCTGGGTCGGCGACGGCTACGACGGCGTCCACGTCTTCGACCCGGAGGGCAAGCGCATCGGCCTGATCCTGCTCCCGGAGATCTGCGCCAACATCTGCTTCGGCGGCCCCAAGCGTAACCGGCTGTTCATGTGCGCCAGCCAGTCGCTGTACGCCGTCTACGTCGAGGCGATCGGGGCGCACATCTGCTGAACCCCGTGGGCCGTTTGCGGCTTCGCAGGTCAACCGTGCGAAGCCGCAAGCGGCACGGCAGCGGCTCACGTCGTAAAGCGCCCGAGCCGATACTAACGGTGCGGCCCCCCAGGGCGTCCCTTTTCCCCCCTTTGGCAAGTTGGGAGGCGCCATGCGGTTGCGACGCACTCGCGAGCTGACGCTGCCGCTGAGCCTGCTGCTGTTCGGCGGTTGCTCCTCCCCATTGTGGACGGACTCCGACCACGTCCCCTGTGAGCTGGCCGCCCGGCCCATCGACGTCCGCCCCGTTGCCGCGGCGGCCGGCGAGGAGTCGCAAGCTCCCGCGGTCGCCCCGAAACCGGCCGAGCCACCGGTGGGGGAGGCCGGGCTGCGGGAGCCGCTGCCGGTGCCGCGCGAGGTGCCCGGGGCGGAAGCGGCCCCGGTCCAGGTGCCGAAGATCGAGCCGGGCAAGGAGGCCGAGCGCGAGCGCCAGATCGACCGGCTCTTTCCGCCGCTGCCGCCGCTGGGCGAGAATCCGCAACCCTTGCCGTGCCCCGACAGTCGGCCGCTGGAGTTACACGATTTGCAGGAGTTGGCGCTGACGAACAGCCCGCTCCTCAAGCAGGCGCTCGCGGAGGTCGAGGCGGCCCGCGGCGCCATGATTCAGGCGGGAGCCTACCCGAACCCGACGATGGGTTTTGAAGACGACGCCATCGGGCAGGGCGGCTTACCGGTCGAGCGGGTCACGGCGGGGCAGATCGGCGGCTTCGTGGACCAGACGATCAAGACGAAGGGGAAGCTGAGGCTGGCGCGGTCGGCGGCGGAGCAGGATCTGCACCGGGCGGAGTACGCCCTGCGCCGGGCCCAGTCCGACCTGATGGCCCAGGTGCGCGGCGGCTACTTTGCCGTGCTCGCCACCCAGGAGAGCATGCGCGTCGCCCTGGCCTTTGCCCGCTTCACCGAGGCGATTTATCGCATCCAGGTGGGGCAGCTCAAGGCGGGGGTGGTGGCGGACTACGAGCCGTTGCAGTTCCGGGCCCTGGCCGTGCAGGCGCGCGTCAACCTGGCGCAGGCGCGGCACCGCTACGTCAGCGCCTGGAAGCAACTCGCGGCGGCGATGGGCGTGCCGGGCCTGTCGCCGGCGCCGCTCGGCGGTCACATCGACATGCCCATTCCCGTGTACTGCTACGACGACGTGGCCGCCCAGGTGCTGGCTCGGCACACCGACGTCCTCACCGCCCGCGCCGCCCTGGAACGGGCCCGCCTCAATCTGCGCCTCGCCCAGGTGACGCCGTACCCCGACCTCGACGTGCGCGTCCTGGTCCAGAAAGACTACACCGGCGACCCGCGCCTCGTGATGACCAGCGTCCAGATCGGCGGGCCGATCCCCATCTGGGACCACAACCGCGGCAACATCATCCAGGCGGAAGCGCACCTGGTGCGGGCGACGGAGGAAGAGCACCGGGTGCGCGCCGACCTGGCCCGCCAGGTCGCGGACGCCTTCGAGCGCTACAACCTCAACCGCGAGCTGCTGGCGCCGTACCGCAGCACGGTGCTGCCCGACCAGGTGCGCGTGTTCAACGGCATCTTCGACCGCTACTTGGCCCAGGGGAAACCGCCGCGATTCGACGTTAATTTCATCGACGTCTCGACGGCCCAGCAGAACCTGGCCACGTCGGTGACGGCCTACTTGCAGGCGCTGGCCGCCCAGTGGCAGGCGGTGGTGGACATCGCCGCCCTGTTACAGACGGAAGACCTGTTCCAGGTGGGCGCGGAGCCGGTCCCGACGGAGTGCCTACCGCCGCTGCCCGATCTCGACAAGCTCCTCCCGTTGCCGTGCAAGCACGCGGGCTCGCAAGTGGACCCGGCCCTGCGCGGCACCGTGGATCCGGCCTGGCCGGCTGCACTTCCCCAGCCGGAGCCGGAACAGCGGCCGGCCCCGTCGCAACGCTGACGCCGTGTCCCCCAAATCGCCGCAATCCATCCCGGCTTTCGGTTTGACTTCGCGGTCGCAGGCTTTACAGTGGGCTTGTCGGCACTCGGCGAACGTGGCAGCGACGCGCGAGATGAGGTGTTTCATGCGCCAACGGTTACTTGTTCCACTGGCGGGGGCTTGCGGGATCATGGCCGCCCTGGGCGGCGTGGTGCTCTTCCTCGGCGGGTCCGAGCCGCTTGCGGCAAAGGCGGCGGAGGGCGGGCCCCTGGTCGTCGCCGGCAAGACCCAGCCCGCACCCGGCAAGGCCGCGAAGATCGCCCCCGCCGTCCTGCACCCGGTCGAGGAGGTGCTGGTGACGGTCGGCGCCCAGGTCAAGAAGAACCAGGTGCTGGTGAAGATCGACGAGGACGAGCAGGCAGCCGACACGCGCGCCCGCAGGGCGGCCGTCGTCGAGTTGGAGGCTGCCCTCCTGCGCCTCAAGGCCGAGCCGCGACAGCACGACATCGAAGAGGCCGAGGCGTCGCTCGATACCTATCGCGTCGCCGCCGACGCGACTCGGGAACTCCGCGAGCGGCTGGAGCCTTCGTGGAAGAAGGGCTCGATCTCCGAGCAGCACTACCGCGACGCCAAGGCCGACGCCGCCCGGGCCGCGGCGGATTTCAAGGCGGCCGACGCGCGGTTGAACCGGCTCAAGAAGCGGCCCTACGAACATGAAGTCGCCGAGTTGAAGGCGCGCGTCGAGGGCGCCAAGGAAGCGGTCAAGTCGGCCGAGGCCGAACTGGAGCACTACACCGTCAGCGCCCCGATCGACGGCGTCGTGACCTCCCTCGACGTCGTCCCCGGCACGGTGTCGCGGCCCGGCACGACGGTCTGGGGCGAAATCCTCGACCTGAGCGTCATCGACGTGCGCTGCGACGTGACGCCGGACCAGGCCGACCAGATCACCCAGGGCCAGGACGCCGAGGTGACGCGCGAGGGGCGGACCGAGGCGCTCAAGGGGCAGGTGGCGGTCGTTGGCATCGCGGCCGACCGGGCGACCGGGAAGATCCCCGTGCTGGTGCGCCTCAAGAATCCCGACAACCGCCTGCGCTGCTACATCGACGTGAAGGTGCGTTTCGCGACGACAGCGGTTAAAGAGTGATCCGCCGGACTCAAGACTTGTACCTGCTGACGTACTCCGCGAGAGCGATCAGGACGTGGGAGTTTGGCACGTCGCGGACGGGCACTTTGCAGAATGGCCGACTGGCATCGCGGGCCGTCACGGTGAGCACCCCCTTGGAGACCTCGGCGCCATCGTAGTCCGCCCACGGGAGGATGTTGCCGCCGAACCGCATCCCCTCGCAGCTCGCCCGCACACTGCCGAACGTAACCTCCTCGCCGGCCTCGTACCTGTCGAGTGCGGGGTGAAGGAGGTGTTCGAGCGTATGCTCTTCCACGAGTTCGCGCAGCTGGCTCAGGCCCGCGAGACTCTCGTCGAACTCGAACGTCTTGCAGGTGCCCGTTTGGAGGGTCAGTCTGCGGGCCGGGTTCGTCGATTTCCCCCGCTCGGAACTGGTGAACGAGGCGCGGCAGACGGTCACGATCTCCTTCCAAGACAGCACGTCCGCCGTCTCTCCCTGGACACGCACCAACGCCTCGGGGTAGACGATCACCCACAGCCCGCGCGTCTGGCGCAGCCGCCGCCAGTTGCGGGCGCTGATAGCGATGAGGCCTACCCCGACGAGGATCACCTTGGGGACGTGCCCCCAGTCCCGGCCTACAAAGAGCACGGCAATCGCGATACCGATCAATGCCAGTCCCAGCACTAGTGTGCTGACCGCGGCGGCGACTCGCGCGATCAAATGGCCCTTCCCCGCCTTGAAAACCGCCGTGGGCTCACCCAGTGGCTCCAGCCGGGCGGCGTGTTCCGGCGGCAAGGCAGGCAGAGACATGATGACTCCTCGATGGGCGGACGCTACTTCAGCCACCTGTCTCGCGAAACGATAAATCGAGGCCGCCTAAACGCCATTACTTCTCCCCAATGCAGTAGAGATGCGTCTGCGAGCGCAGGTACAGCTTGCCGTCCGCCACCGCCGGCGAGGCGCGGAAGGCGCTGCCGTCGCGCAGGGCGTTACGGCCGGCCACCTTGAACTCGCGGCCCGGCTCCAGCACCACGGTCTCCCCCGACTCCAGCACGAACAGCAGCTTGCCGCGCACCGCGACCGGCGACGCCGTCACCGTCGCCCCCAGGCGCTGTTTCCCCTTGTACACCATCGCGGAGGTCTTGAGATCGAAGCACGACAGCATGCCATCGCGATCGGCGGCGTAGATTAACTCGTCCCACAGGATGGGCGAGGCCACGTCGCGGCTCCCTTTGCGGCTCACGCTCCAGAGGACGCGCGTCTTGGTCACGTCGCCGTCGCCGCCGAGGCGGACGCACTGGGCGGTGCCGGTCCGGCCGGGGAGGGCGAACAGCACGTCCTTGGTGAAGACCGGCAGCGGCTCGCCGAACTTCGACTGCTCGTCGTCCGGCGGTCGCTCGCAGTGCCACAATTCGGCACCCGATTTGGGGTCGTAAGCCCAGACGCCGCGCGGCCCGTTGAGGACCAATTCCTTGCGGCCGCCGGGACCCGTCAGCAGCAGCGGCGTGCTGTAGCCGTGGCCCATGTTGCGCTCGGCCCGCCAGCGCTCCTTGCCTGTGGCCCTGTCCAGGGCGATCAGGGCCATCGGCGCCGGCGTCAGCCCCTTTTGCTCGGGGCGCAGCCCGGCAGCGCCGTCGTTGTCGCAGTTCTGGATGACGAGGTCCTCGAAGAGGAATGGCGAGGCGCCAATGCCCCAGCCCGTCCGGCTGGTGAAAACGCCGAACTGCTGCTTCCAGATGAATTTCCCATCCACGTCGTAGCAGAACAGGCCCGGCGTGCCGAAGAAGGCGTAGACGTGCTTGCCGTCGGTGGTGCAGGACGGCGTCGCGTAGGTGTTCCAGGCGTGCAGCTTCTCCGGGGCGTCGTCCTTCGCGGCGGTCTGCTGCCACAGCACCTTGCCGTCGCCGCCCCGCACGCACAGGACGTAGCGCTCCTTGCCGTCGGCGCGGGCCGCGGTCAGGAAGACACGGTCGCCCCAGACGACTGGCGACGAGTTGCCGCCCCCCGGCAGCTTCGTCTTCCACAAGAGGTTCTCGTCGTCGCCCCACTTCAGCGGCACCTTCGCGTCGTCGGAGTAGCCCTGGCCGGTCGGCCCGCGCCACTGCGCCCAGTTGTCGGCGCGGGCGGCGGTCGCACAGAGCAGAAGGGCGGCGAAGAGGGTGGTGAATCGCTGGCAGTTCATGAGGTCTCCTGCGGGATCGTTGGCGGGGGGCGGGTCAGGGCGGGTTAGGTATGATAACATCCCGGTACAGCCGTCGCCAGCGGGGAGGACAAGCCATGCTCGTCGTCATGAACAGCCACGCCACGCCCCAACAGATCGGGGCGGTGGTCGATGCCATCCGCGCGATGAACCTGACCCCGCACCCGCTGCCCGGCGCGACGCGAACCGCCATCGGCATCACGGGCAACGTCGGCGCCGTCGATCCGCGCAACCTCGAAGTGCTGCCCGGCGTCCTGGAATTGATCCGCGTTACCAAGCCGTACAAGCTGACCAGCCGCGAGATGCACGAAGGGGATACCTACGTCCGCCTGCCGCAGACGACCATCGGCCCCGGCACCTTCACCCTGATCGCGGGGCCGTGCTCCGTGGAGAACGAGGCGATGATCCTGCGCACCGCGGAGTTCCTGGTGGGCCGCGGGGTGCGCCTGATGCGGGCCGGGGCGTTCAAGCCGCGCTCCAGTCCGTACTCGTTCCAGGGGCTCGGCCTCGAAGGGCTGGCGATCCTCGACAAGGCCCGGCAGCGCACGGGCATCGGCATCGTCACCGAGCTGATGGACACGGAGAACGCCGACGCGGTCGAGGAGGCGGCGGACGTGATCCAGATCGGCACGCGCAACATGCAGAACTTCGCGCTGCTGCGGCGCGTGTCGCGGGCGCGCAAGCCGGTGCTGCTGAAACGCGGCATGTCGGCGACGCTGGAGGAGTGGCTGATGGCCGCGGAGTACGTGATGGCGGGCGGCAATTACAACGTGGTACTGTGCGAGCGCGGCGTGCGGACCTTCTCCGACCACAGCCGCAACACGCTCGACCTGTCGGTGATCCCCCCGGTGAAGCAGCTGTCGCACCTGCCGATCCTCGTGGACCCCAGCCACGGCACCGGCCGGCGCGATTACGTGCCGGCGATGGCGCTGGCGTCGCTGGCGGCGGGGGCCGACGGGCTGCTACTGGAGGTGCATCCGGACCCGGACCGCGCCCTGTCGGACGGGGCGCAGACGCTGAACTTCGCGGGATTCGAGAAGTTACTGGAGTCGCTGAAGCGCTTGGCGGAGCCGCTGGGGCGGGTGCTGAATTGAAGCCGCTTGCGGCTTCGCACTCTCTGCGAAGCCGCAAGCGGCTACGGCGGCGTCAGGGCTTCTTGTCGTCCTTCTTGTCGTCTTTCTTGTCATCCTTCTTCTTGTCGTCCTTGCCGCCGCTATCCTGCGTCTCGCGGATCTCCTTCAGGCGCTTCTTCTGGTCCTCGGTCAGCAGGTCGTACTTCTTGCCCCTCTCATCCTTCTGAAGGTCCTTGATCTGCTTCTCGAGCGCGGCGATCTTGGGCGAGTACTCGTCTTCGATGGCGTAGATCTTTTTCTTCTGGTCGTCGGTAAGGCCAAGGGCCTTCCAACCCGTGGGGATGGTGTGCTTGGCCGGGGTCTCGGTCTTCGTGTCGCCGGGCTTCTTGGGGTCGTCGCCCGTCTTCTTCGGGTCGTCACCAAGCAGCAGCCCGCCGAAGGCAACCAGGGCCACCACGCCGATCAGGATGCGGAACGCAGACATGCAGCAGCTCCTCCAACGAGGACAAAGAGACCGCCCCCCCGTGGGGCGCTTACGGTGTGATGAGACCGCATCGTGTGTGCCGTGTCAACAAAAAAAGCGGCGAATTGTAACTTGTCGGGGTCACTTCCCCGGCTTCGGCACGTCCCAGACATGGACAGGCGACCAGTTATCCGGGTACTCCTTGTTCGGGCCGAGCCGGCGGCCGTTGCCGTTGCTGTTGGCGTTGGTCGCGGCCACCGCCAGCCGGGTGCCGTTGGGGTGAACCGCCAGCGCGTGGCAGTTCGCCATCTTCGTCGTGACGAAGAACGGCTGGGCGTCCTCGGGTCGCTGAAAGAAGAACTTGCCCTGCCCCGGCTGGCCGCTCGTCACCGCCATCACGAAGCCGTCGGGGTGGAAATGCACGTCGAGGACGAAGCCCTCGTTGTCGTTGGCGCCCTTGAGCGTCTGCCTCAGCTTGCCGGTCGCCCAGTCGAAGAGGAGGAGGGTCGGGATGCCCTGCACGAAGCCGCCGCTCTTCGGGAGCGAGCCGCCGACGGCCAGCGTGGTACACGCCCGATCGAAGGCGAGGCAGCGCACGCCGCCCACGTCCTGCAAGCGCTCGAAGAAGTACAGGGTCCGTGCGTCGAACTCGCGGACGGCCTTGCCCGTCGCCGGATCCCAGACCTTCACGACACCCTGTAGGTCGCCGGAGACCAGCGACTTGCCGTCCGGGTGGAAGGCGACGGCGTAGACGTCCTCGCCCGCTGCCAGCTCCTGCTGCTTCTTGCCGTCGTCGGACCAGAGGCGCATGGCGCGATCGCGGCCGCAGCTCGCCAGTCGCTTGCCGTCGGGGCTGACCGCGAGGCAGCGCACCCAGCCGTCGTGTGCCTGCGCGATCGACCAAAGCGGCTTCGCCTCCTTGTCGGCGTAGGGCCAGCAACTGAGCCGACCCCAGCTGTCCGCGCTGAACAACCGTCGCTCGTCGGGATGAAACGCCAGGGCCTGCACCCAGCCATCGTGGCCGGTCAGCGGCGGCAGCGGGGCGAAGGCGTCGGACGTGGCGTCCCAGCGGCGCACCGTGGCATCGCACCCTCCCGCGGCCAGCACCTTGCCGCACGGGCTAAAGCGCAGCGCGCCCACCTGCCGGTCGAGCGTCAGCGCCTTCACTTCCTTCGGGCCGTAGCGCTGCGGTAACGTCTTCGGATCGAGGTCCATCGCGCCCCCTTCAGGCCAGCAGTTCCGTGACCGCCGCGCAGTCCTCGTGCGCGATCGGCAGCGGTTGCCCGTTGTTGTCGTACTCCGTCTTCTTCGGGTCGATGCCCAGCGCCGTGAACCAGGTCTGGAACAGGTGGCCGATGTCCAGCTCCTGTGACGTGACGAACGTGCCCTTGTCGTTGGTCTTGCCGACGACGACGCCGCGCTTGATGCCGCAGCCACCCATCACCAGCGACCACGCCTCCGGCCAGTGGTCGCGGCCGACGTGCCCGTTGATCCGCGGCGTGCGGCCGAACTCGGACACGGCGATCACCAGGACTTGGTCGAGCATCCCGCGGGCGGCGAGGTCCTCGACGATCGAGCCGAACGCCTGGTCGAACTTGGGCACCATGCTGGCGTGGCCGTTGAAGTTGTCGCCGTGCGTGTCCCAGCCGTAGGAGTTGACCTTCACGAAGCGCACGCCCGCCTCCAGCATGCGCCGGGCCAGGAGCATGTGCCGGCCGATTTCGTGCGTGCCGTAGCGCTCGACGTCCTTTGGCGAAAACGTCGAGGGGTCGAAGAGGTCGGCGCGCTTCTGCAACTGGGCGGCGATGCCGAAGACCTGGGCGTTGGCTTCGGCTGCCTCCTGACGGCGGCGCTCGGCGTAGCATCGATCGACCTGGGCGCGCAGGTCGTTGCGCGCCTCGTCGTCCTCCGCGCTCAGCGTCTTCGGCCGCAGCAGGTTTTCCGGCGGTTTGCCGTCGCCCAGGGCGAGGGCGCCGTACTTCGGTCCGAGGAAGCCGGCGTCGCCGTGGATGAAGCCGCCGTTCATCGGCTTGATCCAGACGTACCCGGGCAAGCCGCTCCCGCCGGGGCCCAGGAGTTTGACGACGGCCGAGCCGAAAAACGGGTAGCTGACGCCACGGTTCTTCGGGTCGCCGCGCTGGATGCGCGCCACGCCGGAGGAGTGGTTCTCGTCCTGGGTGCGGAGGCTGCGCACCAGGGCCAGGTGGTGCATCTGCTTCGCCGTCCGCGGCAGCAGCTCCGAAATGTGGACGCCCGGGACCGACGTCGGGATGGCGCGGAAGGGGCCGCCGAACTGCGTGTTCGGCTTGGGGTCCCAACTCTCCAGTTGACTCAGCCCGCCGTCGAGCCAAACGAAGAGGACTTGCTTGTCCTTCTGCTTCAACTCGTCGGCCAGCGCCGGCGCGGAGAGGCCGAGCGCCCCGGCCGCGACGCCGGCCAGCCACTGCCGGCGCGAGAGGCGATGTTCCCAGGGTTTGCAGAGGTTACAGCGATTCACCGTTGATTCCCTCATGTCCCACTTTCACGCCACCGCGAACCCGGTGTAGGGTCGGACTTCCGGCGACTTGAAGCCGAGCACGATGTGCTCCTTGGGGACGCCCGCCTCGATGAGGTCGTTGGCGACACCATGCTC
>DATFNV010000167.1:0-18045 GCA_035266225.1 Gemmataceae bacterium
TGCAGGTCGAGGACGGTGACTCCCAGCGGCCGCACCAGGTCGGTCAGCCGGGGGTCCCACTCGGCGGGGCCGAGGTGGCCGAAGGTGACGGGCAAGGTACAGCCGCGGCGGCGCACCTCCTTGACGAGGACCCAGGCGCCGGGGAAGTAGCCGTGCGGCAGGTGCTTGCCGAACCCGGGCGCGGGCCTGGCGCTGACGCAAGTGACGATGCCGCGGCCCTGGTAGCGGCCCTCGGGATAGGCCGGGCAGCGCTCGATGGCCTGCTCCAGGAGGGAGATATGCGCCTGGCGGACGTTCTCCCAGCCGGACCAGCCGTCGGGAAAGGCGGCGGGGCGGCCTTCCAGCAGGCGCATGACGACCCCAACCGGCATGTCGGGCGTGAACTCCGCGGGCGGCGGTTGGGCGGGACTCGCGACCTCCCTGGGGGCATAGCCCGGGCAGCGCACGCAGTCGGCGAGGGTGGTTTCCGGCCCGTAGGTTTCGTGGCCGCACTGGAACACGTCCAGGTTCTGCGGCCCGCAACACTCGGTCGGACGCTCGCGCCGCTGGACGCGGCCCGCCTCGTCCCGGACCCGCCGGCCGCGGTGGCGACAAGCGCGGCCCGGCGGAGGGCTTTGTTCGGGGAGGCCGGCCTGGCGCCGCCACAGCGCGCGATACGACTCCCCCAGGGGCCCCGGGTCGGCAAAGAGCCAGCACAGCCGGCACGTCTCCGGGCTGAGGGGGTGGTCGGCGTGGCAGGGCCTCATAGCGTCACCGTCACCTGGATCGTAATCATAAAGGCCTCGCCGGCGCAGCAGTTGCCCGGGATTTCTCCCCCGGTCAGGTTGAACGTCAGGCTTAAGGGGCTGCACGTGGCCAACGAGGCAAAGCCGGCGGCCCCGCAGCCCCTATTCGTCGATGATAAGGACAGGTTCCAGCCGTTCGGAGTGCAGAGCAGGATGAGAGGCGAGGTGACGCCGTTGCGGACCTCAGGACCGCCCGGGTTGGGCGTGGACCAGCCCGCGCCGTTCCAGGTGATGGCGTAGGTGCCGGTGACCGCGCCCGTGAACGAAGCGTAGAGGATCGTCGGCAGCCCGACGCCGGGGCAGCACGAGACCATCACCTGGCCCGGCAGCCCGCTGCCGGAACCGCTGCCGGAGCCGCCGATGCCGGACGTGACGACAAGGACTTGTAGCTTCGTGTAGTCCGTGATGAGGGCGATCTGTGCCGGAGTCAGCACCAGGTCGTAATTGGTAAATGCGGCGGTCGGCTGGACGGAGCCGCCGGCGATGACATGGTACCCTTGCAGCAGGAAGAACGAGACCAGGGCGACCTCGGGCGCGACCTCGTTGAGGCGCACGGTGAGGGTCTGCTTGCCGGGGCCGGGCCAGGCCAGGCCCTGCAACTCGACGATAAAGCTGCCGCCGGGCGGCAGCGGGGTGGCGACGGGGGCGCCGTCGTTGGGGACGGCAACCAGCCCGGCCTCCTGTCGCTACGGCAGGCCGTCGCGCTGGCCAACGCCGACCCGGGCCCGGACGTCATCTACCTCACCGCCGGGAGCTACACCCTGGCGAGTAAGGATCCGACTCTCGTGGGGATGGCTCGCAGCTGACCATCACCAACAGCGTCACGCTCATGCCGATCCGCGGGCCTGCGACCATTACTCGCGGCTTCGGCCGTCTGTTCGCGGTGGAGGGTAATAGCAACGCCGTCTTTGACGGCCTGATCATCGACGGCGGCTTCGAGCAGTTCAACGCGCAGGGCGGCGCCATGAAGATCACCGGCGGCGCCAACGTGGACCTCGAAGGGATGGTCTTCGAGAATAACTACGTCAACGGCGCGACGGGTCGATAGCTTCAACGGGGGTTCGACCTCGACGGGACTGTCCGCCTGGCTGGCGTCGGCTTTCCCCAACCTGTACGGGGCCGGCGCCGGCACCAACAACCTGACCGGCATGACCAACGCCCAGGTGGCCGCCTACTTCCAGGGCGTGTGGGCCATGCACCATGATCAGCCCGATGTGCAGGTGCTGGCGGCGGCGCGGAACGTCTATGCCACGACCGCGTCGCTGGGCGGTGCCCAGGGAGCGGCCTACGGCTTCAGCGTCACGGCCGCGGGGCTGGGGGCCAACTCGTTCGACGTCCGCCATGCCGGGGCGGCCTTCGGCGTGGCCAACGGCACGACGCTGAACGTCTCCCAACTCCTCCGGGCGGTGAACCAGCGTGCGGTGAACGGCGTGCTCTACAACGGCGACGCCAACCTGCGCGACCTCTGTGAGAACCTGTTCGGGCTCCTCAACGAGACGGGCGATTGGGCCGTTGTGTGAGAGAAGCGGCGAAAGGAGGTGGCGAGCCCCCGGAGTTACCTGCTCCGGGGGCTTGCCGCCGTCCGGGAAACGTCCTGGGCGCGCTTTGCCGCCGCCCCATAGTCCGAGCCCCTTGTGGACACGAGAAGGTCCCCTGGGCAAATGGTGACGCTCTCTGTAACCTATTCTTTAGGCTGGACTTGTGCCGGAGTCCGGTAACAGCTCAATAACCCAGGGTAAGTGTTCGCTAACTTTCGGTTCGCGCGTTGAAAAATAAGGACTTACGGCGACCAACGCAGAGCTTCACCCCAGGGTTATTGAGTTGATACGGAGTCCGCACCTGAGTCCGGGACAAGGCATGGTTCAGAACGGGGCAGTTTCGGGTGGCGCGGCCGTAGGTCAGGCTTTCCAGCCTGACTCGCTTCTTGTCAGGCTGGAAAGCCTGACCTACGGCGCCAAGTGTTACCCCGGCTTGAACCATGCCCGGGACAAGGTACGGATTATGCCACAAGTACCTGCCAGCCAAGGGGTTGCGTGCAACGTCACTATTTTACTCTATTTTCCTCCGTTAACAAAGCATTCCTGGCATGCCGCTGGATTGTTGACGGCCCGTCCCGCGAGAACGATGCCCTCATCGGACTGACGAACAATGTCGCGGGCCGCGCGTTCCCACGCGCCGCGTCTTCTATCCTGGGCGGGTTACGGCAGCCGGCCGGTAACCTGCATACTGCCCGCTACGGTGCTCCTGTCGATGGACGTCGTTGAGATCACAGGTAAGGAGCCAGCATGTCGGAGGACGGGTCCATCACCAGGTGGTTCGGCTCTCTGCAAGCGGGGAATCGCGAAGCGGCGCAGGGGCTCTGGCAACGCTTTGCCAGCCGGTTGATCGGCCTGGCGCGGGCGCGGCTGCGGACGGCGCCGCGGCGGGCCGCGGACGAGGAAGACGCGGTCCTCAGCGCTTTCGACAGCTTCTGCCGCGGCGCGGAACAGGGGCGGTTTCCGCAGGTGCAGGACCGCAGCGACCTGTGGAACCTGCTGGTGGCGATCACGATTCGCAAGGTCAGCGACCAGCTCAAGCACGAAATGCGGCAAAAGCGCGGGGGCGGCGCCGTCCTCTGCGAAGCGGACCTGGCTCAGAGAAGCGACGACGATCAGGTGTTTGAGGACGTCATCGGCAGGGAGCCGACGCCGCAGCTGGCGGCCGAGATGGCTGAGCAATGTCACCGGCTGCTCGAATTGCTCCAGGACGCCGACCTCCGTTCCATTGCCCTGCTGAAAATGGAAGGCTATACTAACGACGAGATTGCGGGCCAGCTCGACTGCGTTCGCAGCACCGTCCAACGCAAACTGAATCTCATTCGATCTCGCTGGGAGCAGGAAGTGGCCTGACCCTCACCCATGACACCTGACGGGGCAAAGCCGCTGCCGTTTGACGCGCTGCAGCGCATCGATCGCGCCTGCACGCGCTTCGAGCAGGCCTGGCGAAGCGGTCCGCGGCCGGACCTCCGCGACTACCTTGCCGGCACGGGCGACGAGCGCATCGCCCTTTTTTGCGAGCTTCTGAAGGTCGAATTGGAGTGTCGCCTGAAGCGCGGCGAGCAACCCGCCGCCGAGGAGTATCGCCCGCGCTTTCCCGAAGACGACGGCCCGATCACTGCGGTTTTCGAGGACATTCGCCGCGAGCAAGCCCGCCGGAACGAGGCGAGTGTCGAGCGCCACACCAGCTTTTTCGATCCGGCCCCGTTTCGAGGGGCCGCGGGCACCCAGCCGGCCCTGCTGCCGGACTCGCTCCAGCGCTATCGAGTCGAGCGGGTCCTCGGACAGGGAGCCTTCGGCACCGTGTATCTCGCCGAAGATCGAGAGTTGCATCGGGTCGTCGCACTCAAGGTGGCACTGGATGTGCGCCAGGTACCGGGCGCCGTCGATGCCTTCCTGGCCGAAGCGCGTGTGCTGGCGAGCCTGGACCATCCGGCGATCATCCCCGTCTACGACGTGGGACGCGCCGACGGCCAATCGTACATCGTGACCAAGCTGATCGAAGGCAGCAACCTCTCGGAGCGGCTGCGGCAAGCGCTGCCGCCCTTGCGCCAGGCGGCCCAATGGCTGGCCACGATTGCACAAGGGCTCCAGGCGGCCCACGAAAAAGGACTCGTCCATCGCGATGTCAAACCCTCGAACATTCTGATCGACGCCGCGGGGAAGGCGTACATCGGCGACTTCGGCCTGGCGCTGCGCGAAGAGCAGTTCGGCACGGGCCCGCGACTTCTGGGCACGCCGGCGTACATGAGCCCCGAACAGGCGCGCGGCGAGGGCCACCGCGTCGATGCCCGTAGCGACGTGTTCAGCCTGGGCGTGGTGCTCTACGAAATGTTGACCGGCCGGCCGCCGTTTCAAGCGGCAACCGTGACGAAAACGCTCAAACACGTCGTGGAACTCGAGCCGGTGGCGCCCCTGCGCCTCAATCCGACGGTCGGGCGCGATCTCGACACGATCTGCCTGAAATGCCTGGAGAAACACCCCGAGAAGCGCTACGCCACGGCTGGGGCGCTGGCCGAGGATTTGCAGCGCTTCCTGGACAATCGGTCCATTTTGGCGCGGCCGGCCGGGCCGGTCGAGAAGCTGGTGCGCTGGTGCCGGCGCAATCCGCTGGTGGCCGCATCGCTCGCGGGGATCCTCGTCATCTTCGTGACGGCATTCGTGCTGGTGTCGTGGAGCTATTTTCGCGCGGAAAACGCTCTCGAGGAGGAGGCCAGGCAACGGCAAGAGGCCCAGCGCCGGGAGAAGGCCGAGCGCTGGGAGCGCTACCGCTCCAACCTGGTCGCCGCGGCCAGCGCGATGCAAGTGCATAATGTCGCCGCCGCACGCGACGCCCTGGAGGCCGCCCCGCTCGAGCATCGCAACTGGGAATGGCAGTACTTCCATCACCAGCTCGACACGGCCGAGCACGTCCTGCGCGGCCCCGCCGAGACGGGCCGCCTCCTCTTCAGCGCGGACGGAAGCAAGGCCGCGTGGCTTTACCCCGCTCGACCGCCTCATCTCCTGGACATCAGCGCCCGCAAGGAGATCGGGCCGCTGGCGATCGACTTCGGCGCCTGGCACGCGGACCTCAGCCCGGACGGCAGAACCCTCGCCTGTGTCCGCGCGGACAACACCGTGGTTCTCTGGGACATTCCCACAGACCGGCAGCGGGCCGTCTTGCGCGGTCCGGACAAGGAGGTCCGCGCTCCGCGGTTCAGCCCGGACGGCACTCGCCTGGCTGCTGTCTCGGAGGATCGAACCGTTCGGGTGTGGGACACCGCGACCGGGGAGGAACTTCTCGTCTTACGCGGGCACCAGGCTGTGGCCGTGCAAGTCGCTTTCAGTCCCGACGGCCGGCGGCTTGCTTCCGTCGGCGGCAGCGACCGTACCGTCCGGCTCTGGGATGCGCGCGACGGGCATCCGTTGGCCGTCCTGGCCGGCCCGGCCGACATCGTCCGGCGCGCGCTCTTCAGCCCCGGGGGAGACCGCGTGCTTTCCTGCGAAGCGTATCCCAGTAACGTCCTGCGCCTGTGGGACGCCGCGACCGGGAAGCTCCTGGGCGTTTTGCGCGGGCACAGCAACGAGGTGCTGTCCCTGGCCTTCAGCCCCGACGGCACTCGGATAGCCACCGCCTCGTACGACCAGACGGCCCGCCTGTGGGACGGCCGCACCGGGCAGCCCCTGGCCACGCTTCAAGGACACAAAGGTTGGGTGATGTCCGTCGCGTTCAGCCCAGACGGCAGGCGTCTGGCGTCAGCGTCGCAAGACCAGACCGTTCGCCTGTGGGACGCGGCGACCGGCACACCACTGGCTGTCCTGCACGGCCACACCAGCGCGGTCACCCGAGTTCGGTACACGACCGACGGCGCGACCCTTGTTGCCGGTGCGGACGACGGGAGCGTCCGGCTGTGGGACGCCCAACGGGTCGAGCGCAGCGGCGTCCTGAGCGGCCATGCCGACTTCGTCTACGACGTGGCCTTTCATCCGGACGGCCAGCGCGTGGCCTCGGCCTCCTGGGACGGCACCGTCCGCCTCTGGGACGCGACGACCGGCCGCCAGCTGGCCCTCCTGCGCTATCCAGCCAAGACCGTCGTCGCCGGTATCGCTTTTCATCCGGACGGGAAACTCCTCGCCTCGATTGGCCGCGACGAATGCGTTCGCCTCTGGAATGTGGACACGGGCCAAGAAGTGGGGCGCTTCCCCGTGCCGGCGAACGACGTGGACGACCTGCGCGTGGCATTCAGCCCACGGGGCAACCTGCTGGCTTCCGGGAGTACCGACCAGGCGGTTCACCTCTGGCGGATAACCCCCGTGCCTCCTGGAGCGGAGGGCGGGGGCGAGGAGAGCGAAGGGGCCGTGCTGGGCGGCCACCACGACGTGGTTCACGCTGTTGCCTTCAGCCCCGACGGCACCTGGCTTGCCTCGGCAGGGGGTAACCAGGACCCTACGGTCCGCATTTGGGATCTGGCCCGGAAGGAACAGGTCCACCTTCTGGAAGGACATACCGACAAGGTCCTCGCCCTGACGGCGACCCAGGATGGCAGATGGCTCGCCTCCAGTTCGGCCGACGGCACGGTCCGCCTGTGGGACACCACGACGTGGCAACTGGCCGCCGTCTTGAACCAGGGGACCACCGTCTACGGAGTGGCCTTCACGCCGGACGGGACGCGCCTGGCCTGCGCCTGCGCCAACAACACGATTCGCCTCTGGGACGTGGCCACGCACCAGGCCGTCTGCGACCTGCACGGCCACGGCGCCTACGTGCATCAAGCCGCCTTCAGCCCCGACGGGACGCGCCTGGTATCCGGCTCGGGCGATTTCACCGTGCGCATCTGGGATAGTCTGTCGCACCAGGAGCGGGCTGCCAGCAAGGGAGCGCCAACAGCAAAGTAACCCCCTGCCGGACACAAGCCCGAAGCGCCAGCGAGGGGACCACACAAGCCCGAAGCGCCAGCGAGGGGACCACACAAGCCCGAAGCGCCAGCGAGAGGACCACACAAGCCCGAAGCGCCAGCGAGGGGACGAGTTACAGCTAACCCTCGCTGGCGCTTCGGGCTTGTGTCCCGACGCCGTCCGGGTTGTTGTCCGGCTGCGCTGACCGTTGGGGACGCAGCAGCGGGCGTCCGGGTGTTACATCGCCCCCGGGCCGGCGTCGTCGGCCGACCACCACACCTGCGTCGGCGAACACACCAGGTCCTCCGGCTTCGAGCCAGCGTTCAGCGCCTGATTGACCGCATCGACTTCCGGACTGAGGAACGCGACGGCACCGAATCCCTCCCTCCCCATCGTACCGTACTGGTAGGCCTCCTCCGCGAGCCGCATCGCGTTGACGAAGATCGGCTCCTGGTCCAGGCGAACCTCGACGGCGTCCTTCGTCCCCGGGTGGTGGACGAGGAGGGTGTCGGCGAAGCGGATCGACAGCCCCTTGAGCAGCACCCGGCCGAACGCGAGGGGCGCCAGAGCCACGACTTTCTCCGCCTCGCGCCCCGGCAGACCTCGCGCGATCAAGTCTTCAATCAAGACATTGTCCTCACGCTCGCGTCGCCGGAGGAACACGCCGAGCGCCCGGCCGACGTCGGTCCCGCCCTGGAGGACCAGGAAGAGCCGCACGCTGTAGAACGCCTCGCCCCGCGGCCAATCGAAGGCGGCCATCGGCACCCGCACCTCCTCCCACGGCTCGTTGTCCAGCAACACCTCGCAGGTCAGCGACCGCGAGCCCATCTGCGCGTAATACAGCCGGACCCAGTGAATGCCGTCCGGCAACTTTCTCCCCTGGATCTGCTCTGCGAGGAGTTCGAGCCAGGTGGCCGCCGCCGCGCCCTGAGCCGGCAACTTGCCCCGCACGCCGATGTTGCCGAGCGTGACGCGCTTCTTGACGCCCCCGACGGTCCATTCCACTTCGGTCACCTGCGGGTCGCCGGGGGCGAAGAACGCCGCGAAGAGGACGTGAAACGAGTTCAACAGGAAGTTCTGCCGCGCCTCCTTGGCGGCCTCTTCCCGATTGGCACCGACGCCACCGAACGATTCGACGAGGGTGCGCGCGGGCCCGAGGGCGAGGCGCACGTCGAACTGCACCGACACGCCGGCCGGGTTCGGCGACTCCCGGACGACGGCGGCGCTCGCCCGGAGGTCGTGCCTCGGGAAGACAACCCAATCACCCTCGGCAATAGCCTCGACGCCGTGTGCGCGGAAAGCTTCCTGGAGAACGGCGTTCATGGCGAGCACCTCACGGGTTGGGAACACGGCCCCAAGCCACAGAGTCCCGAGGCCAGGAGCGAATGAGCGGAGGCCGTCCGACCTGCCTCCGGTGGCGCTCAGGCTCGCCGACCGACGCAAACCCGTCAAGCGATTATTGCCCGGGCCTCGGCGTCATTTTTCGGGAGAAACCTGGCCAGGCATGTCCGGCAACTGGCATGAGCCATCGTGCCCGCTGAGCAGCAGCGGCCGCGAGGCATCGAGCAGCGTGCCAGCCCTCGGACCGCGGACGTAGAGCCGAGTCGTCCCCGCGGACGGCCGCCAGTGCGGCAGTAGGTAGCGGCGCAGGACGGCGTTCAACGGGTCGTCGTCGAACAGCGGCACCAGCAGCAGATCGACCCGCTGCCGGGCCGCCGCGCGCAGCAACCGGTCGAGCGTCATGCAGGCGCGCTCGGTCCGAGACGCGGCTTTGAAGGTAAGAGCACCGGGTGCCATTCCGTTCAAAAACGCGCGTCGGCGTGTCGGACCGAAGCGCGCAAATCCTCCAAGGTCGGTGAACGATGGCGCGGCCGTCCAGGTCAGCGCGGCCGGACCGCCGCGGGCGGCGGCGACCCTGGCTCCGTCACGGGCTTCTCACCGTCGAGCCTCCACACGCTGAGCTTCATACCGGAATCGCCATCGTCGAGCATCGCGGCCAGGTACCGGCCGTTCGGCGATACGTCGATGCTGTACGGCAAGCCGGCCGGCAGCGCGATCTGGTGAGCGATAGAACCGCTCGCCGTATCCCAGAGGTTGATGCGGTGCGGCACGGCGATCTCTTTCACGGAAGTGATGTTGTCGCACGCGATCAGCACCCGGCCGCCCTGCGTGTAAGCCATCCGCGGGACGTTCATCGACCGCTTCGTGCCGTTGGCGAGCGTCTGTACGACCTTCCGCGTTTCCACGTCGCGGATCTGGATGTTATCCCCTGGCGTCGGCCCTTCTGCCAGGAACTTGCCGTCCGGCGTGAACGTCAGCGACCCGACGCAGCGGCCGAGGTCGATTCGCTCGTGCGTGTTCTCGTCCCACCGCCAGAGAACGAGTTCGTTGCGGTCGGAGATGGCGAGCAGTTTACCGTCGGGCGAGAACTGGGCCGCGTCGATTCGTGTGTACTTGAACGGGGCCGCCTTCAATTTCTTCGCGGTCGCGATGTCCCACAATTCGATCTGTTTCTCGCGTACCACAGCGACAACCTTCCCGCCCGACGCGACATCGAGCATCTGGCTGCACGACGGGATCGTGGTGGGGTTGTGTACCGTTGCCTCGTACACGGCGATGTCAAAGGTTTCGGCGGGAATTTTACCCGTGACCGGGTGCTGTTCCATCGCCAGCCACTTGCGATCCGAAGAGAGCTTCATTCTCCCGATGGCGAACTTCCCGAGAACGAGCCTCGCCTGGATGCCCCCGTCCCGGAGGTCGCGGAAGTCGATCGCTCCTTCCTTCGCCGCGGGAGTGAGAATCGAGTAGTTGTTGAGGATGACGAAGTTCGAGGAGCTGCCCTTGGGCAACTGCTTCGTGTACAGGGGTAGCGGCGCGGGTTGGGCCTTCGGCTCGGCGGCGAGTTCCCACACGTGGACCTGGCCGCTCAGGCGAGTCTTGGGACCAAGCTGGAGCCATTTCTTGTCGATCGCACACCCGGCGAGGCGCTTGCCGTCGGCCGAGAACGTCAGGCTGGCGTAAGGCTCGGAGCCGAAGTCGGCCTGCTGGGTGTGGATCGGCCTCATCGCCTTCGCCGGCTTCGCGGTCTCCCACACGTAGACGTCGCCGCCCTGCTTGCCGCGGACGCAGGCGGCGGTGTGCGTGCCGTCGTCGGAGATCGCGAGAGCCATGACGCGGCCGCCGAGTTCGACGCGGCGCGCTTCCTTCATCGCCTTGGCGTCCCACACGATCACGCGACCGTCGGCGTCGCCGGTCACGGCCGTGCTGCCTTCCTTCGCCCAGGCCGCGGAAACGACGGTCGCGGTGTGGCCGACCATCACGCGCTTGCCGGGGCTGTCCTTCGAGTAGTCGCCGCAGACGTAGGCCCACAGGACGTTCTTGTTCGTCTTCGCGTCGCGCGGCCCCGTCATGATTGCACTCCGCCCCTTCGGATCGACCGCGAGCGGCACGGCCGCCGCGTCCGCCGGCTTCGCGTCCTTCGCGACGGTGCTGGTTTGAATGGTGCTCATGGTGTCGGCGGGCTTGCCAAAATAACCGGCCCACGACTTGACGAAGTAGCCGCGGGCGTTGCCGAACACGATCTGCACCTGAGGGAACCTGGCGTCGGTCTTATCCGGGAATACGCCGATGGCGACCGGGTTGCTGTCCGTCGCTTCGATGCGGACTTCTGATTTGCCCGTTGCCGCGTCGAAGATGCAAACGCCGTGCGCAGTCGTGGCATACACCTTCTTCTGATCGGCCGAGTACGCCACCGCCGCGTGCGTCCCGCCGGCTTGGGACTTCCATCGGTATGTCGGATCGTCGCGTGGAAGTATCAGGGCCATGACTTCGCCGCTGGTGTCGCCGGTGAGCAACGTCTTCCCGTCCGCGGAGAAGGCCACTGACACGGGCAAGCTGCTCTCATACTCGCCCGTGAAGCACTCCTTCCACATCGTCCCGGCCTTCGCCGCATGGGGCTTCGGGTCCGCCTTGGCCTGTGGTGGCTCGACCTTCTTCTCGCCTGGATCGTCCGGTCCTCCCGCGAGCATCAGCCCGCCGCCGGTCAGTATCAGTCCGAGCAGGCCGACAACGAGCCACACCTTGAGCACACCGAATTTGAGTGAACGCATGACTCCCTCCGCCAGAGTTTTCGCCGTTGCGGTACCGACGACTTGTCGGAACGAAAACGCAACCGCCTGCCTGGCCGTTTCCAGTAAAAGCGGTGCGGGAACCGACGCAGAAGCTTGTGTCGCGATCATTGCTGACAAAGCGCCGACACCGAGCGTGATGCCGCGACGCTTTAACCGTGTCGCCAATTCTTCGCGGGCTTTCGCCAATCGCTTGGTGATCGTGCCTTTCGCCAATCCCAACGACGCCGCTGTCTGCGAGTGCGATTGCCCGCCCAGATCACACAGCAGCAGCACCTCGCGCAGCGGCAGCGACATGCGCGCGAGTTCCTCGTCGATGATCGCCCAGAAATCGTGTTCGGGTTCTGCCGCCTCCACCCGTTCGGATTTGGCCGCTGACATTTCTCGCAATCTCCGCTGAACGATTTGACCGCGAAGTTTCTTCGCGACCCGCAGAGCCACGCCATGCAGCCACGGGCCGATGCTGCGGTCCAGCTTCAGCGTATGGGCCCGTCGAGCGAGGACGAAGAAGACCGCCTGGAAGGCGTCCTCGGTATCGGTTCGATTGCCGAGAATTCGCCGGCATGTTCCGTATACGAGGGGGCCATGTCGGTGGACGAGAGCCGCAAACGCGTCTTCGTCGCGTTTGGTCAGAAATCGGGTGAGAAAACTCGAATCGAGGTCGCACTCGTGCGATCCCGTCCAGCGCTCAAGTATTTGCACCAGTGCTGCTTTCGACATCGATTGACTCACACGCGGAGGACTCGCCTTGGGTCTATCATGAGTATTTGCCCGCAAAGTGCGAATCGCTCCTCGAAAATGGTGCGAACAACGGGTTCAGTCTGTCGGTTCGCGTAAGGAGCGCAACGTAATGGGGAAAAATGAGTTACGTCGCGCCTGGTGTAGTGAACAGGCGCTATCAACACGGTGGATGAGCGTCCACGTTCATGGCACAACCTGTTAAATACCAAACCCTTGCATTCTTGAACGTCCGTGCATTACCGAACGGTGAGTCAGTGGGTTCGATTCCCACTTTTTCCTGTGGGGGCGCTGAGGGACGGGGGCGCTGAGGGACAGTTCACGGGAGGGCGCTGAGGACAGGCGCTGCAGGCGCTGAGGGACAGTTCACGCAGGCGCTGAGGGACAGTTCACGCATGGAGCGCTGAGGGACAGTTCACGCAGGTGCTTTATGGAGCGCTGAGGGACAGTTCACGCAGGTGCTTTATGCCAAAGGCTTTACGGAACAAATCGGCGTCGGCCGCCCCAATGACGCGCCTCGGCAGTGCGATTGTCTTCCTCGCGGCGGCAGTCGCCTTCGCGGACGGGGCCCCGCTCGCGGCCCAAACTTCGGACCATGGGTCGCCATCGGGTCGGGCCGAGAGGAAATGCCGCGAGCGGGCATGTGATGCGCCCCCCCGGTCCCGACCTTTCCCGCCGTCCCGACCCGACCGGAACGTCCGATAAGGCGGATTTCTGTTCAAGAAACAGGGCGGGCCCTCTTCTCTCGGGGCGGCAGCGGCGGTTCCGGTCCTGACGCGAGTGGGGTGCGACCGGTCACCCGCATTCGGTTCACGAGTGGCGTAAGCACCCGCCCCGTCGGCCAGCTCGCATTCTACTCCACCCCGGCACCCACCCTTTGCGTCGCGCCGCAGAACCTCGTCGGGGTGTTGGCGATCGTCTCGGCTCCCCTGCAGGCTGGCCGCCTGCAGGGCCCCGTTAGATTTCCTGCCTGCCATCCCCTCAGTTGCGGCAGCACAGCTGTCCGTGGTAGGATGGCCAAAGGAGGATCGCTATGCCGCAACTCACCATCCTCGACGACACCTACGAGCGACTCGCCCGCCGGGCCGCCGCCCTGAACGTCACGGTCGAGCAACTCGTCACCCCCGTCTTGGAACGTGTCGCCGGGGCGGAGGCCGTAAACGGCCATCCGCCCACCCCGCCGGGCGACCTCCCCTTCGACCCGTGGAAGGCCCGATTCGACGAGCTTCTCGCCACCGTACGCGGCCGCGCCGACCGCTACCCGCCCGGGTTCCAGGCGGACGTCAGTCGTGAGAGCATCTACGACGGGTGCGGCGAATGAGCGTCGTCATCGACGCTAACGTCTTGCTCCGCTTCTCCGACCCCACGGCTGCTCAGCACCCCATCGCCGTGGCCGCTTTGTCCGCCCTGCGGGCGCAAGGCCACGCCCTCCGCACCCTCCCGCAGTCGATCTACGAGTTCTGGGTCGTCGCTACCCGCCCGGTGGCGAACGACGGCCTGGGGCTGTCGGCCGCCGAATGCCATCAGACACTGGCCGGAATCCAGGCCCTCTTCCCCTTGCTCCCCGATCCGCCCGCGCTGTTCGCCGAATGGCGGATCCTCGTCGTGGCCAACGCCTGTCACGGCAAGGTCGCCCACGACGCCCGCTATGTGGCCGCCCTGCGCGCCCAGGGCCTCACGCACCTTCTCACCTTCAACGTAGCCGATTTCGCCCGCTTCTCGAGCCTCACAATCCTGGACCCGGTCGCCGTCGCCGCTTCGTCCCCCCCGAGCGTTGCCCCATGACCATCACGGTCACCTTCCAGAGTGGGACGGCTTACCCCACCCTTCCCCGGTGTCGGCAGGTAGGGCAGAAGAAGTGCTGCCGCTCGCCTAACCACCGATTCTACCCCGCCGGGCGGCGTGAGCCTACAATCAACGCCGTTCCGCTTCCCACCGCGTACAACTTCGGAGGCACGACCGTGCGCGCGCTGCTGTTCTCCCTGACCGCTCTTCTTCTCGCGATTAGGACGGGCCCGGCTGCCGAGCCGGCCGCCCCGACCTTCAAGGCCGGCTTCGCCGAGCGCGACATCACCCCGGAAATCGGCTGCGAGGCCCCGGGCGGCTACGGCAAGGCCTATCACAAGTCGCTCCACGACCCGTGCAAGGTGCGCGCCGCCGTCTTCGACGACGGCAAGAACCGCGTCGCCCTCGTCGGCCTCGACGCCCTCTTCGTCCACCGCCAGACCGTCCTCAACGTCCGCAAGGCCATCGCCAAGAAGACCGGCATCCCCGAAGGCGCCATCCTCCTCGGCGCCTCGCACTCGCACTCCTCCGGGCCGATGTCCGGCGTCATGCCCGGCGAGTACGACGAGGCCCCGAAGTCGGTCCAGAAACTCGCCTACGAGAAGACCACCGCGGCCGACCCGAAGTATCTGGAAAAGGTCGAACGGGCCATCGTCGAGGCGGTCTGCCGGGCCGACGAGTCGCGCGTCGCCGCCCGCGCCGGCATCGGCAAGGGGAGCGAGCGCAGCGTGGCCTTCAACCGCCGCTTCAAGATGCGCGACGGCCGCACCGTCACCCACCCCGGCCAGGGCAACCCGGACATCGTCGAGCCGGCCGGGCCGACCGACCCCGAGGTCGGCGTCATCGGCGTCTGGGACGAGAAGAAGAACTTCCTGGGCTGCGTGGTCAACTTCGCCTGCCACGCCACGACCAGCCCCGGCGGCATCTCCGCGAACTACATTCACTACCTGGAAAAGGTCATCCAGGGCTACTACGGCAAGGACGCCGTGGTGGTGTTCCTCAACGGCGCGTCCGGCGACATCACGCAGGTGGACAACCAGAGCCCATACAAGTACCCCGACGGCGACCGCTGGGCGCAGCTGGTCGGCGGCAAGGTCGGCGCCGAGGCGCTCAAGGTGCTGCTGACGATGGAGCCGGGGGCGCTGGTCCCGGTCGAGGCGCGCTCGAAGGGGATGCAGATCAAGCGGCGCGTGCCGTCGCCGGAGCGCGTCAAGGAGTGCCTCGACATGGTCGAGAAGGACCCGGCGAAGGTGGGCCCGACCGAGTGGACCTTCGCCAAGGAGATCGTCCTGCTCGATGCGAAGCTGAAGAAGGAGCCGGTCGCCGAGGCGGAGGTGCAGGCGGTGCAGGTTGGGCCGGCGATCTTCCTGACGACGCCGGCGGAATACTTCTGCCGCTTCGGGCTGGACCAGAAGGCGAAGAGCGGCTTTCCATTCACCTTCCCGGTGTCGCTGGCCAACGGCTGCGTCGGCTACGTCCCGACGGAGGATGCTTTCGGCCCCGACGGCGGCGGCTACGAGACGCGCCTGACCAGTTACAGCAACCTGGAGATCACTGCGGGGGGGCAGATGCGCGACCAGGGGCTGGAACTGGCGAAGCAGCTCAAGCCCGGGGCCGTGCCGGTGCCGGCGAAACCGCTGCCGTTCGCCGGCCAGCCGTGGTCCTACGGCAACAACCGGCCCGAGGTGAAGTAGGTGCTGAACGGCTGCCATTCCGACAGGCCGAAACCGCCTGCGCCGCGCCAACTTGGCAGGGTGAGCCGCAAGGTCATCGCGACACGTTTGCCATAAAATGTGATTCCATTGGCATTTGTGGCATTCACGCCGCGCCGGGCACGGGAGTTGCTATCCCTGCCCCCGGGACACTGTTGCCACTGGAACCGCTTGTCATCAGCGACCGATTCGCCAGGGAGAGTGCGATGAAGATCAAGCCGTTGGGTGACCGCATCGTCGTCCGCCGGTTCGCGGCGGAGGAGAAGACCTCGGGTGGCATCCTGCTGCCGGACACCGCCCAGAACAAGCCGCAGAAGGGAGAAGTCCTCGAGGTCGGGCCGGGGCGGCTCCTCAAGGACGGCAACCGACGGCCGCTGCAGGTGAAGAAGGGGGACACGGTCCTCTTCACGTCCTGGGCCGGCGACGAGTTCAAGGACCGCGGCAAGAGCGACGAGATCCTCCTCATGCGCGAGGAGGACGTGCTCGCGGTGCTGGAGAAGTAATCGCGCAGGGGCTTTATCGTTTCGCGCTCACTCGCGAGCGCGAAACGATAAAGCCCCTGCAAACACCGACCAACTTTCAGACATCACCATCGGAGGCAGAATGGCTGCGAAGCAGATCGCGTTCGACCAGGAAGCACGGGAAGCGATGCGTCGGGGCATCGCCAAGCTGGCCCGCGCCGTCAAGGTGACTCTCGGGCCCAAGGGGCGCAACGTCATCCTCCAGAAGAGCTTCGGTTCGCCGACCGTCACCAAGGACGGCGTCACGGTCGCCAAGGAAATCGACCTGCCCGACCACTACGAGAACATGGGCGCCCGTATGGTCAAGGAGGTCGCCTCGAAGACCAGCGACGTGGCCGGCGACGGCACCACCACCGCCACCGTCCTCGCCGAGGCCATCTACAACGAGGGCCTGCGCGCGGTCGTCTCCGGCGCCAACCCGATGCTCATGAAGCGCGGCATGGAGAAGGCCGTCGAGGACATCGTCGCCCGGCTCCAGGAGATGAAGAAGGACGTCAAGTCGCAGAAGGACCTGGAAAACGTCGCCACCGTGGCCGCCAACAACGACCGCGAAATCGGCAAGATCATCGCCGAGGCGATGGCCAAGGTCGGCAAGGACGGCGTCATCACCGTCGAGGAGGGCAAGACCCTCGAGACCAGTCACGAGTTCGTCGAGGGCATGCAGTTCGACCGCGGCTACCTGTCGCCGTACTTCGTCACCGACCCGCAGAAGATGGAGTGCGAACTGGAAGACCCATACATCCTCATCTACGAGAAGAAGATCTCCAACAGCAAGGACATGGTGCCGGTGCTGGAGCAGGTCTTCCGCCAGGGCAAGCCGATCCTGATCATCGCCGAGGACGTGGACGGCGAGGCGCTGGCCACGCTGGTCATCAACAGGCTGCGGCAGACGTTCAAGTGCTGCGCGGTCAAGGCGCCCGGCTACGGCGACCGCCGCAAGGCGATGCTCGAGGACATCGCCATCCTCAGCGGCGGCCGGGCCGTCTTCGAGGACCTCGGCGAAAAGCTGGAGAACGTCACCCTGGAGCAGCTCGGCAAGGCCAAGAAGGTCAAGATCGACAAGGACAACACGACGATCATCGAGGGCGCCGGCAAGAAGCAGACGATCCAGGGTCGGGTGCAGCTCATTCAGCGCGAGCTGGAAAAATCCACCAGCGACTACGACAAGGAGAAGCTGAGCGAGCGGATCGCCAAGCTGTCGGGCGGCGTGGCCAAGATCAACGTCGGGGCCGCGACTGAGAGCGAGATGAAGGAGAAGAAGGCGCGCGTGGAAGACGCCATGCACGCGACGCGGGCGGCCAACCAGGAGGGCATTCTGCCGGGCGGCGGCGTCGCCCTGCTGCGGGCCAGCCTGGGGCTCAAGCCGAAGGACCTCAGCCACGACGAGGAGATCGGCTTCAACATCGTGGTCCGCGCCTGCAAGTCGCCGATCGTGCAGATCGTCGAGAACGCCGGCCAGGACGGGGCCGTGGTGGCGTCGAAGGTCCTGGAGAGCAAGGACCCCAACTACGGCTACGACGCCCGCCTCGACGAGTACACGGACATGGTCAAGGCCGGCATCATCGACCCGACGAAGGTGGTGCGTTACGCGCTGCAGAACGCGGCCAGCGTCGCCACGCTGCTCTTGACCAGCGACGCGCTCGTCGCCGACGCGCCCAAGGAGGAGAAGAAGTCGGGCGGCGGCGGTGAGGACATGTACTGAGACGACGCCGGAGCGCTCTAATCAACCGATTAGAGCGCTCCGACGCGCTCGAAAAACAGGTTCGCCGCGAAAGGAGAAGATGGGAGTTCACGGCTTCGGTGATCGGCAGCGGTTCGCAATCGACAGGGCGTAACCGCCCGTCCGCTACGGTGCCAAGGCGAAGAAGGCCTCACCGGCGACGAGGTCACGGTGAGGATAGAGGCGCTCCACTTCCCGCTCGATGCGCTGCTCCTGGAACGCCTCCCACTGCCCGCCGATCCACACG
>DATFNV010000168.1:0-9175 GCA_035266225.1 Gemmataceae bacterium
CGCTGGCCTTTTCGCCCGACGGCAAGCTCCTGGCGGCGCCGCGCCCCGATGGCGGGACACTTTCTCTCTGGGACGCCGACACCGGAAAGGAGGTCCGCCGCTTGACCGACACAGGAGCCACCGTCAGCGCCGTGGCTTTCACCCCGGACGGCAAATTGTTGTTGTCCACCGACGGCGAGCAGGACATCCGCGTCTGGGACGTGACGACGGGCCGGTTGTTGCGCCGCTTCGGTGACGGCAAGGCGAGGCCCCCCTTGGCCGTCTCTTCGGACGGCAAGCTGCTGGCCAGCGGCGGCGGGGCGCAGGGGCAGGGCATCATCTTCTGGGACCTCGCGAGTGGGGAGCGGCTGCGCGGCATCGTCGCACACGAGGGGAAGGTTACCGGCCTGGCCTTCGCGCCGGACGGCAAGCGACTGATCTCCGGCGGTTCGGACCAGAAGGCCCACCTGTGGGACGTGGGGACAGGCCAGCGGCTGGACGTCTTCGGCCACCCGGAAACTCGCTGCGAGTCCGGGGTCAAGGTGGACTGGTCTCGCGACGGCAAAACGCTGGCGCTCGCCGGTTGGGACGGGCTGCCGCGGCTGCACGACGCCGCCAGCGGCAAGGAACTTCGCACTTTCGCCACGGACCGCGGCCCCGCGGGGCCCCTGATGCCCTCACCCGACGGCAAGACCGTCGCGGCCGTGACCAGGGACCGTGCGCTGCGCCTGTGGGACGCCGCCACCGGCAAGGAGATATGTACCCTCGCCGAATTCTCCCACGACGTTCACGACGTCGCCTGGTCGCCGGACGGGAAGCTGCTGGCGGTGGCGTGCGAGAAGGCCGGCGTCAGGCGCTGGGACGTCGCCTCCGCGAAGGAATTGGCCCCGTTACGGGCGGACAGGCACGCGGCCGAGCACGTCTCGGCCGCCCTGTCGGCCGGCGTGCTGGCGTCCTACCAGCGCAACGGATTGGTGTTCCTGTGGGACTTCGCGTCGGGAAAGCAGTTGAACCGCTTGGTATACGAGACGGGACTGTCCGCGCTGGCCGTCTCGCCGGACGGGCGTCTGCTCGCCACGGCCGGAGAGGACCGTTTGGTACGGCTGTGGGATACGACGACGGGGGAGGAGGTGCGCCGCTGCGCCGGACACCACCAGGCGGCCGTTTGCCTCGCCTTCGCCCCGGACGGCCGCACCGTGGCCTCGAGCAGTTCGGATCGTAGCGTGCGCCTCTGGGAGGTGACGACGGGGAAGGAACGCGCCCGCATCGTGGACGAGGAGTTCTCGCTCGGCCCGTTGGCCTTCTCTCCGGACAGCCGCTACCTCGCGCGCGGCGGACCGCAGCGGCGCGTCTACGTCCACGTCCTGGAGGAGGAGAAGGAGGTGCGCTTCGCCGGGCACGGCGATTGGGTCGAGTCGCTGGCCTACTCCCGTGACGGCAAACGCCTCTATTCCGGCAGCTGGGACAGGACGGCCTTGGCGTGGGACGTGGCCGCGTTGGCGGACGAGCGGACCACGGCGCGGCGGATCTCGGCAACCGAGGCGGAGGAATGGTGGAAGGACCTGATGGGCGACGACGGGGTCAAGGCTTACCGGGCAATGTGGCGGCTGGCGGCGGCACCGGCGGACGCCTTGCCCTTGCTGCGCGAGCGCCTCACCGACACGTCACCCGCGGGCGCCGAGCGAGTCGCCCGACTGATCGCCGACCTCGACGACGACGAATTCGAGGTGCGCGAGAAGGCGACCGAGGAGCTGAAGGCGCTGGGCGCCGAAGCAGAACGTCCGTTGCGGACGGCGCTTGAGGGGAAGGTGTCCGCTGAGGTTGTGCGGCGGGCCGAAGGCATCCTGAGCCTGCGCGAGCGGGAGCCGCTCACCCCAGTGCAACTGGCGGCCGTGCGCGGCGTGGAGGTGCTGGAGCAGATGCGGACGCCGGAGGCGCGCGCGTTCCTGGAGCGGCTGGGCAGGGGGACGCCGAGCGGTTGGCTGACGACACAGGCGACGGCGGCGCTAAAGCGGCTGGCGGGGCATTGACCTTGGTCGATCCCTCCCGCCGTATGGAGCGCTTCGTACGAAGCGCGGAGGGCGGCTTCGACCACCCCGGGGGCGGGCGGTTGGGTGGCGAGGCCTACCCCGATAGCCCTCCACGCCGCCGGGATACTTGGCGGCCAGGGTCGAATTGCGAACGACCACCGAAAACGCCTCGATCAGGACGGCCATCGTCTCCTCCACAGTTTAGGCCCACGAGGCAAACCGCTCAGGCATCCTCGATCTTCACCTTGAGGCTAAAGCCGCTGAGCGTGAGGCTGACAGTGTCCCCATCCTCGCCCAGTTTGCGCATGATGGCGCCGCCTGGCTCGACGGCGACAACTCGCCCGCCCAGTCGCAAGAGATCGTTGATCTCCTCCGTGCCGAAAAACGACAGCCCCTCGTGAATGTCGATCCGAATGCCGACCTCGATCTCACGCATGGCAAGGCTCCTGTCTCCGCTTGGCCGGACGGAAAAGCACGGTCAACCCCGGAACGCCCTGATGCCGGCCCGGCAGGAACCTCCAGGTTTGCTCCAGGGAGCGTCGCTGGGGGGATTTTGGCACAGGCGCTTCTCCTATTCAAGCAGCCTCACGAGAAGGATTCTATCCGGAGTGCCCCGGCACCGACCCCGCCGCCAGCGCAACGGCACTGTAACGGCAGCTTGCAACGCCAATCCCTTCCCGCCTAGACTCACGCAAGAGTAAGTCGCCGCCTTGACTGCTGAATCACTTACGGCGTTGGGAGATCGCCCCTCACTCGGGAGAGCGCCATGACGCGACTCGCACCCGCCCTGCTCGCCCTGCTGCTCGCCGCCCCTGTCGTTCGGGCCGAGCCCCCTCCCATCGCCGCGCAGGCGCAGGCCGTCCTCGCCAAGCACTGCGCTTCTTGCCACGGCCCCGGCGGCAAATCCAAGGGCGGTTTCGGCTACATCCTCGACCGCGAGCGCCTCGTTGCTCGGCAGAAAGTGGTCCCCGGCAAACCGGCCGAGTCGGAGTTGTATGAGCGCACCCGCCTCGGTGAGATGCCGCCTCGGGAGGCCGTCATATACGTCGCCCCCGGTGCCCCCGGCGTCGCCATCCTCAAGCAGTGGATCGAGGCCGGCGCCCCCGACTGGCAGCCGGCCGCCCCACGCTCCTTCGTCGATGACGACGCCGTGCTGCGCCTCGCCGTGGATGACGTCTGCTCGTTCCCGGAGTGGGAGCGGCGCTTCCTGCGCTACGTCAGCTTCGCCCACCTCGCCAACGCTGGCGTAACCGACGACGACTTGCGTACCCACGCCCGGGCCCTAGCGAAGCTCGTCAACGCCCTGTCCTGGCACCCGCGGGTCACCGCCCCGAAACCGATCGACGGTCCCAAAACCATCTTCCGCATCGACCTGCGCGCTTACAAGTGGAACGCCCGCTCGTGGGAGAAGTTCGTCGCGGCCTACCCCTATCGGCCGGCCGAGGAGACCCCGAACTCCCGGGCGCTGGCCGCCGCGACCGGCTCGGAGCTGCCGCTGCTGCGCGGCGACTGGCTCGTCGCCACCGCCTCGCGGCCGCCGCTGTACCACGACCTGCTCGGTCTGCCGGACAACGAGAAGAGGCTGGAGCGACTCGTTGGCGTCGATCGGGTTGCCGACGAGCAAGAGAGGACCGCCGCCCGTGCCGGTTTCAACGGGTCGGGTGTGTCGAAGAACAACCGCATCATCGAGCGCCACGACGCCAGCTATGGCGCCTACTGGCGCACCTACGACTTCGCCGACAATACGGAGCGGCGCAACGTCTTCGACCACCCCCTCGGCCTCGCGGCTGGCGGCGGGTCGTTCGTCCACGACGGCGGCGAGATCATGTTCCACCTGCCCAACGGCCTGCTCGGCAACATGCTCGTGGACGGCTCCGGCCGCCGCATCGACCGGGCCCCCGTCGAGATTGTCAGCGACCCCCGGCGCCCCGACCGCGTCGTCGAGAACGGTTTGTCGTGCATCTCGTGTCATTTCAAGGGCGTCACTCCCAAGGCCGACCAGGTCCGCGCCCACGTCCTGAAGAACCGCACCTCGTTCGCAAAGGGCGACGTGGCCGCCGTCAAGGCACTCTATCCGACGGAAGCCGAGTTCAAGGCCCGCTTCGACGAGGACAGTGAGCGCTTCACGAAAGCGCTGGCCAAACTGGACGTTCCCGCGGAGGAGCCGGAGCCGGTCAGCACGGTCGCCCTGCGCTATGAAGAGACACTCGACCTGGCGACGATGGCCGGAGAGGTCGGGCTGCCCGTCAAGGAGTTTGCGGAGTTGTTGCAGCGCTCGCCCGCGCTGGCCCGTCTGCTCGGCCCGCTCAAGGTGCCCGGCGGCACGGTGCAGCGGTCGGTCGTCGTCGCCTCGTTCGCCGACATCGCCCGCGAGGTGGGCCGGGCCGGCCCCCTCGCCGCCGCTACGAAGGACGAATTGTCCCCCTTCACCGGGCACGACGGTGCCGTCGTGTGCGTCGCCTTCACGCCGGACGGCAAGCGGGCCGTCAGCGGCGGCGATGACAGGACGCTACGGCTGTGGGACGTGGCGACCGGCAAGGAGCTGCGCCGCTTCGAGGGGCACCGGGACGCGGTCACCGCCGTGTCGTTCTCGACCGACGGCCACTTCATCGCCTCGGGAAGCCGCGACCGCACCGTCCGCCTGTGGGACGTCGAGAGCGGCCGGGAACGGGCGCGGCTGGAGGGGCACACCGGCGGGGTGCGCTGTGTCGCGTTCTCCCCCGACGGCAAGACGCTCCTCTCGGGGGGCGAGGACACCACGTTGCGCCTCTGGGACGCCGACAGCGGCAAGGAACTGCGGCGACTCGTCGGCCATAGCGCCGACGTGACCGCCGTGGCCTTCTCGCCCGACAGCCGGTTGGCCCTGTCCGCGAGCCACGACCACAGCGTGCGCCTCTGGGACGTACCGTCCGGCAAACAGGCGCGACTCTTTGACGGACATACGCGGGAGGTGTATGCCGTCGCCTTTGCCGCGGACGGCAAGCGCGCCGCCTCCGGCGGCAACGACCACGTCGTGTACTTGTGGGACGTGGAAAAGGGCAAGGAAGCGAGGCGGCTCGAAGGGCACGCCAACGCCGTGATCCGCGTCGCCTTCAGCCCCGACGGCAAGCAGGTCCTCTCGGGCAGTAGTCAGTATCAGTCGGAGGACAAGGTGATCCGCGCCTGGGACGCCGCCACCGGCAAGGAGCTGCGCTCCTGGGGCACCGGCGAGGGCGAGCAGGTTTGGTGCCTCGCCTTCAGCCCCGACGGCACGCACGCCCTGGGCGGCAGCTCCGCGAAGAATATGCGTTTGTGGAAGTTGAAATGAAGCTCACGGGTTGCATCCCGCGGGCTTTCGCTTTGCATTCCCCTACCTCCAAGGAGAGTTCGATGAGAAAGCGCCTCTACCTTTCGCTGGGCGCCGTTGTTTCCCTCGGCGTCGGCGCGCTAGCCCTGACCCTGCTGACCGGGGCCGCCGAGCCCAAGGCCGCCGCGGACGCCCCGAAGACGGCCCCCAGCCGCATCACGGCCGTCACCGTCTACCAGAACACCGCCCTCGTCACCCGCGAGGTAGACGTGCCCGACGGCGCCGGCACCGTCGAGCTGATTGTCACGCCGCTGCCGGACGCCACCGTCGAAGGCACCCTCTACTCCGAGGGCAGCGACAGCATCCGCGTCCTGACGACGCGCTTCCGCAACCGCGCCATCAAGGAGGACACCCGCGAGGAAGTGCGCAAGCTCGAAGCCGAGCACCGCAAGCTCCAAACCGAGGCGCAAAAGCTCAAGGGAGACGTCGAGGCCCTGAAGCAGAACATGGGGCTGCTCACCAAGATGGAGGGCTTCACCCAGGCCAGCACGCAGCACGCGACCGAGAAGGGGAACCTCAACAGCGACTCGGCCATCGCCCTGTCGAAGTACGTCATGGAGGAGCGGGCCACCAAGGCGAAGGAGATGGTCGAGCTGGAACAGAAGATGCAAACCAACGCCGAGCAGGCGGCGTTCGTGCAGCGGCAGCTGCAGGAGCTGGCCGCCGGCTCCAGCAAGACCGAGCGCGACGCCGTCATCATCGTGGACAAGAAGAACGGCGGTGCCGGCAAGGTGCGCCTCAACTACCTGGTGGGGACGGCCAACTGGCGGCCGCAGTACAAGCTCCGCGCCGGCAAGGACAAGGACGCGGTGCAGCTGGAGTACCTGGCCGCCGTCACGCAGCAGAGCGGCGAGGACTGGAAGGACGCGAAGATCACCCTGTCCACCGCCGAGCCGATGCTCAACTCCGCTCCGCCGGACCTCAAGACGCTGGAATTCACCGTCCTGGCGCGTGGCGGCATGCCCCCCGGCGCGCAGCCGATCCCAAACCTCCCCGGCATGCAGCCGCCCGGCGACTTCGGCAAGGCGGCGAAGGACCTGCGCGGGCAGGCGGCCCGGGAGTACAGCCAGAAGAAGGAATCGACGGGCGGCCAGTTCATCAACGACGCCGCGGCCCTGGAACAGTGCTTCGACCTGTTCAACCCGCGAGACCACCAGGCCAAGTTGAAGGGACCCGGCGGCCCGCGCGAAGGACAGAGCGTGACCTACCACCTCAACTCGAAGCTGACCGTCCCGTCGCGAAGCGAGGAGCAGGTCATCGAGGTGGCGCGCCTGGAGCTGGCGCCCGACTACTTCTACAAGGCGGTGCCGGTCCTGACGCCGCACGTCTACCGCCTGGCGAACCTGACGAACAAGAGTCAGTATGTCCTGCTCCCGGGCGAGGCGACGACGTACCTGGGCAGCGACTTCGTCGGCCAGATGAACATGCCGCTGGTGGCCATCGACGAGCAGTTCACGGCCGGCTTCGGCGTCGATCCGGCGCTGCGCGTGCAGCGGCAGATGATGGACAAGTCGCGCGAAACCAAGGGCGGCAACCAGGTGCTGAAGTTCGAGTTCCGTATCCTGGTCAGCAGCTACAAGTCCGAGCCGGTCAGCGTGCAGGTCTGGGACCGCCTGCCGCACGCCGAGAGCGAAACCGCCGGCATCACGCTCGTCAAGGCCGAGCCGGAAGTCAGTGCCGACGCGCTCTACGTGCGCGAAGAGCGGCCGAACAACCTGCTGCGCTGGGACATCAAGGTCGATCCGACCATGAACGGCGAGAAGGCCCGGGCCGTCAAGTACGAGTTCAAGCTCGAAATGGATAAGCAGATGATCGTCGGGAACGTGCAGACGAAGTAACGCCTCGGCCGCTTGCGGCTTCGCATGCCCTGCTAAGCCGCAAGCGGCTCAACCTATCGATTCGTCACCACCACCACGTCGCAATTGCGGTACAGGTCGCGGTGCCGGGCCAGCAGCCGGTACGGCGTCCGCACGTCCGTCCGCAATCGTTCCCACTCCGCCGCGGGCAGGAACAGGTAGACCTCCACCGGGTAGCGCAAGTAGGTCAGCGCCTGCTCGTCGTTCTCCAGCTGCCGCACCTGGCGGCGCGAGTAGAAGACCAGGCTCGGCTGGAAATAGTGATAGCAAACGACGCGGATCTCGCGTTCGGTCTGGTCGTGCAGCATGGCCTGCACCAACGGCCGCGGCGCCTTGTCGGCGTCCACCGCGGTCACCCCCCACGCCGCCAGCGGGGCCAGGAAGGCGACGGCCGTCGCCCCCAGGGCCGCCAGGGCCGCCCCGCGACATTGCCGCTGCACCAGCCGCCAGGCGACGGCCGCCCCGATGACCGGAAGTGCCCCTGCCGCCGCCCACGCGGCGACGCCGGACAATTGCGGCTCCTTGAAGGACGGCAGCAGCACCCCGCCCGCAATGAGCAGGGCGACCGCCACGGCGACGCCGACCAGGGCGAAGCCGATCAGCGCGCCGTGCAGCAACCAGCGGCTCGGCTCGACGGCGCCGAGCCGCCAGCGTTCGAGAGAGCGGGCGACCAGCAGCGCCGCCGGTGCGTACAGCGGCAGGATGTAGTTCGGCAGCTTCGTCCCGGCGAAGGCGAAGAAGAGGAAACAGACCGCAATCCAGCACCACAGGAAGCGGTACGCCGCCGGCAGCCCGTTGGCCGGCTCCGGCGAAGCGCCGTCGGCCCGCGCCCGCCGGCCGAGGCCGTACCAGCCCGCCAACCCGAGGAAGACCGACCACGGCGCCAGGCCGGCGAGCAGCACCAACGGGTAGTACAGCGCATGCACGGCGTAACCGATCCCCGGCGCCGTGCCGGCCGGCCCGCCGCTGTGACCTTCCATCGGGTGCAGGTAGCGCCCGAGGTTGTGCGTCAGGAAGAACCCTTCCAGGAACGCCCCCTTGGTGTCGTTGGTGACCCAGGCGAACCACGGCGCGAACACCAGGCAACAGGCCAGGCCCGCCCACAGGACGCGCCGGTCCCACAGCAGGCCGAGCCGGCGCGACCAGAGCAGGAACAGTCCGACGGCGCCGGCCGGCAGCACCACCGCCACCGGTCCCTTGGCCAGCACCCCCAGCCCCGCGGCGGCCCCGGCGGCCACCAGCCAGCGCGTGTTGCCCTCGCGGATCGCCAACCAGCAGCACAGGAACGTCAGCACCGTACAGGCATTGAGCAGGGCGTCGGGGTTGGCGAAGTGGGCGGCGGCGCAGAACATCGTCGCGCTGGCCAGGACGAGACCACCGAGCAAGCCAGTGGCCGGGTCGAACAGCCGCCGGCCCAGCTCGTAGGTCAGCAGGATTGCGGCGAGTGCGGCCAGCGCCGACGGCAGGCGGGCGGCAAACTCGCCGACGCCGAACGTCCGGTACGCCCCGACCTGCAGCCAGTAGAGCAGGGCCGGCTTGTCCACGCGCCAGGCGCCGTTGAACTTCGGCACCACCCAATCGCCCGACTCGAGCATGTCTTCCGAACACGCGCTGTTGTTGCCCTCGTCGATGTCCCACAGGCTTGGCCCGCCCAGGTTCGGCAGGGAGAGGACAGCCCAGACGAGGACGAGCAGGAGGTAGTGGCCGGCGCGGCCGTGGAAGAGGCGGAACATTCCATTGTTCCTCGCAAGAGGGGCGACCTGGCACGCCCGTAGCCGCAAGCTGCCAGCTTGCGGACTATTTGAAAGCGCGCAAGCTGGCAGCTTGCGGCTACGGGCGTGGGCCGGCCGATTATACGGATGTGTTCGGTTTGGGCGAGGCGAGTTCGCCCCCCGGCGCCGCACGAAAAACTCCGCTTGTTCCCCCGGTGCCCCATCGCTTATAGATTCGCGCTGGCGGAAACG